>CACWHY010000002.1 GCA_902760805.1 Ruminococcus flavefaciens | reverse complement strand
AACGGCTACCAGAAGCAGACTGCTGTTCCCAAGGTGACGAAGCAGGTCACTCTCATCATCGACGACAAGAAATACTCCGGGCTCCTGGAGGAAGCATGAATCGACAAAAATCACGCATTGACAGACGGGCAGCAGTGTGGTATACTTGACAGGTCAGCGGTCTCAGTAACTGTCTCTGCACTGCGCTTCAGCAACATATTTCCTGCGCTGACAAGAAGACTCCCCTCCGGTTTTGGAGGGGAGTTTTTTGTTTGACACCCATATTGACACCTAAAGTCTTTCATTTTAATACAAACTATATGAAAACTCGATATTTCTAACAATAAAAGAAAAAAGTCTCTATTTGCCTATATATAGACAAAAAAGAGACTTTTTTACTGGAGCTGATGATCGGACTTGAACCGACGACCTACGCCTTACCAAGGCGTTGCGCTACCGACTGTGCCACATCAGCACCAACATATAATATTATACACCAGTGGAAAGAGTTTGTCAATACCCAGATAAATATTTTGTTATTTTAATCAATAACCCCCTTGACAGCTGCCTTTCTTTGTGCTATGATAGAGAAAACGAGGAACGGATTAGATCCGTGCAAGTCCCGATCCAGAGAGCTCCCGGCAGGTGTGAGGGGGCGAGGGCGCATGGTGAGTTACATCCGGGAGTTTTCCCCTTGAACTACAGTAGGGGGGAGCGGGTCTGCCCGTTACAGCTTTTGAGGTCCGGTCAGCCGGATAAATCGGGGTGGTACCACGAGAAATTCGTCCCCGGAAGGCGCTTTGCTGTGCTTTCCGGGGCTTTTTGTTTGGAGGGATAGCATGAAGATGAGACGCACGCCTGATCCGAGAATGAGCCTTCCTGCGGCGCTTGTGGGAGGAGCTCTGGGGCTGGCTTATGTATGGTTTGTCTACAGGGACTTCGTCCACATTGCCATAGCTGCCGTTATCGTGGCAGTCGCCGTAGTTTTCATCATCTACAGTCAGTCCCGGGAGCAAAAGGCCGACCGCAAGGCTGCCAAGGAACGCCCTGAGCTTGAGGACGGGAGCCGTTTCTCCTCGGTGGAATGGCGGAAGGGCTTTCTTGATTTTGCCCAGGAAAAGGGCTGGGAGACCCCGAAGCGCAAGTCCATGAAGGCCGATATGTGCCGGCATTACAACAACGGCGCTGACCGTGCAATGATCCTTATGGGAGCTTTTTTCACCGCCTGCGGAGCTGCTCTGCTGTTCAGTCCTCAGTCGCCGCTTGTGGCTGTGGGAGGGCTCGCTCTTGGAGCTTTTTGCCTGTATTTCGGCACAAAGGACATCTGCGGCTATCCTGTGCGGAAATGGCTGAGAGCCACAAAGCTCCCCCATGAGGAGCTGGAGAAGTCCTACATGAGGGGCAGGCTCCTGACCTTCCAGAAAAACGGAGTGAACATCGGCGGCGAGCTGATCATCTTCTTTAATAAGGAGACCGCCGGAGCCATAAAGCTCAGTGAGCTGTCCGCAGCAAGACGGCATATCGTTCGCCTGAAAAAGTACCAGGACGGCACCTACGCCGGGGAGGAGTACCAGCATTTCCTGGAGCTCTCCTCTTTGGGGAAGACCGTTCAGGTGCGTCTGACAGAGCACCAGGTGGAAATGGCGCTGGAGGAGCTTGAACGCAGATCTGGCCATATCTCGGGGAATTCCCCCATTTCTCAGGACAGAGATGACCAGACTTTCGTCTGATATTGACTAATGAAAGGTCGTGATAAACATGAGAACGCCCGACGCTCTCATTGCTTATGAAAAAGGAGGGGAGAGCCTGTGAAAAATGCGATCCCATTCTTCATAATGGCGGCAGTATTCCTGATACTCGGCGTGATCTGGCTGTTTATCGGGAAATATTACCTGGCATCCATACAGCTTGTCTGCGGCTGCGCAGAGCTTGCAATCGCACTTAAAGCAAAGAAAAAATTCGATAACGATAAAAAGGAGTAACCATTATGACTATTTTTGAAGAACTCAAACGCCGTGGCCTACTGGCTCAGCTCACCGACGAGAAGGAGATCGAGGAGCTGATCAACGCCGGAAAGGCCACCTTCTACATCGGCTTCGACCCCACCGCCGACAGCCTTCACGTTGGCCACTTCATGGCTCTGTGCCTTATGAAGAGACTCCAGGAGGCCGGCAATAAGCCCATCGTCCTCATCGGCGGCGGAACTGCCATGATCGGCGATCCTTCGGGAAAAACTGACATGAGAAAGATGATGACCCCCGAGACTATCCAGCACAACGTTGACTGCTTCAAGAAGCAGATGAGCCGCTTCATCGACTTCGCTGAGGACAAGGCTATCATCGTGAACAACGCTGACTGGCTCATGAAGCTGAACTACATCGAGCTCCTCCGTGACGTGGGCGCTCATTTCAGCGTAAATCGTATGCTCTCCCACGAGTGCTACAAGCAGAGAATGGAGAGAGGCCTGACCTTCCTTGAGTTCAACTACATGATCATGCAGAGCTACGACTTCCTTGAGCTGTTCCAGAAATACGGCTGTAATATGCAGTTTGGCGGCGACGATCAGTGGGCAAATATGCTGGGCGGCACTGAGCTGATCCGCAGAAAGCTGGGAAAGGACGCTTACGCAATGACCATCACTTTGCTGCTGAATTCTGAGGGCAAGAAAATGGGCAAGACCGAAAAGGGCGCAGTTTGGCTGGACGCTGAGAAAACAAGCCCCTACGAGTTCTTCCAGTACTGGAGGAACGTTGACGATGCAGACGTTATCAAGTGCCTGAAAATGCTGACCTTCGTGCCTGTTGAGCAGATCGAGGAAATGGAGAAGAACATGACCGAGGGCGCTCAGTTCAACGCTGCAAAGGAGCTCCTTGCATACGAGCTGACCAAGCTGGTACACGGCGAGGAGGAGGCTGAAAAGGCAAGAGCAGCAGCCAAGGCTATCTTTGGCGGCGGCGGCTCCACCGAGAATATGCCTGAGGCTGAGATCCCTGCATCTGAGCTGACAGACGGCAGCCTGGGACTTCTCACAGTCCTGGTAAAGGCCGGCCTTGCACCCTCTATCTCCGAGGCTCGCAGACTTGTGCAGCAGGGCGGTATCACCGTAAACGACGAGAAGATCACCGACCCCAAGGCTCATATCAAGCTCACCGACGGCGAGGTAGTTGTCCGCAAGGGCAAGAAGGCCTTCAAGAAGATCGTTGTAAAGTGATCAATTAGTTCCGACAAAAATAGCCATAGCACTTCATTTCGAGGCGCTATGGCTTTTTTTATGGGAAAACTCAGATACCGTATGTTGCACGGTACTCCAGCATCTTGTCCAGATACTCCTTGCCGGGAACGATGTCATTGCGGATAGCTTCGATGATGTCCTCCATGGTAACGATCGGGTAAACTGTCACGCCGAAGTCACGCTTTACCTCCTGAACAGCAGACAGCTCGCCGGTGCCCTTCTCCATGCGGTCAACTGTGATCACCATGCCGCTAACGTCCACGTTTGCGGCGCTTGTCAGCTTGGGCATGGACTCACGCAGAGCTTTTCCCGAGGTCATAACGTCGTCGATGATAACGACCTTCTCGCCGTCAGTGAGAGTCTTTCCAACGAACATTCCGCCCTCGCCGTGATCCTTGGCCTCCTTGCGGTCGAAGCAGTAGGAAACGTCGATGCCGAACTTGTTGCTCAGAGCGATAACGGCAGAAACTGCCAGAGGTATGCCCTTGTAGGCGGGGCCGAAGAGAGTCTCCACGGGGATATTATTGGCGTGGATGCACTCAGCGTAGTATTCGCCCAGCTTAGCCAGCTGTGCGCCTGTCTTGTAATTTCCGCAGTTGATGAAGTAGGGAGCCTTTCTGCCGCTTTTCAGCGTAAATTCGCCAAAAGTCAGCACTCCGCAGTCTACCATGAACTTGATGAAACTTTCCTTGTAAGTCATTTGTTTAACCTCCATTGATATAATTTTCCGCAAAGATAAGCGGAGAATTTGCTTTAGAAAATATGTCCGCAATCCGGGCATCTTGGGTAGTCGATGTCGATCTCCTCGCCGCACTCGGGGCAGTATTTTTTGGGGAGGGTGTCGATGTCATCGTCCAGATCCTGGGCGTACTCCGAGGTGAAGCCCACCTGTCTTCCTCGGAAGAAAGCCCCCATAGCGATACCGCAGTCCTCGCAGAAGAAGCCGGTGGTCTCAGTCTGAGGCGACTCAAATACCAGCTCATTTCCTTCGTACCAGGACACGGTGGAGTAGGCATAGCCCGTGCTGTGGGTCTCTACCTTAAATCTGCCCACCTTCATGCGTTTTCCGCACATTCCGCAGATCATAGGCCACCTCCTCAGAGAGATTTCTCGATCTCTTCCAGCTGAGAGATCCATACCCTGCTGGAAGCATCGCTGGGCATTCTCCAGTCACCTCTTGGGGAGAGGGTGACAGTACCCACCTTGGGGCCGTCCGGCAGGCATGAGCGCTTGAACTGCTGGGAGAAAAACCTCCAGCAGAACTTTTTCAGCCACTTCATGACGGTGAGCTTGTCGTATTTGCCCTCAAAGGCACGGCAGGCCAGCCGGAAGATCTTTGCTGGTGAGAAGCCAAGTCTCACCATGTAGTACAGGAAGAAGTCGTGGAGCTCATAGGGTCCCACCAGATCCTCGGTCTTCTGAGCGATAGTTCCGTCCTTTTCGGGAGGGAGGAGCTCCGGGCTCACGGGAGTATCCAGCACGTCCAGCAGAACGCCTCTGAGTTCCCCCTGAGAGACCTGAGCCTCATAGCTCACCAGCCAGCGGACGAGGGTCTTGGGGATAGAAGCGTTCACCGCATACATCGACATATGATCGCCGTTGTATGTAGCCCAGCCCAGCGCCAGTTCGGACAGGTCGCCTGTACCCACAACGATGCCATTAAGCTGATTGGCCTTGTCCATAAGGATCTGAGTGCGCTCTCTGGCCTGGGAATTCTCGTAGGTGACATCGTGGAGCTCCGGATCCTGACCGATGTCCTCAAAGTGCTGAGTGACGCTTTTTCTGATGTTTATCTCTGTCAAAGTGGAGCCGTAAGCCTTTGCCAGCTTGCAGGCGTTGGTGTAGGTGCGGTCTGTGGTGCCGAAGCAGGGCATAGTTATAGTCTGGATGCCGTTCCTGTCAAGACCCAGCATATCGAATGCGTGAGCCGTCACGATAAGAGCGAGGGTTGAGTCCAGACCTCCGGAAAGGCCAAGTACAGCGGTTTTGCAGCCGATGTGTTTTAGCCTGCTTGCCAGACCCACAGCCTGCATGGTGAGGATCTCCTCACAGCGGCTGTCCAGAGCCTGCTTGTCCTCGGGGACGAATGGAGTGGGGGAGAAGTGTCTGTCCAGCTCATTCTCCGTAAGTTTCAAGGAGAAATAGCACTCTTGGAGCCTGTCCTCGCAGCGGAAGGTATTCATTCTCCTGCGCTCATGAGCGAGACGCTGAATGTCCACATCAGCAATTGTCAGACCCTTGGAGAACTTCTCAGACTGAGCCAGAATGGAGCCGTTCTCAGCGATGATGTTGTGTCCGGAAAAGACCATATCCTGGGTAGATTCGCCGATACCAGCATCACAGTAAGCGTAGCCGCAGGCCAGAGAGCCGGACTTCGCCTTGATGATCGTTCGCCTGTAGTCGGCCTTGCCGATGACCTCGTCACTGCATGAGAGGTTGAATATCAGCGAAGCGCCGCTCTGAGCCAGCTTCACAGAGGGGGTATCTCCCACCCACAGATCCTCACAGATCTCGATACCAAAGCGAAACTCCGGCATTTCGGCGCAAACGAACAGCATATCATTGCCGATGAAAGTGCTGGTTTCATCCTCCAGGCACACCGGGCAATGCTCTACAGGGCCCGCTGCGAAATATCTTGCTTCGTAGAATTCGCTGTAATTCGGGATATTCTCCTTGGGGACAGCTCCCAGCAGGGCGCCCTTTTCAATGACGACTCCGCAGTTATACAGCTTTCCGCAATATGTGACAGGAGCTCCGACGATGAGGAGCATATCCAGCTCCTTGGTCTCCTCGGCTATCCTGGTAAGAGCTTTGTTTGACGCCCTGAGCAGAGCGGTCTGGAGGAACAGATCTCCGCAGGTGTAGCCGGTCACAGAGAGCTCCGGGAAGCAAACTATCTTCGCGCCTCTGCTGTGTGCCTCTTTTGCCAGCTCGATCATCCTGTCAGCATTGAACTCGCAGTCAGCCACCTTAACATCGGGAGTAGCACAAGCTATTTTTATAAATCCGTCCTTCATGGTGATTACCTCCATACAAATATATAATAAGTATACCACATATCCTGAAATAAAGCAACAGCCAGCGGAAGATTTTACTGCCCTTATCGGTAAAAAATGTAAAAATCTCGTAAAGCCCTTGCAAAATCCTGCGGATCGGGTTATAATATTAAGGATAGCTATATTTTTGAATGACGGCAAGCCGGCTGCCGTAAGCCCGGCAGTCCCTTTGCGGACGTGGAGATAATATGGGAAATAAGAGAACTATTCAGCGAAAAGGCTCCAAAAAACGTGGCAAGCCCATGCTTCGCTTCAATTTTTGGGTGCTGTTCATAATCTTTGTGTTGTCCTTTGCAGCCTGCTTTGTACTATATATGGTGGCTGCTAACCTCAATCCGAATTTCTTCAAGGACGAGTTCGAGGCGAGCATCTCTCAGGACTCCCAGGTCAGCACTGCCGATGAGCAGGCGACCACTGCGGCTCAGGAGACTCCACAGGAGACCCCTGAGGGAGCCGGCATAACAAATCCTGTTCCTCAGTCGGCTGCTGTGGACGCAGGCTATTTCGAGAGCTGCTGCCTGATCACCGACAAGACCCTCCTAAGGATGGGAAGCCTTGGCAAGATCCCTGAGGCTAATGTGCTGGGCAACGACCAGCTGGGCGCTTTGAACTGCAACTCTACCAGAGTGGAGAGCAGCTACGGAACAGTCACTCCCTATGAGGTGGTGAAGCTGAAAAAGCCCTCAGAGCTCTATATCATGCTGGGAAATGACCTTGGCCAGGGCTCTGTAGATGAGCTTGTGGCCAGCTATGCGACCCTTGTGAACAATATCCACGCATCCCTGCCGGAGCTGAAGATCTACGTTATGCAGCTTCCGCCGGTGATCTATGACACTGATACGGTCACTAATGATATGGTGAACGACTACAACACCAAGTTGCTGGATATGTGCAACAAGGCGGGCGTTTACTGCATCGACACCAACACTGCCCTCAAGGGCGAGAACGGCACTCTTGCCGAGGAGTATTGGGACTACGACACTCTCAGCCTTTCCCAGGCCGCCTACGACCAGGTCTGCGGCTATATCCTGACCCATACATCGTAAATTATACGCACCACAATATATTGTGGTGCGTTTTGCCTTTTATTTCAACTTTCTGTATACCTTGAGAATTTCCCAAAATACCGCTATTTCCGGATTTTGATGTGCAGATCCTACGATCAGCGGAACAATCTTCTCCTCGTTTATTGTGAAAGCCTACAATTGACGATCGTTGATTTTTGCATTATACTTATATAAGACAGAGAAGATTGGAGATACAATATATTGTGATTCGGAGGTAATGTATTTGTTAATTCATATCATAAAAAGAGACAGCAGAAAGGTCCCTTTTAATATCGAGAAAATTGCAAATGCTATCTTCAAGGCAGCTCAGTCCTGCGGCGGCACCGATTTCAGCGTCGCAATGGACACAGCAGTTGAGGTCTGCAAGACCTATGAGGCTACTCACCCCGGCCAGACCCCTACTGTTGAGGAGATCCAGGATCTCGTTGAGAAGACCCTTATCGAAAAGGGACACGCCAAAACAGCTAAGGCTTACATTCTCTATCGTTACGAGCGCACACGCTCACGAGAGATGAAGACTAACCTGATGTGCGTGCTCAATGAGCTCACCTTCAGCCCTGCCAAGGATAGCGACATAAAGCGTGAAAACGCAAATATCGACGGCGATACTGCCATGGGAACTATGCTGAAATACGGCTCAGTTTCCGCTAAAGAATACTACGAGATGTACGTCCTTGAGCCCAGACACGCTAAGGCTCACAGGAACGGTGACATACATATCCACGATCTGGACTTCTATACGCTGAC
The DNA here is from genome assembly GCA_902760805.1 of Ruminococcus flavefaciens. Classification (GTDB taxonomy): domain Bacteria; phylum Bacillota; class Clostridia; order Oscillospirales; family Ruminococcaceae; genus Ruminococcus. The sequence goes on along the minus strand of CACWHY010000002.1, from coordinate 200,544 downwards.
AACTACCTGCTGCCAGATAGACCTGAAGAAGCTGTTCACTAACGGATTTTCTACCGGACATGGTTATCTCCGTGAGCCAAACGACATCTCAAGCTACTCAGCACTTGCTTGTATCGCTATCCAGTCCAATCAGAACGACCAGCACGGCGGCCAGAGCATCCCGACCTTCGATTACGCTATGGCTGACGGCGTTAAGAAGACCTACGCTTCCCGTTATATGCAGAATATCGGCAGAGGCCTCCAGCTTCTGGGCGGACTCGACAACGGCGGAGACATCGCTAAGGAGATCCGCAGCTCTATCCTGGAAAACGACGGCCTGAGACCTGTTCTTTCAGGCGATAACGGCTATGAGGCTAAGGAGAAGGAGCTCCTGACCAAGTACGTTGACAGCGAGACAGCTGACAAGCTCCAGGCCTTCGCTAAGAAAAACGCCGAGAAGGAGACTGACCGTGCTACATATCAGGCTATGGAGGCTCTTATCCACAACCTGAACACTATGAACAGCCGTGCAGGTGCCCAGACACCCTTCAGCTCAATAAACTACGGTACTGATACATCTCCCGAGGGCAGAATGGTCATCAAGAACGTTCTTCTTGCTCAGGAGGCCGGCCTTGGAAACGGCGAGACCCCGATCTTCCCGATCCATATCTTCAAGATCAAGGACGGTATCAACTATAACCCCACCGATCCTAACTACGACCTGTTCAAGCTGGCGTGCAGAGTTTCCGCAAAGAGGCTCTTCCCCAACTTCTCATTTATCGACGCACCCTACAACCTCCAGTATTACAAGGAGGGCGACCCCGATACCGAGATCGCATACATGGGCTGCCGTACCCGAGTTATCGGCAATAAGCATGATCCCTCCCGTGAGATCGTCACCGGCCGTGGAAACCTCAGCTTCACCTCTATCAACCTGCCCAGACTGGCTATCAAGGCCGACCACAACGTTGGTCTGTTCTTCGACCTGCTGGACGAGATGATGGACCTTGCGATCGAGCAGCTCAAGCACAGATTTAAGATCCAGTGCCAGAAGAGAGTCAGAAACTTCCCCTTCCTCATGGGTCAGGGGATATGGATCGACTCCGACAAGCTTGCTCCCGATGACACTGTTGAGGAAGTGCTCAAGCACGGTACTCTTTCAGTTGGATTTATCGGCCTGGCAGAATGTCTCAAGGCTCTTATCGGATCTCACCACGGCGAGAGCGAGGAGGCTCGTGAGCTGGGTATCGAGATCGTTACTGCCATGAGAAAGCGCCTTGACGAGGAGGCTGATCGGACAAAACTGAACTTCTCCCTTCTGGCAACTCCTGCTGAGGGACTTTCCGGAAGATTTGTCCGCATGGATGCTAAGAAGTACGGCGTCATCGAGGGAGTTACCGACCGTGATTACTATACAAACTCCTTCCATGTACCGGTCTACTATCCGATCAGCGCCTTTGATAAGATCAAGATCGAGGCTCCCTATCATGAGCTCACCAACGCAGGCCACATCAGCTACATCGAGCTTGACGGCGACCCGCTTGAAAATCTTGCTGCCTTCGAGAAGATCGTTCGCTGCATGAAGGAGTCCGGCATCGGATACGGCGCTATCAACCACCCTGTTGACCGTGACCCCTGCTGCGGCTACACCGGAATAATCGGCGAGACCTGCCCCTGCTGCGGCCGTAAGGAGCACGACGGCAACGTGGCCTTCGATAGGATCCGCAGGATCACAGGCTACCTTGTGGGAACTCTTGACCGATTCAACAACGGCAAGAAGGCCGAGGAGCACGACCGAGTAAAGCACAGCGTGTAAGGTGATATAATGGAACTTCGCATCGCCGGCACCGTCAACGACTCTATCGTGGACGGTCCGGGCATAAGATTTACTATATTTACCCAGGGCTGCCCTCATCACTGCGAGGGCTGCCACAACCCACAGACCCACGATTTCGCCGGGGGAGAACTTGTTGACACCGACACTCTCCTTACCAAGATCAAGGGAAATCCTCTCCTTGACGGAGTGACCTTCAGCGGAGGCGAGCCCTTCTGCCAGGCGGAAACTCTTGCTGCTCTTGGCAAGCAGATCCGTGACCTTGGACTGAACATCGTGACCTACACAGGCTATACCTTCGAGCAGCTTTACGCCGGCCGGGACAAAAACGGCTGGGGAGAACTGCTGGCGGTGACTGATATACTGATCGACGGCCCCTTTATCCAGGCTCAGCGTGACTGGGAGATAAAGTTCCGTGGAAGCAGCAATCAGCGGTATATAGACTGTCAGGCGAGTCTAGAGAATGGGACTGTGGTCGAAGCAGTGCCCTGAAACAGTGAAAAAGCCCCGAAGCGGTAGAAACTGCTCCGGGGCTCTTTGCATGAAAAAAGCTCCTGCGAACAGGAGCTCAGTACACAAAAATACTCCGCCTTGCCGTCTTATAGCGAATAAAACCCGCACGAAGCAGGTGGGTAAACGCCCGAATGCTTCTCGTTCCCTTCGTCCGCAAAGCGGGAGGTCTACAGTCCACAGCCGGAGCTGAATTCCCTAAGAAAATGTGTTGGATTATAAAAACTATAATTACACGAACAAGGCAGAATATTTTGTTCTCTGGATATATTATATCACAATGCTTCAAGAAAATCAATAGTTTTTTTGTAAGTTTTTGAAAAAAAACTGTAAAATTTCCTGTCAATCCTCGTCGTCCTCGCTGAGAGCCTCTTCCATTCTCTGTAGAAAATACTCGGACACGTTTGTGAATTCCTCTGGGTCGTCGATCGTAGCAAGGATCTCCTCACCGTCCTCGAAAATGGACTTGAGGATCACCAGGTCACAGTCGGCCTCAAGGAAGTTCTCGTCCTCGATAGCGGGGATCATAGCGAAATACTGCTCGCCGCCGATCTCAGCGGTGTCGATGAGCTCGAAGGCCTTCTTGTTCCCCTCGTCGTCGATAAGCTCAAAGAGCTCGGGGGTGTATTCGTTCATTTCAGACATAGTTATCTCCGTTCCGGCGCAGGCCAGTTTTTCTCACGCCGGCGCTCTTACATAAATATTATACACTATCCGGCGGAAGATTGCAAGAGGGAATATAAGGCTTGAGTTCCCTTTGTGCAGATCTGCCAATAGAAGAAACTGCCCGTTGTGCTTGTTGCTGAAATTAACAGAAAAACACAGAATTTCGCACAATTACTATTGACTTTTGCCAAAGGTTGTGGTAATATATAATCAAGGAAAAGGAATAGCAAAAGTTATTCCAAGCATGGTTTACTTGGACTGAGGCTGCGGCCTCAATGTAAAACGATTTCAATGCGGAAGGGAGTGTGAGTCCAATGGAAGGAAACAAAAATTCACAGCGTGGAGCCGGCGGGCTTGCAGAGTGATTGGATCCCTAAAAGAGGGAATATAGGCTTCGAGCTTGTTCCACAGTTTTGAAAGTACAATGTAATCCTTTCATGATGCGACCGTTTGGCTGATAAATTGACGGCTTCATGTCTAAGCTCACTTTGGATACAGGATTATCTGAAACTTCGACGATGAGTCTTTAGATATATTGTCAAAAAATCTTTATGTAAAGGTTGAGTCCAATGAGAAACTGACGTCTTACCTGAAATCTTATACCGCACATGGATAAGTAAAATCTAGATTAATAGGTGAGTCCAATGAGAAACTGAAAACCCGCTGAATTCAGCACAACTTTGACGGTTCCCGTCAGTAAAATCGAATAGTAAGCAGCCCCGGAGATGTCTCCGGGGCTTTTGTTATTCTGCATCCTCAAGTATCTTTTTCCGGTATAGCAGAGCAGCCTGTTCCTGCTTGTTATCGCCGAATTCGTAGTAGACCCTGTCCTTGAGCGCATCGGGAAGGTACTGCTGGCGGACGTAGTGATTTTTGAAATCGTGTGGGTAGAGATAATGCTGGCCCACGATCTTTGCGCCGCTTCCGTCGAAGTGCTTGTTCTGCAAGTGCCTGGGGAAATCCAGCGCATCGCAGCTCTGAACATCGGCAAGTGCAGCGTCTATGGCCATGCAGGCGCTGTTGGATTTAGGCGCAGTTGCCAGCAGTATCGTGGCCTCAGCGATCGGGAGCTTTGCCTCGGGGAGCCCAAGCTGCAAGGCGGAGTCAACGCAGGCCTTTGTCACAACGATCGCCTGGGGATAGGCGAGTCCCACGTCCTCAGAAGCGATACACAGCATTCTTCTGCACAGAGAAATAATGTCACCGGCCTCGATGAGCCGAGCCGCATAATGCAGCGCCGCATTCTCATCGGAGCCTCGCACGGACTTGTGATAAGCTGAGAGAATGTCGTAGTGCTGGTCGCCGTCCCGGTCGTAGCGCATATTGCTGCGCTGAGCAAGGATCTTCAGGGACTCCTCAGTGACAGTGATCTTCCCCTCAGAGCGCTCGCCGCACATAACAGCAAGCTCGGCGGTGTTCATTGCCTTGCGGACATCGCCTCCGCAGCTAAATGCGATGGTATCCACGATCGAGTCTCCGGCATCTATCTGGCAGCCCTCCTGCTCGCCTAAAAGCCGGAAGGCTCTCGTGATCGCAGGGCGCAGCTGCTGAGCGGAGACTGGCTTGAATTCAAAGACCGTGCTCCGGCTGATGACCGCATTATATACCGCAAAATAGGGATTTTCCGTAGTGGAGGCGATGAGCGTGATCTCGCCGCTCTCTATGTATTCCAGCAGACTTTGCTGCTGCTTTTTGTTCAGATACTGGATCTCGTCCAGGTAGAGCAGGATCCCGTTTTCGCTGCCGAAGCTGCCAATCTGTGCGACCACGTCCTTGATGTCGGAAATGGAGGAGGTTGTTCCGTTGAGCTTGTACAGGCTCATTCCGCAGTTCTCGGCGATGATCCTCGCAACAGTGGTCTTGCCCACGCCGGAGGGTCCGTAGAAGATCATATTGGGAACGCTTCCGCTCTCGATGATACGGCGCAGAGGCCTTCCGGGAGCAAGGATGTGCTCCTGACCCACCACGTCGTCAAGTGTGGTGGGACGAATTTTATCTGCTAATGGTGCGGACATTTGATCGCTCCTTTCAGTATTCGATGTATTTTGTAAGGTCACTGCTGCACATTCTCTGGATCAGGTCTTTGTCTTTTATGGCAATGGCAGTAACGGTAACTGAGTTGGCCTCGCCCCAGTCATAGGTGCAGTTTGACTCTGGCGAGATATAGATCCAATTTCCCTGAGCGTAGGCCACATATCCGCCACAGTTCTCCTCACAGGAAACTTTGCTGTCGTCGTAGACGTAATAGAAGGAATTCCCGTCAGTGAAGTAGTTGTCGATGGTGAAGGTCTCCAGCTCGCCGGTGAGGCTGCTGATCTCCTCCAGCATATCCAGATCTTCCTTTTTGGAGAGCCACTTGCTGTTGTCGCTCCTTACGCCAGGGTCGATGAGAGCCTTTGTCACTGTTCCGGAGGTTGGTACAGTCTCGCCCTGGGCAATGAAGCAGCCACTGTTGTCACTGCCCACTACCAGCAGATATTTGGGCGGATCGAAGCCTCCAACAGAGTAAACATAAGCGCCGTTTTCTGCCTTTCCTATACGTTCACGGTCGCTGTCTGCGTTATAGAAAACAGCGCTATCGTAGGTAACACCGTTATACTCGACGGAATAGCTGTTTTCATTGCCGGAGATAACAGCTTTTCCGCATGAGCTAAGAAGACAATATCCGGTCAACAAAGCCAAAGCTGCTGCGGCTCTTTTAGCCAGTTTTGAACAGTATCTCATAGCTTCACCTCGCAAAAACTCTTAATAAAAGTATACAACGATCCCTGTCTTTTGTCAATGACTGCAAAAAGGAAGACGCCCGGAGGCATCTTCCCTGAGATCAGATCATGATGAATTTTCCGCTGGAATACCCGGTGATCCCGTTGTATGAGACCACATACCAGCCGCCGGTCTCGCCGTATATGGTGACTGCTGCGCCGTTTGGGATAGAGCCCAGGATCCGGCCTTCGGTGGAAGGATAGCTGCGGATATTCAGCCCAGAGCCGTCAGTGACAACAGTTCCCCAGCGGACAGGTCCCGGCATGACCAGAGGGATCCCGAAGTAGTCGCAGACAGAACGTGCGATATTTCGGGCAATCTGGCCTAAATTGTTCTTGATCCAGGCCTCATCAGCAAAATTATCGTGATAGCCTAGCTCGCACAGCACCGCCACAGCCTTCGTGCGGAGGACTTCACCCAGCCTATCAGTTGGAACAGCCCTGATCTTGTCGGGGAGAGGGTAGATGCTCATCAGGTTGTTTGCGATGATATTTGCCAGCTTTTCGCTGTTTTTGCTCTTGGGAGCAAAGTAGATGTCAATCCCTCTGAGTCTTCCGGAAAGGGACTCCGGCGCCGCATTTGAGTGAAGAGCGAGGTGCATATCGTAGCTTCCGGCGTTGGAGTCATTGATCGCACCCTGAGCGCCACGGCTGGGGTCGTTGCGGACGAACTGTATCCCCGACGCCCGAAAATAGGGCTCTACACGGTCGGCCAGCAAGTTCATATAAAGCTCCTCGTTGCCGGAGGTGGCGTACTGGTTGAATTCCTGGGTAGAGGGGCTGAGAAAAACCTTTGGCATAGAAAAACTTCCTTTCGCATAAATTGGGAAGAGGTCTTCCCGTTCATTGTATGCGGAAGGCAGGCTCTATGTCAACTCAGCTGCTCGTATGCCAGCTTGCTGATAGCTTCGGCCTGCCAGGTAGTCCCTGCGCCGGCGATCTGAGTGAAGTACAGCACGGTTATGCCGGTATTTTTGTTGGAGTTGAAATAGGTCCCAGTCCAGCCGTCCCAGCCGAATTCCCCCTCAGCAGTCTTTACCTGAGCGATGCTCTCATCGGTCTTGACCCTTACCAGACAGCCGTAATTATAGCCGACAAGCCTGTCCCAGAGGTCAGCCTGCTGAGTTTTCCCCAGGAGAGGAGATGTCATGTAGGCAAAGCTCTCGGGGCTTATGATCCTGACGCCGTCCAGCTGACCGCCGCCTGTGAGCATACGGGCAAACTTGGAGTAGTCGTCGATAGTGGAGACAAGTCCGGCGCCTCCTGACTCAAAGGAGGGCTGGCTCAGGTAATCAGAGAGCGCCAGGTAATTCTGGCTGTCCCGGACCAGCTTGCCGGCCTCCCATTTGTACAGAGCGGTGAAGCGATCCTGTTTCTCCTTGGGAACGAAAAATCCGGTGTCGTCCATTCCCAGGGGAGCGAAGATATTCTTCCGGAGGAATTCCCCGTACCTCATGCCGGAGACCCTTTCGATAACAGCTCCCAGAATATCGGCGGAAAGGCCGTAGTCCCAGTGCTGGCCGCAGGGGAAAAGCAGCGGTATCTGAGCGGCACATCTGGCGAACTCCTCGGTGGAGACCTTTGGCGCCAGACCGTCATTTCCGTCGAAGATCCGGTCGAACAGGGCTCCTGCCGCCTTGACAGAAGCGTTGTAGTTGTTTGGATAGGGAACTCCCGAGGTCATTGTCAGCAGGTGGAAAACGGTCATGGTCTTGCCGCAGGGCAGGATATTGCCGCTGCTGTCGAGGTAGGTGAGAGAGCCGTATTCCGGGAAAATATCGCTGACGGGAGTCTCAGGAGAGAGCAGTCCACGGTCGAAAAGGATCATTGCGGCAGCGGCTGTAACAGGCTTTGAGAGGGAAAAAAGCCTGCAAATACTGTCTCTTCTCATAGGGATGTCATTCTCACGGTCGGCCTTTCCGAAAACCCCGGAATAGACCTCCTGACCGTCCTTAAAAACAAGGCAGGAAGCGCCGACAGTGCTCTTGTCGCTGATAGAGTCGCCTATAAATCTATCTATGGCATTTTTCATAATGTACACCTCAAGTTTATTTTGTGATAAGCAGAGTTATAAAAGCTCCAAGGGAAGCAGCTCCGGCAACTGCGATGAGGGGAAGTCCCAGGTAGGCCAGCGCAAGGGCAGCCACAGTTCCAACGGCGGCTGAGATGAAGTTGTCCGTGCTGTAGAAGATCGCCGGGAAGGTCATTGCGCTGAGAACAGCGTAGGGGATGTAGTGGAGGAAGCTGCGAATGAAGCGGCTTTTGATCTTTTTGCGGAAAAAAGTGAAGGGGATCATTCGGATCAGGTAGGTGACCCCTGCCATTACCGCAATGTAAACTGCGATGCTCATGACTGTTCCTCCTCGTCCTTAACGGGGAAGAAGACCGCTCCCAGGGCAGATGCGCAAACGGCGCAGATGATGATCGCAAATCCTCCTGAAACAGCAGTGAAAACGTACTTGAACAGCAGGCTGAACAGGGCTGCTGCGATGACTACTGCCAGCACGCTCTTGTCTTTTTTGGCTGGAGGAACGATGATAGCGATGAACATTCCGTACAGAAGTATCCCCAGAGCAGCTGAAACTCTTGCGGGAACTATCGCTCCGGCGGTCGCGCCCAGGAGAGTTCCCGTCACCCAGCCGATAGTGGCCACAAGTATCATTCCGTACATATAAGCAGGTGAGAGCAGCTCCTTTTGCGCAGAGCAAACTGCGAAGATCTCGTCCGTTATGCCATATGAGGCCAAAAGCCTGTGGCCTGTGGTGAATTTCGGATCCAGTTTCTGAGAGAGGGAAAGCGCCATTAGGGAGTAGCGCAGATTTATGGTCAGCTGCACCAGCACCATTTCCAGAATCGTTCCGGCCGCAGCGATGATGTCAACTCCGGCAGCCTGTCCTGCGGAGGTAAGGTTGGTCAGCGAGATCATGCCGGCCTGAAACCAGCTTAGACCGCTCCTCACTGCAAGTATGCCAAAGCCGAATGAAACTGACAGATAGCCCAGACCTATGGGCAAACCGTGGGCCATTCCACGGAGAAATTTTGAACTCAACTATATCTTCCTTTCGCAAACTATGTCATATCATAGAATAAGTATAGCACACAATTGTGAATAAAGCAACGTTCCCGGGGAAATTTTTCCCGTTAGCGAGATATAACTAAATTGTTGCAAAGGAGGAGGAACTGTGGTACAATTAAAAGGAAAGGATGTGATCAGGATAGTGGTCAACACACAAAAAGATCTAAGCAGAGACAAAGTGATAATCCGCACGAGCGTGGTTGGTATCGCCGCAAACGTATTCCTGGCGGCATTCAAAGCCATCATCGGACTTCTTGCCCACTCCATCGCTATCGTACTGGACGCAGTAAACAATATCAGTGACGCTGGAAGCTCGCTGATCACCATAATCGGCACAAAGCTGGCCGGAAAGCAGCCTGACAAGAAGCACCCATGGGGTCACGGAAGGATCGAATACATCAGCGCTATGCTGATCTCGGTCATCATTCTCTATGCCGGTATAACCTCCTTGGTAGAGTCGGTAAAGAAGATCATAAAGCCCGATACACCTGACTATTCCGCTGCTGCCCTCATCATCGTTGCCTCGGCAGTTTTGGTGAAGATCCTGCTGGGAAGGTACGTCAAGGGCGTTGGCCAGAAGGTGAATTCCGACTCTCTGGTGAACTCCGGAACAGACGCCATGATGGACTCAGTGATCTCGGCATCCACATTAGTTGCAGCGGCAGTATACCTGCTCTTCCACATAAAGCTTGAGGCGTGGCTCGGTGCAGTTATTTCAATATTCATCATCAAATCGGGAATAGAGATGCTCCGTGAGACCATTTCCCACCTTCTGGGTCAGCGAGTAGGAGCCGAAACAGCCGCCGCTGTGAAGAAGTCCATCATGGAGATCCCCCAGGTAATGGGAGTTTACGACCTGATCTTCCACGACTACGGCCCCGACAGGCTCAACTGCTCAGCACACATCGAGGTACCGGACACACTCACCGTCGAGGAGATCGACTCTATCCAGCGTAAAGCTGCCATGAAGCTGTACCAGGAGCAGAACATAATCCTCACCGCCCTCAGCGTTTACTCCGTGAACACCCGTGACGAGGAGGTGCGGAAGCTCCGTGAGGAGATCTATCGCCTTGCAATGAGCGTTGAGTACGTTATCCAGGTACACGGCTTCTATCTTCACAAGGACACCGACACAGTGCAGTTCGACGTGATCGTGGACTTCGATGCTAGCGATAGAATGGCCGTTTACGATAAGGTGCTGAAGCTGGTGAAGGAGCACTATCCTCAGTACAAGTTCCTCTGCACGCTGGATACGGATTTCAGCGTCAGCGAGTAAGGAGCCCCAATGAAGGAAAAACTGCTTATCGGCTACGGCTGCTTCATACTGCTCATGAGTTTCATCACTCTGATCCTGTACAAAGCAGACAAGGTTAAGGCCAAAAAGAACAAATGGCGGATCCGTGAGTCCACCCTGCTGGGGTTTGGATTTTTCGGGGGAGCTTTGGGCGGTATCGCCGGAATGAAGCTGTTCCGCCACAAGACCAAGCACTGGTATTTCTGGGCTGTGAATATCCTGGGCATCGCCCTTCATATCGCAGTTCTGGTGCTGATCATAATGAAATAAGAAAAGACCTCTGTCAGCTGGCAGAGGTCTTTTTTATCCGGTCATGCGCTTTATCAGCACAGGGCCGTTCTTTTTCAGCCATTGGTCGTGCTTGTGATAGTCCGGGAGAACTCGCAGCACCTCGGCGTAAAATGCAGGGGAGTGGTTCATTTCCTTTCGGTGGCACAGCTCATGGACTACCACGCTGTCAAGCACCTCCGGCGGCGCCAGCACCAGCAGGCAGTTGAAATTCAAGTTGCCCTTTGAGGAGCAGCTCCCCCACCGTGACTTCTGATTGCGAATGGTGATCTTACCGTAGGTAACTCCGATCAGCCTTGCGAAGTGTTCGACTCTGGGCGGGATGATCTGAAGAGCCTTTTCAGCCATTTCCCGGATCTCCTCCTGAGTGAAGGCTTTCTCCCGGGAGGCCTCAGCTGAGACCTTTTCCATTTTAGCCTTCTGCCGGAAGATCCAGTCTCTATTCGCCTCCACAAACCGCTCAATATCGGCGCTTGGAGCTCTCAGGGGAGCCCTGACGATCACGCTTCCGTCCAGCTTGACGGAAATGCCCATAGTTTTGCGCTTGCTCCTGATAAGCTCATATCCGCACACAGTCATTCCACTACACCAGCCTTCCGCAGGATCTTATTTTTCTGCTCATGGTCGTAGAGGAAAACGTAGAAAATATCGCCGTAGCTGGGAGTATGCACCAAGTGGCCGATGTCGTCCACCACCTTGATCCTGCCGGTCTTGGTGATTATCCTGTAGGTAACGTAATCCAGGCCGAATTTATTGGAGCTTATCTGCCTTGTGATGCTTTTCTCGACTCGTTCGATGTCGTCCGGGTGAACGATGAACTTGAAACTGTCACCGCTGAAATCCAGCAGCTCGTCCATGGAGTCGCACTCGAAAAGTGCGTAGAGCTGCTCATTGGCGAAGAGGATCTCCTCCTTTTCGTCGGCCTTGTAAACCAGGATAGCTCCGGGGATACCGGAAACGATGTCAGATAGGTTGAATCCCAGCTGAGTGCGCTTTTGCATGAGCATTTCCGGACTGTAGCGGATAAAGTTGTTACGGTGGTGCATTTTCACGTTATACAGCGCCATGTCGGCCTTTGTGGAGAGCTCAGCCAGAGTAGTTCCCTGAGAGGGAGAGACAGAATATCCCACTGAGAAGGTGAAGGTGTAGGCCTTGCTCCCTCGCTCAACGAAGTGTCTTTCCCGGCAGAATTGACCGATCTCCTCCTCGGCCTCCTCGGGAGTCCTGTGCTTTAGGAGCACCAAAAACTCGTCACCGCCCGTGCGGCCGATGATGCTGTCACGGCCGAAGAATTTCTCCAAGGTGCGAGCGGCGGCCTGCAAAACGATGTCGCCCACGTCGTGGCCGTACTGGTCATTAAATCGCTTGAAGAAGTCGATGTCCATGATCATGAGGATACATTCCTGCTCGGGAGCAGATGACAGAAACTCCTCGACGTGGCTCTCACAGGACTGCTTGTTCAGCAGCTGAGTGAGGCCGTCGTACTCTGCCATTTTCATGACGGTCATTTTCCGGGAATACTCATCAGTCAGGTCGAAGATCAGGAAGGTGCCGCAGATCTGGCCGTCCTCCTCGCTGAGCTGACAAGCTATCTGTTTGCGGCGGTTTTCGCCTTTTATCACGCAAGCGTATTCCGCAGTCAGGAACTTGCTTCCGCTGCGGTACATTGCGATCAGCTTTTCCCGGGAGAAGACCTCACCTATATCCGGGTCAAGGGGCTCAGGGAGCCAAACTCCGGTGATCACAGCCAATGCAGCAGTGTAGCTGGTGATCTGTTCCTCGCTAGCGATCAGCTGAGCAGACTCGCTCAGTCTGAGATCTCGGATAGTATCATCGGAAAGAGCCGCCGTGAAGCTGGTAGCTCTGACCATGAACTCCTCAAGGGAGACATAGCCCAGGTATCTTGCGAAGCATTTACCGGCTATCTCATTGAGAATGTTGTGGTCCTGTTTATCCATAAGCGCCTCCGATCGTTGGTTTGGTAAGGTGTCAGAGCGAAAGGTATTTTTTCTCAAAATCTTCCACAGGCATAGGCTTAGCGAAGTAGTATCCCTGGAAGATATCACAGCCGAAGTCTGTCAGGAAGCGCACCTGCTCCTGAGTTTCCACGCCCTCGGTGATCACCTCCATATCCAAAGCCTTGGCCAGAGAGATGATGCTTCTGAGGATAGTCTTGCTCTTGGCCTCATTTTCAGCCTTTGTTTCGAGAAATCCCATGTCTATCTTCAGCACATCGGCGTTGAAGTCCTTCAGCGTGTTGAGTGAGGAATAGCCGCTGCCGAAATCGTCGATCTCCACCAAAAAGCCGAACTGCCTGAGCTTGTCGATGAGGGGGAGCTGAGACTGCGGGTTGTTCATGATAGCGGTCTCGGTGATCTCCAGGTGGAGATTTTTGGGGTCGATCTGGTATTTTTTGACCAGAGTAGTGAAAATATCGTAGATGTCCAGAACGTAGAAATCCTTCTGAGAGATATTGACAGAAAGGTAGTTTTGGCGGTAGCCTTCCTGGTCCCATTTTCTCAGCTGAGAGCAGGCAAGCTCCCAGATATAGCGGTCAAGCCGGCTAATGAGCCCGGCCTGCTCAAAGACAGGTACAAAGCTGCCGGGAGTGATCATGCCCTGAGAAGGGTGGATCCAGCGAACAAGAGCCTCGCCGCCCTCGACTCTGCCGTTTACCTGAGTCTGAGGCTGAACATAGAAGCAGAACTCCCTGTTGGCAAGAGCGTCCTCAAAAAGGCTGATGACCTTCTGCTCGTTCAGGTAACTCTCACGGAGCTTGCTGTCGTAGTATGCGATGATATTGGAATAGCTGTCCTTGATCGTTTTTATTGCCAGATTTGCACGGTCGCACATAACGGACACCTTCAGATAGGGGTCCTTGACCTCGTAAACTCCGACGTGAACGTAGATCTTAAAGGAATTGCTCCCGGTGAAGTTTGTGATCTGAGAGATAGCCTCCAGCAGAGCCCTTTCATCGAAGCTGTCCTTCTTCACGCAAAGGGCGAAGCGGTCGCCTGTGAGTCTTCCGTAGATGTAGTTATCATTGCAGAAGTCGTCGAAGATCTCAGCGAGGCGCTTGAGAACACGGTCGCCGGTATCTGTTCCGAAAACATCGTTGACGATCTTGAAATTCTTCACATCGGTGCAGATGATGTAGTAGCGCTCATCGGTGTTGCCAAGGATCTCAGTGCCGGCGGCTTCATTGAAACGCTCCTTGTTATAAAGGCCTGTGAGGAGGTCGTGGTTGGCACGGTATTTTTCCTCAGAAATGCCCTCATACTCCTCGGTCTTGTCGTGGATTATGAAGAAGCAGCCGAGATACTTGTACTGAGCATCGAAAATGGTTTTGTACTCGATGTCGTAGTAGCGGTTTGTGTCATCAACACGGCGTGTGAGGCTCCAGGACTGGTTGTTTGCGCCTGTAGTGATGTTCTCCCTAAACCAGCGCTCGATCTGGATCTCCATGGCCTTGGGATCGTTTTCGGAGGAGCAGAATACTTGTGCGTTGCGGTTGGAGTGAACAGGCTTTCCGTCAACATCAAGACAGATGATGCCGTCCTTCATATTGGCGATAGTGAAGAACAGCAGCCTCTCCATAAGTCCTCTTGGGATGTAGAGTATAGTGAAGTAGAGTAATACGAAGCCTGCAAATGGGTACAGCACAACGGAAACGTCCACAAGAGCCGAAAACCTTACGCAGAGTGCGTGGGTCAGCAGTATCATGCTGATGGCAGCCAGCAGACAGGCGTACTTCATCTTGTAGATCTTAGGCGAGCGAACGATCTTCTTGCCGAGAGTAGCCATAGCGGCAGCGGTGAGCAGATAGGCCAGCACAAGGTGGTACCAGTACATGATGTTGCGGCTTTCTATGCGGAAGAAGTAGGTACCGAATTTGTCGTAGTATGGTGAAAGGCTGTAGACCCAGTGAGTAATGGGGTCAGCCGCCATCATCACGCAGTCCACAAGTGCCGCAAAGCAGAAATACCTGATCTTGCCGCCGGTGCGGGTGTGATGTCCGGTGTAGCGCCTGGCGAAGACCACCAGCGAGATAAGAGTAGCGTCTATCAGGCAGAAATAAGCGGAGTAAAGGCAGTAGGCCGGCAGCTCATCCTTGGCGACATAGGCGGCTCCCAGAAACGCCAGAGCGGTACCCGACAGGAAGAGAACTCTTCGCAAAGGGGAAGCTATCTTGTTGTTTTTTGCCTTGCTAAAGCTGACAAAGCCGCTGACCATAAGGAAGATCGAAGCGGCAAAGAGCAGGGGGCTTAAGATCCATTTCATATTATTATCCTCCGGAGAGAAGAATCTGACTCAACTAATAGTTATACATATATTCTAGCATGATCTGGACAAAATGTCAACGATCGGCAGCACCAATAAGAAGGCTTACTTGAAAATGTGTAAAATATTTATCTTGGTGACGAAGCTCATGTCTATGATGAATCGGCACAAAAGATGTGTTCAAAAGGCTTTTCTGGAAAAATCTTACTTCTCCTCTTGATTTTTTCGCTTTAATATGTTATAATATGAAGTGTTTAATTTATTCGAGAAGGAATGATCACGATGAAAATCAGTTTTTCAACACTTGCCTGCCCGGATTTTTCCTGGACAGACATCTATTCCATGGCTAAGGACTTCGGTTTTGACGGTATCGAGATCCGTGGCCTGGGGAATGAGATATTTTCGGTCAAGGCTCAGCCCTTTACAGAGGCTCAGCTTCCTAAGACTATTGCCAAGCTGGCTTCTCTAGGCTTGGAGATCCCCTGTCTCACCTCCGGCGCCTGCCTGAAATTCAAGGACAAATTTGACGACATAAAAGAAGAGATCACAGAATATGCCAGGCTGGCACAGAAGCTCGGCACACCATATATCCGTATCCTTGGCGATCTGGAGCCTGCTCCCGGCGGAGATGTTGACGATGAGTACATCATCGAAGCTCTGAGGAAGCTGGTACCTGTTGCCGAGGAGCATAACGTTACCCTCCTTGTGGAGACAAACGGCGTTTACAGCGATTCAGCACGTCTTGCAAAGGTGCTGAGCTCTGTCAAGAGCCGCAAGGTAGCTGCCCTTTGGGATATGCACCACCCCTACCGGTACAACAACGAGTCTCCTGAGACTACCGTGGAAAATCTCGGCGAGTACATCAAGTACATCCAGGTAAAGGACTCCGTTGTGAACGCAGAGGGCAAGGTAGAGTACCGTATCATGGGCACAGGTGACATCCCTGTAAAGGAAATGATCGCAGCTCTTGAGAACATCGGCTACAACGGCTATATCTCTCTGGAGTGGGTAAAGCGCTGGGCTCCCGACCTGAGCGATGCAGGTATCGTTATCCCGCAGTTCGCAGAGTACATGGCACCTTATAAGAAGCGCCACAAGCACGCCCTCCAGACCAGCATCAAGGGCGACGGCCAGTACCCCTGGCCAAAGGAGCGTATCCTCAACTACACATTCCCCGATATTCTGGACCGTATCTGCGAGCAGTTCCCCAACCAGTACGCTTTCCGCTATACTGAGCTGGATTACACTCGTACATACCCTGAATTCCGTGACGACGTTGACACCTTCGCAAGAGCTCTGCTGGCAATGGGCGTAAAGAAGGGCGACCACGTTGCTATCTGGGCAACTAATGTTCCCCAGTGGTATATCACTTTCTGGGCAACTACCAAGATCGGCGCTGTTCTGGTAACTATGAATACCGAGTACCGTATCCACGAGGCAGAGTACCTGCTCCGCCAGTCCGATACCATGACTCTGGTAATGATCGACGGTATCAAGAATATCAAGTACGTTGACATCATCAAGGAGCTCTGTCCCGAGCTTGAGACCTGTGAGCCCGGACAGCTGAAGTCCGCAAGACTGCCCTTCCTGAAGAACGTCATCACTATCGACTCCAAGAACAACGGCTGCTTCACTTGGGAGGAGGCTCTTGAGTATTCCAAGAACGTTCCCTACAGCGAGGTTGAGGCTGTAAGAAAGACCATCAATATCCATGACGTGTGCAATATGCAGTACACCTCCGGAACGACAGGCTTCCCCAAGGGCGTTATGCTGACCCACTACAACGTAGTGAACAACGGTAAGGCTATCGGCGACTGCATGGACCTTTCCACAGCAGACCGCATGATGATCCAGGTGCCTATGTTCCACTGCTTCGGCATGGTGCTGGCAATGACAGCCTCCGTAACTCATGGCGTTACTATGTCTCCTATAACCAGATTTTCTCCCAGAAAGGGACTTGACTGTATCAATAAGGAGAAGATCACCTGCTTCCACGGAGTTCCCACAATGTTCATTGCAATGCTGGGACATGAGAATTTTGAAAAGACCGATTTCTCTTACATGAGAACTGGAATAATGGCCGGCTCGCCCTGTCCTATCAAGACAATGGAGGAGGTCATCGAGAAGATGCACATGAGCGAGATCTGTATCACATACGGTCAGACCGAGGCTTCTCCTGCCACCACCATGAGCAAGACCACAGACTCTATCGAGCAGCGTGTAAACACAGTCGGAGGCCCGATCTTTGGTGTTGAGTGCCGTATCGTTGACCCCGAGACCAATGAGGAGCTTCCGGACGATGTGGACGGCGAGTTCGTAGCAAGAGGCTATAATATCATGAAGGGCTACTACAAGATGCCTGAGGCAACTGCCGCAGCTATCGACGAGGAGGGTTGGCTCCACACTGGAGACCTGGCAAGACGCCGCTCATCTGACGGCTACTACAAGATCACAGGCCGTATCAAGGACATGATCATTCGTGGCGGTGAGAACATCTACCCCAAGGAGATCGAGGACTTCCTGTACACCTATCCAAAGGTAAAGGACGTTCAGGTCATCGGTGTGCCCGACGAGGACTACGGTGAGGAGATCATGGCCTGCATCGTTCTCCAGGACGGCGAAACTGCCACCGAGCAGGAGATCAAGGACTTCTGCCTTGAGAGAATGGCCAAGCATAAGTGTCCCCGGTACGTTGACTTCGTAGACGGCTTCCCCATGAACGCCGCCGGAAAGATACTCAAGTACAAGATGAGAGAGCAGGCCGTTGAAAAGCTGAAGCTCCACAACGCAAACAGTATCGTTACTGCATAAGAAAAATGGCCGCCGGTAGGGAACTACAGGCGGCTTTTTGTAAATGCTCTCCAGTACTTGCAATGTTTTTGGTTTTGTGATATAATAAATGCGAAAGCATTCATTTAGGTATAAGCATTTTTACACACCAAGCAGAGGTGAATATTTTGGAACAGATTATGAAAAGTGATAAAAGTACAGAATCAGGCACTATCCTGTACACTGTTGCCATGAGGGGACTTGTTGCGTTCCCCAAAATGGTCATGCATTTTGATGTGGCAAGGGAGAAGTCCGTTGCCTCTATCGAGCGCTCTTTAGAGGAGGGCGGAAGGCTCTTCCTGGTAGCTCAGCACGAGTCCTATGTGGAGTCTCCTAAGGCCTCAGACCTGTACAAGGTCGGTGTCGTTGCAGAGATCAAGCAGGTGCTCAGGCTCCCTGACAACGTTATGAAGGTGCTTGTGGAGGGCGTTTACAGGGCAAACCTTGTCCGCCTTATCGACGAGGGCGATG
This sequence comes from Ruminococcus flavefaciens, assembly GCA_902760805.1. Classification (GTDB taxonomy): domain Bacteria; phylum Bacillota; class Clostridia; order Oscillospirales; family Ruminococcaceae; genus Ruminococcus. Next base: position 182,554 of record CACWHY010000002.1, on the reverse strand, counting down.
CTCTCAGAGCTGAGATCAAGCGCACCCCTACATACTCACGGGCCAAGTACGACCCGATCGAGGCTGAGGCTCTCATGCGCTCAGTGAAGGACATCTTCGAGCGCTATTCCAGCTTCTTCCCGAAAATGCCCAACGAGCTGCTGGTCTCCGTAATGACTCAGACAGATCCGGTCAAGCTCTATGAGGCTGTGACCTTCAACTGCAACCTGAATTACCGTGACAAGCAGACTCTCCTTGAGGAGACAAATGTGATGAACAAGCTCTCCGTGCTCTATGCCTGCCTTTCTTCCGAGGTGGAGATCCTGGAGCTGGAGAACATAATAAACGAGCAGACCAAAAACAGCATAGACAAGGGACAGAAGGAGTATTACCTCCGTGAGCAGATGCGTGTTATCCAGGAACAGCTGGGTGAGGACGACGGCGAGGAGGTCTTCGGCTACATGGACGACATCAGCAACCTTCCTATTGACGAAAAGAGCAAGGAGAAGCTGATGAAGGAGGCCGATAAGCTCAGCAAGCTGCCGCCGGCTTCCCAGGAGTCCTTCGTTATCAAGAATTACCTTGACACAGTTCTGGATCTGCCTTGGGGCAAGTACACCAAGACCAAGATCTCTATGGAGAAGGCCGAGGCTATCCTTGAAGAGGATCACTACGGCCTGAAGAAGGTCAAGGAGCGCATTTTGGAGTTCCTTGCTGTCCATATGCTCAACCCCGATGTTAAGGGACAGATCATCTGTCTGGCAGGCCCTCCCGGAATAGGAAAGACCTCCATCGCAAAGTCTATCGCAAGGGCAATGGGCAGGAGCTACGCAAGAGTTTCCCTTGGCGGAGTCCGTGACGAGGCCGATATCAGAGGCCACCGCAAGACCTATGTGGGCGCAATGCCCGGAAGGATCATCACCGCTATCCAGCAGGCAGGCTCTGCCGACCCGCTGATACTCTTTGATGAGATCGACAAGCTGTGCAGTGACATCAAGGGCGACCCCTCCTCCGCAATGCTGGAGGTGCTGGACAGCGAGCAGAACAATGCCTTCCGTGACCACTTCATCGAGGTGCCTTTCGACCTGAGCAAGGCAGTTTTCATTACCACCGCCAATAATGTTTCCGCTATCCCGGGGCCTCTTCTTGACAGAATGGAGCTCATCGAGCTTCCCAGCTACACAGCCGAGGAGAAGTTCCATATCGCCAAAAACCACCTTATCCCCAAGCAGATCAAGGAGCACGGCCTGACCAAAACTCAGCTGAAGTTCCAGGATCCTGCCATAAATGACATCATCCAGTATTACACCAAGGAGGCCGGTGTCCGCAGCCTGGAGCGCTCGATCGCTTCTATCTGCCGAAAAGCAGCCAGACGTATCGCCTCAGGTGAGGCCAAGCGTATCACTGTAAAGGCCAAGGATCTTCACGACCTGCTGGGCATCAAGCGCTACCTTTCCGACTTTGCATCAAAGAAGGATCAGGTGGGCGTGGTAAACGGCCTGGCATGGACTTCCGTCGGCGGAGTCCTCATGCCTCTGGAGGTCATCGTGCTTGAAGGCACCGGCAAGATCGAGGTAACAGGCTCTCTGGGCGACGTTATGAAGGAGAGCTCCAAGATCGCAGTGAGCTACGTCCGCAGCGTTGCCAAGAAGTACGGTATCGACCCTGATTTCTACAAGAACAAGGATCTTCACATCCACGCTCCCGAGGGAGCAGTCCCAAAGGACGGCCCCTCTGCCGGAGTCACCATGACAACTGCCCTTGTTTCGGCACTTTCCGGAAGAGCAGTCCGCTCTGATGTGGCAATGACAGGCGAGATCACCCTTCACGGCAAGGTGCTGCCGATCGGCGGCCTCCGTGAGAAGACCATGGCCGCTTTCAAAGCCGGTATCAAGACCGTGATCGTTCCCGAGGAAAACCGCCCTGACCTTGAGGAGGTGGACGATGCAGTCAAGGAGAACATCAAGTTTGTCTTCGCAAAGGAGCTCACCGATGTTTTGGACACTGCACTCGTGAAGAAATAAGCCAGATGAAAGGAGACCAAAATGAAGCTGAATTACAATAAGGCCGAGTATTACGCCTCCTACGGCAAGTTCTCCCAGATCCCTGCCCCGGAGCGTATTGAGATCGCCTTTGCAGGTCACTCTAACGTGGGCAAATCGACCCTGATAAATAAGCTGTTCAACCGGAAAAATCTGGCCAGAGTCAGCTCTGTTCCGGGAAAAACAGCCACCATAAACTTCTACAGCCTCGATCCGCTCTACTTTGTAGACCTCCCCGGCTACGGCTACGCAAAGGTGGCCAAGTCCGAGAAGGAGCGCTGGTCAGGCCTTATCGAGGGCTATCTCAGCTCAGACCGTGACATCAGACTGGTGTTCATGCTGGTGGATATGCGGCACGCTCCCACAAAGGATGACGTCCACATGATCAACTACCTCATCGACACCGAGATGCCCTTTGTGCTGGTGCTGACAAAGGCCGATAAACTGAAGAAAATGGAGCGTCAAAAGCGCATGGAGGCTTTCCGTGAGGAGATCCCCTGCTTCGACGATATGCACGTCGTGCCCTTTTCTTCCCAAACATTTGAGGGAGTGGAAGAGCTCAGACAGATAGTTGAGGATATTGCAGACGACAATGACGTCGCTGCTATATAAATTTACCCGAAAGGACTCAAGAATATGTTTGTATCCGAAAATTTGTCCGTCAACTCTCAGGGCAACCTGACTATCGGCGGCGCTGACACAGTGGAGCTTGCTCAGCAGTACGGCACCCCGCTCTACGTTATGGACGAGCAGCTCATTCGCAGCAATCTTCGCAGATTTCACGAGAGTATGCAGAAGAATTACCAGGGCATGGGACTTGTGTGCTACGCAAGCAAGGCCTTCTCATGCCTTGAGATGTGCAGAGTAGTAGCTTCTGAGGGCGACGGTCTGGACGCAGTTTCTATCGGCGAGCTCTACACCGCAGTGAAGGCCGGCTTCCCCATGGAGAAGGTGGGCTTCCATGGCAACAACAAGACCGATGAGGAGCTCCGCTACGCCCTTGAGGTGGGAGTTGGCCACATCATCGTTGACAACCTTCCTGAGCTGGAGCGCCTTGAGCGCATCGCCGGGGAGATGAAGGCTTGTCCGCACATCATGTTCCGCATCAAGCCCGGTATCGACGCACACACTCACCAGTTCATCATGACCGGCCAGATCGACAGCAAATTCGGCTTTGCTCTGGAGACCGGCGAGGCTTTTGAGGCAGTTAAGGAAGCTCTTTCCTGCCAGAATGTGAAGCTGGTGGGCGTTCACTGCCACATCGGCTCCCAGATCTTCGACATCGATCCCTTCGAGGCCGCTGCAAAGGTCATGCTGGAGTTCATCGCAAAGGTGAAGAATGAGCTTGGCTATGAGATCCCCGGCCTGAATTTGGGCGGAGGCTTCGGCATAAAGTACCTGGAGGAGCACGATCCTGCTCCCTTCGAGGTCTACATGGAGCGAGTTGCAGCTGTTGTTGACGAGCAGTGCAGCAAGCTGGGCATTGAGCGCCCCTTCATCTACATCGAGCCCGGCCGTTCGATCGCAGCTTCTGCCGGTATCACTTTGTACACTGTAGGTGCAAGAAAAGAGATCCCCGGTATCCGTACATACATTTCAGTTGACGGCGGAATGGCCGACAACCCCAGATACATCCTCTACCAGTCCGAGTATGAGGCAGTTGTGGCGAACAAGGCCTCTCAGGAGCGCAATGAGAAGGTGACTATCGCCGGAAAATGCTGTGAGAGCGGCGACCTTATCGGCGAGAATATGCCCCTCCAGCACGCTGAGAGCGGCGACATCCTGGCAGTTCTGGCGACTGGCGCCTACAACTACTCCATGTCTTCAAATTACAACCGTCTTCAGAAGCCGGCAGTAGTTTTCGTGAACGAAGGCAAGTCGAGAGTTGTAGTGAAGAGACAGTCTCTTGATGACATCATCGCAAACGATGTTTGAGCTGAGAAAAGCGAGAATTGACGAGGCGGAGGTCATCCTCCGCCTTTATCACAGTGCCAAGACTGCGCCGGGCTGCACCTGGGACGAGAGCTATCCAAACAGGGAGACTATCGCCGAGGACATAGCTGCCGAGTGCTTGTATGTTTTGCAGGCAGAGGGCGAGATCCTGGGCTGCGTATCAGTGGTGCCGGAAAACGAGCTTGACGGGCTCGACTGCTGGCAGGTGAGAGAAAACTACTGCGAGATCGCAAGAGTTGCGGTGGACAGCAGATCTCAGGGCAGGGGACTTTCCCGAGAGATGCTCCGGCTTCTTTTTCAGCAGCTGCCTCAGATCCGTTCGGTGCATATACTTGTGGCTGAGCAAAACCATATCGCTCAGGCGATCTACAGATCCCTTGGATTTCAGTTCTACGGCAAATACCAGATGTTCGGCCACAGCTATATCACTGCGGAGAAACTTTTTTAAGAATACCAGTCGATCCGGAGCTTCTCCTTATGGGGAAGCTCTTTTGTTATAGTGTGCTAACTATATTTTGGGGACAGTTTTCTGACGGACCTGTTTATTTCTTGACAAACTTTGTGAAAAGTAGTAAAATGTAATATATATGTATTGAAAGGAATGATCTCAATGGGCTACACACTTACTGAAAAGATCCTCAGAGCACACCTTGTTGACGGAGAGTACGTCAAGGGTCAGGAGATCGGTATCCGTATCGATCAGACTCTTACTCAGGACGCTACCGGAACAATGGCATATCTTGAATTCGAGGCTATGGGAGTTCCCAGAGTCAAGACTGAGCGCTCTGTTGCGTACATAGACCATAACACTCTTCAGAGCGGCTTCGAGAACGCCGACGATCACCGCTTCATCGGCAGCGTTGCCAAGAAGCACGGCATCTACTTCTCACGTCCCGGCAACGGTATCTGCCACCAGGTACACCTGGAGCGCTTCGGTATCCCCGGAAAGACACTTATCGGCTCTGACAGCCATACTCCCACAGGCGGCGGTATCGGAATGATCGCTATCGGCGCAGGCGGACTTGACGTTGCTGTTGCAATGGGCGGCGGCGCATACTACATCACCTGCCCTAAGGTAGTCAAGGTCAACCTTACCGGAAAGCTCCGTCCCTGGGTCGCTGCAAAGGACGTTATCCTTGAGGTGCTCAGAAGAATGTCCGTTAAGGGCGGCGTAGGCAAGGTCATCGAGTACGTTGGCGAGGGCGTAAAGACTCTCTCAGTCCCTGAACGTGCAACTATCACAAATATGGGTGCTGAGCTTGGCGCAACTACCTCTATCTTCCCCTCAGACGAGATCACAAAGCAGTTCCTGAAGGCTCAGCAGCGTGAGGAAGTATGGACTCCTCTTGCAGCAGATCCTGATGCAGTTTACGACGAGGAGCTGAACATCGACCTGAGCCAGCTGGTGCCTCTTGCTGCTTGTCCTCATTCTCCAGACAACGTTAAGAGCGTTGAGGAGATCGGCAAGCTGAAGGTAGACCAGGTCTGCATCGGCTCATGTACGAACTCTTCTCTCCTCGATATGCTCAAGGTGGCCTATATCCTCAAGGGCAAGACAGTCAACCCTGATGTTTCTCTGGCTATCGCACCCGGCTCAAAGCAGGTGCTGAACATGATGGCTCAGAACGGAGCTCTTGCGACCCTCATCGACGCCGGAGCAAGAATTCTTGAGAGCGCCTGCGGTCCTTGTATCGGTATGGGTCAGTCACCTAACTCCAAGGGTATCTCCCTGCGTACCTTCAACAGAAACTTCGAGGGACGCTCTGGAACAAAGGACGGCCAGATCTACCTTGTTTCTCCCGAAATGGCAGCAGTTTCCGCTCTCACCGGCTATCTGACAGACCCCAGAGAGCTTGGCGATATGCCTGAGTTCACTCTGCCCGAGGAGTTCACTATCAACGACAACATGATAGTTCCTCCTGTTCCTGCTGAGGAAATGGACAGCGTTGAGATCCTCCGTGGACCCAACATCAAGCCCTATCCTGAGACAACTCCTCTCCTTGAGACTATCGACGCACCTGTTTCTCTCAAGGTCGGCGACAATATCACAACAGATCACATCATGCCCGCCGGTGCAAAGATCCTGCCCCTGCGCTCAAATATCCCGAAGATCTCACAGTTCTGCTTCGCAGTTTGTGACGAGAGCTTCCCCAAGAGAGCCGAGCGCCTTGGCAAGAGCATCATCGTAGGCGGCTCAAACTACGGTCAGGGCTCATCCCGTGAGCACGCAGCCCTTGCTCCTCTTTATCTGGGAGTAAAGGCAGTTCTGGTGAAGTCCTTCGCTCGTATCCACAGAGCTAACCTGATCAACGCAGGCATCCTGCCTCTCACATTCGTGAACGAGGCTGACTACGACAAGATCCAGGAAGGCGACCAGCTCCTTCTTGCCGACGTTAGAAAGTCCGTAGCTGAGGGCGTTTCTCAGCTCACTGTTATCGACAAGACCAACGGCGCTGAGATCCCCGTTCTCTGTGAGCTTTCCGGCAGAACAAAGGACATCATGCTTGCCGGCGGACTCCTTGATTTCACAAGAGAGTCTATGAAGTAAGCGGCTTTTCGTTTCACTATGACTGAAAGCAGTGAAGTAAAGATCAGCTCTTCCGGGACAAAGGGGCTTTCGGGCTCAGCCATCAAGTACATCGCTATCATAGCTATGGCGATCGACCACTACGCATGGCTCTTTGTCCCAACACAGAGCTTTCTCGGCCAGCTCCTCCACTTTATCGGCAGGACCACTGCGCCGGTAATGGCGTTTTTCATTACTGAGGGCTTCCATCACACCAGGGACCTGAAGAAATATTTCATCAGGCTTGGAGTATTTGCCGTTGTCTCTCAGTTTGCTTTCGCCTATTTTAATACAAGACATTTTTTTAAATTGTGCAAGCTCAGCGTTATTGCGACCCTCTTTCTGGGACTTCTGACTCTGTGGCTGTACAACTCTGAAAGGATCCCGAAATTCCTTAAAGTCCCGGCGATCGTTCTGATACTTTATGCATCGGATCACTGCGATTGGGGAGAGCGGATCATCTGGTTCGTGCTGGCCTTCGAGATAGCACGGGGCAAACCAAGGGAACAGATCATTTCCTACGGTCTGACTGCCTTTGTGCTGAAGATCATCCCCATAATGACAGCCACTCTAAAAGCACCGGCCAGCCTGGTCTACAACTGGATGAATTTTGGCGTGCTGCTCCCCATACCGCTTCTCATGCTCTATAGCGGCAAAAGAGGCGGCGGCAAGCTGAGCAAGTGGGTGTTCTACATCTTCTATCCGCTGCATCTTATCATACTTACATATATCCGTGTGAAAACGAGATAGGAGGAGCGCTCTATGGAAGGCATGATCAAGATACTCATATTCTTCGTACTGCTTCTCCTTGTTTTCTGGGGACTTAATGTGTATAAGCACATCCGCTCAGGCAGCTGGAACGGAAAGAGCAAGGCCTTCGACCTTATCGGCGGACTGCTTATCCTGGGGCTGCTCGTGATGACCGTGCTCCCGCTTTTCAAATGATATAGGAAAGGGAAACCATGAGAATAATTGAGATCATCAAAGATATTTTCGACGACGTAAATACCACAGATCAGCGGTATGAGGACTCTCTCAGAGAGAACGGCACCTTTATGCCGAGCTACCGCAGGCGCAGGAGCAGTCCGGGGCTCTGGCTGCTGTTCCTGCCGCAGTTTCTGGGGTTTATCCTGGGACTTGCCATAGCCAAGATGCTGGGCGGAGGCTATATGATCTTCGGCCTGATCGGCGCCTTTGGCGTGGGAACGTACAAAAGCGTTTCCTTTGACAAGATCTCGCTCAAATACGCCCTTCTGAGAAACGTGATCATCCTGATCATGATATTCCTCTTGTTTGGGACGGCTTTTCTGCTGGGCAGCGTTGACTGACCGCTCAGCTTTTCGCAAGTCAATTTAGTTTAGGAGGTAAATACCAATGGCAAAGATCATCATGAAAACACCTCTCGTCGAGATGGACGGCGACGAGATGACCCGTATCCTCTGGCAGTGGATAAAGGAGACTCTTCTTGAGCCCTATATCGAGCTGAACACAGAGTACTACGACCTTGGTCTCAAGCACCGTGAGGAGACTAAGGATCAGGTCACTATCGACTCCGCTGAGGCTACCAAGAAGTACGGAGTAGCCGTAAAGTGCGCAACTATCACTCCTAATGCAGCAAGAATGCCTGAGTACAACCTTACTCAGATGTGGAAGTCTCCTAACGGAACTATCCGTGCTGCTCTTGACGGAACAGTTTTCAGAACTCCTATCATCGTTAAGGGAATAGAGCCTTATATCCCCACCTGGACAAAGCCTATCACTATCGCACGTCACGCATACGGCGACGTTTACAAGAACACTGAGATGCGTGTTAGCAAGGGCAGCAAGGCTGAACTGGTGGTAACTGACGAAAACGGCAACGAGACCCGTGAGCTGATCCACGACTTCACAAAGTGCGACGGCATCATCCAGGGACTCCACAATCTGGACGACTCTATTGCCGGCTTCGCAAGAGCTTGCCTGAACTACGGCCTCGACCTGAAGCAGGACGTTTGGTTTGCTTCCAAGGACACTATCTCAAAGAAGTACGATCACCGTTTCAAGGATATTTTCCAGGAGATCTACGACAATGAGTATAAGGAGAAGTACGAGGCTGCCGGCATCGAGTATTTCTACACACTGATCGACGATGCAGTTGCAAGAGTTATCCGTTCAAACGGCGGCTACATCTGGGCTTGCAAGAACTATGACGGCGACGTTATGTCCGACATGGTATCTACAGCCTACGGAAGCCTTGCAATGATGACCTCTGTTCTGGTATCTCCCGACGGTATCTATGAGTATGAGGCTGCACACGGAACTGTACAGCGCCACTACTACAAGTACCTCAAGGGCGAGGAGACCTCTACAAACTCAGTTGCAACTATCTTCGCATGGAGCGGCGCTCTCCGCAAGAGAGGCGAGCTTGACGGAACTCCCGAGCTTTGCGACTTCGCAGATAAGCTGGAGAAGGCAACTATCCAGACTATCGAAGAGGGCGTGATGACAGGCGACCTGTTCCTGATCTCCAAGCTGGATAACAAGAAGAAGGTAGACTCCAAGACTTTCCTCGATGAGATCAAGCTGAGACTTGACAAGCTAGTGTGACTTAAAGGATACTTCTGAAAAGAGGCGAATGAATTGTCGAAAACTACTATATCCAACTCAGTCATACGCCGATTGCCACGGTATTATAGATTTCTGGGGGACCTTGAGGCTAACGGCTACGTCCGTATCTCTTCAAGGGAGCTTGCGGAGAAAATGGGCCTTACAGCCTCACAGATACGCCAGGACTTCAACTGCTTTGGAGAGTTCGGCCAGCAGGGCTACGGCTATAATGTAACAGAGCTCAGAGGCGAGATCGGCAAGATCTTAGGCCTGGACAAGCACACGCCCATGATCCTTTTGGGTGCGGGAAATCTGGGAAGAGCTCTTGCAGCACACATCGACTTCGACAACCGTGGCTTCAAGCTGATCGGCATTTTTGATGTTGATCCGGAGCTTGTAGGCCGCAAGGTGGGGGAGCTGGAGGTAATGAGCAGCAGCTCTATCGAGAGCTTTTGCCACGAACACAAGCCTGTAGCGGCTATCCTTTGCATCCCCAAGGACGATGCGGCTAAGGAGACCGAACGGCTCATAAACTGCGGTATCAAGGCCTTCTGGAACTTCACCCATTATGATCTGAGGCTTAATTACCGTGGCGTTTTGGTGGAGAACGTACACCTTGGCGACAGTTTGACGACACTTTCGTACGGCCTAAACACTATTGAAAAAAAGTGATGAGCACGGGCTGGTTATCCAGCCCGGCGCTTTCGTATGGAAGATAAAAACTGTGAAAAAATTATCAATGTTTCGTTAGCGATATATATAAAACGATATTTTGCTATATATCTGATATCCCCCTTCAAATCAGGCTGAAATCAGTCTATTAACTACCGGTGGTGTTGCTAAGTGTGATTTTCGTACAAGAAGCTGTAAGAAACTCCACCAAAATTGATAGACCTGTTATCACTTTTCTGTATGTTTTGCAGATATGTTTTTATATGAGAAAACGTAGTCTGACCATGAAAAAAGTTCGTCTGATATATGAGAGGCGAAACATTGTTAATATTATATCAATTGATGAATAGCCATATTCAAAATCAGTATTTGAAAATATGGCGATTTGCTGATATACTTATATTGTAATATAATGTAGGAACGTATGGCTGCGTTCCGATTCAGAACGGGAGATGTTTTCAATGGATTATCGTATCGAACACGACTCTATGGGCGAGGTAAAGGTGCCTGCCGATAAGTATTGGGCCGCTCAGACCGAGCGCAGCCACGAAAATTTCCTCATCGGCGTCGGTATCGAGACTATGCCGAGAGAGATCACTCACGCCTTCGGTATCCTCAAAAAGGCTGCTGCACAGGCTAACCACGCTCTCAAGCCTGAGCGTATGACCGACGAGAAGCTCGCTGCTATCTCTCAGGCCTGCGACGAGGTGATCAGCGGCTCTCTCAACGACCATTTTCCTCTTGTAGTTTGGCAGACCGGAAGCGGCACTCAGTCCAACATGAATGCCAACGAGGTCATCGCTAACCGTGGAAATGAGATCGCCGGCAGTAAGCTGCTCCACCCCAACGACGACATCAATATGAGCCAGTCCTCAAACGATACATTCCCCACAGCCATGCACATTGCTGCTGTGATCGCCCTGGAGGACAAGGTGATCCCGGCTGTTGATACCCTTATCGCTACTTTCAAGCGCCTTGAAGAAGAGAACGAGGGCATCGTTAAGAGCGGAAGAACTCACCTCCAGGACGCTACTCCGATCAAGTTCTCTCAGGAGATCAGCGGCTGGAGAGCTTCTCTTGAGAAGGATAGAAAGATGATCCTTTCCTCCTGCGAGGAGCTCAAGGAGCTCGCTCTTGGCGGAACTGCCGTTGGTACAGGTCTTAACGCTCCTGCTGGATTTGCTGAGAAGGCTGCACAGGCTATCAGCGAGCTTACCGGAAAGAGCTTCGTGACCGCTCCCAACAAGTTCCACTCACTCACCTCCAAGGATGAGATCGTATTCGCCCACGGAGCTTTGAAGGCACTTGCTGCTGACATGATGAAGATCGCCAACGATGTGCGCTGGCTGGCTTCCGGCCCCCGTGACGGTCTGGGAGAGATCTTCATTCCCGAGAACGAGCCCGGCTCTTCCATCATGCCCGGAAAGGTAAACCCCACCCAGTGCGAGCAGGTGACAATGGTGGCTGTACAGGTCATGGGCAACGATGTTGCCGTTGGAATGGCTGCTTCACAGGGCAATTTTGAGCTGAACGTGTTCATGCCCGTTTGCGCTTACAACTTCCTCCAGTCCGCAAGACTTCTTGCTGAGTCGATCCTTTCGTTCAACAAGAATTGCGCTGTAGGCATCAAGGCTAATAAGGAAAAAATGCACCACAACCTCCACAATTCCCTCATGCTGGTAACAGCTCTCAACCCGTACATTGGCTATGAGAACGCTGCTAAGACCGCAAAGAAGGCTTTCAAGGACAACATCTCTCTCAAGGAGGCCTGCGTACAGCTTGGCTTCCTCACCGAGGAGAAGTTCGAAGAGGTCTTCCACCCGGAGGAAATGGTATAACATACGAAAGGACTGCAAGCTAATGGAAACTTTCACATATTATCCCGGCTGCACACTTAGGACCAAGGCTAAGGATCTGGACGCCTATGCAAGAGCTTCCGCTGAGGCTCTTGGCATAGCTCTGGAGGAGCCTGCTGACTGGCAGTGCTGCGGAGGAGCCTATACTACAGCCAAGGACGAGATAGCGACTAAGCTCTCTGCGGTCAGGACCCTTAACGCTGCCAAGGAGCAGGGAAGGGCGCTGATCACAGTCTGTTCCGCCTGTCACAATGTTATAAAGCAGACCAACTACGATATTTCCCGTGACGAGGAAATGGCTGCGAAGGTGAACAATTATCTCCAGCTCCCTGAGGCCTATACCGGCGAGACCACAGTTTATCACTATCTGGAAATGCTCAGAGATGTGGTGGGCTTTGATAAGCTGAAGGAGAAGGTGGTCGCTCCTCTGAAGGGTGTGAAGATCGCAGCTTACTACGGCTGTCTCCTGCTGAGACCCAGCGCCGCCCTTGCCATGGACGACCCGGAAAACCCCACTATCATGGAGGATTTCATTCGTGCTATCGGTGCAACTCCTGTGATCTACGCTCAGCGAAACGAATGCTGCGGCGGCTATATCACCCTGGAGGACAAGTCTCAGGCTGCTAAGAGAAGCGGAGCTGTTATGGAGTCCGCTAAGGATCAGGGAGCCGACATGATCATCACAGCCTGTCCGCTGTGCCTTTACAACCTCAAGAAGAATTCAGGCTCTGACCTGCCTGTGTACTACTTTACCGAGATCCTGGCCCAGGCTCTTGGCCTAAAGGAGGGCAATAATGAATAAGAATCTTAAAGAGCAGGTGCTCCGTTCAAGCGGAGTGAACGTGCTCAAATGTATGCGCTGCGGAAAGTGCTCCGGCACCTGCCCCTCATACGATGAGATGGAATACCACCCTCACCAGTTCGTATACATGGTGGAAAAGGGCGACATCGAGACTCTCATGAAGTCTGAGTCCATATACAAGTGCCTGACCTGCTTTGCCTGCGTGGACAGATGTCCCAGAGGTGTTCAGCCGGCCAAGGTCGTTGAGGCAGTTCGCCTTGCAGCGATCCGTCAGCAGGACGGCAACCACCTCAGCCCCGACCAGATCCCTTCGCTGCTTGACGAGGACCTCCCACAGCAGGCCATCGTTACAGCAATGCGGAAATATGCTAAGTAAGGAGGAGATAATATGCAGAGAATAGGTGTATTTGTCTGTCACTGCGGAACGAATATCGCCGCAACTGTTGACGTTAAGGCAGTTGCAGAGGCTCTCGGTCATGAGCCCGGCGTAGTTATCTCCCAGGACTATCAGTATATGTGCTCTGAGTCCGGACAGAATTTGGTCAAGGACGCTATCAAGGAGCATGATCTTGGCGGAGTAGTCATCTGCTCATGCTCGCCAAGAATGCACGAGAATACTTTCAGAAAGGCAGCAGCTTCTGCCGGTCTTAATCCCTATCTGGTGGAGATCGCCAATATCCGTGAGCAGTGCTCCTGGATCCACAAGGACATCGCTACTGCCACAGAAAAGGCTATTATCCTCGGAAAAGCCGCTATCGCTAAGGTCCACCTGAACACACCTCTCACTTCTATGGAGAGCCCTGTTGTTAAGCGTGCTCTGGTCATCGGCGGAGGAATTGCCGGTATCCAGACGGCTCTTGACATCGCCGAGGCCGGCTTCGACGTAGATATCGTTGAGAAGCAGCCTACTATCGGCGGAAAAATGGCTCAGATCGACAAGACCTTCCCCACACTGGACTGCGCCGCTTGTATCCTTACCCCAAAAATGGTAGAGGCCTCCCAGAATGAGCACATCACTATCCACTCATTCAGCGAGGTAGAGGACGTGAAGGGCTTCGTTGGAAACTTCACCGTAAAGATCCGGAAGAAGGCCAGATACGTTGACGAGACCAAGTGTACCGGCTGCGGACTTTGTACCGAGAAGTGCCCAATGAAGAAGGTGCCCAACGAGTTCAATATGGGTCTGGATAACCGCTCGGCTGTCTACATCCCCTTTGCACAGGCTGTTCCAAAGGTGGCAACTATCGACCCCAACTACTGCATGATGCTGAAAAACGGCAAGTGCGGAGTCTGCTCAAAGGTCTGCTCAGTGGGAGCTATCGACTATAAGCAGCAGGACAGGATCATCGAGGAGAAGTACGGTGCTATCGTTGTTGCGACCGGATTCAACCCGATCAAGCTGGACAAGTACGACGAGTTCGCTTACAACCAGTGTCCTGACGTTGTTACATCCCTGGAGCTGGAGCGTCTGATGAACGCAGCCGGCCCCAACGGAGGAACTCTCCTTCGTCCTTCCGATAAAACTCACCCCCATACCATCGTTTTCGTACAGTGCGTAGGATCAAGATGTGATGACAGCAAGGGCAAGCCTTACTGCTCGAAGATCTGCTGTATGTACACAGCCAAGCACGCAATGCTTATCCGTGAAAAATATCCGGATACCGAGGTATACGTTTTCTACATCGACGTGCGTACTCCCGGAAAGAACTTCGATGAGTTCTACCGCCGTGCAGTGGAGCAGTACAACGTTCACTACATAAAGGGAATGGTGGGCAAAGTAACGCCCAAGTCCGACGGAAAGATCGGCGTCCAGGCTTCCGATCTTCTGTCCAACGAGCAGCTCCACATCGACGCAGATATGGTAGTTCTTGCGGTAGCTATCGAGCCGGACAAGACTGCTCGTCCTCTTGCGACTATGCTCACCACACAGATGGACACCAACGACTTCTTCACAGAGGCTCACCCCAAGCTGAGACCTGTAGAGAGCGCAACTGCCGGTATCTTCCTGTCAGGCGCCTGCCAGGGTCCCAAGGACATCCCGGAGACAGTTGCTCAGGGAAGCGCCGCCGCTGCAAAGGCGATCGGCCTGCTCTGCAAGAACAGCATCACTTGTAATCCCTGCACTGCTCACTCAAACGAGCTTATGTGCAACGGCTGTTCGTCCTGTGAGAAGGTTTGCCCCTACGGAGCTATCACATACATCGATAAGGAGTTCAGAATGCCCGACCGCACCACTGCTATCAGAAGAGTGGCCAGCGTCAACCCTGCTGTTTGTCAGGGCTGCGGCGCTTGTACAGTTGCCTGTCCTTCTGGCGCAATGGATCTGTCCGGCTTCTCTAACAGTCAGATCATGGCGGAGGTAGACGCAATATGCAAGTAAATGAAAACAAAGAGTTTCAGCCGCTGATCGTTGCCTTCTGCTGCAACTGGTGCTCATACGCCGGCGCAGACCTGTCAGGCACCAACCGACTGAACTACCCCACAAATGTTAAGATAATCAGAGTGCCCTGCTCATGCAGAGTCAACCCAATGTTCATCCTCAGAGCCTTCCAGCGTGGCGCAGACGGCGTTATCCTCTGCGGCTGCCACCCGGGAGACTGCCACTACACCTCAGGGAACTACTTCACACGCCGCAGAATGACTCTGCTGTTCAGTATGCTGGATTTCCTGGGCATCGAGCGTGACAGAACAAGAGTTGAGTGGGTATCCGCTGCTGAGGGCGCAAAATTCGCAGCAACAATGAACGAGTTCACCGAGGCCGTAAGAAAGCTCGGTCCTAACCGTAGATTGGAGGATCTGAGATGCAGGAAGCAATGATAAAAAGAGCCAAGGAGCTCCTTGCTGACGGCAGCGTAAAGCGTGTTATCGGCTGGAAGAGGGGAGAGTTCGCCTACGACATCACCCCTGCTGTATTCGAGAGCGCCGAGGAGCTGGACAAGGACTTCGTATTCGACGATTTCACCAGCGCAAACGTTTCCAAGTATCTGGTGAAGGAGTCCAAGAAGGAGGGCAAGGTGCTTGTTTTCCTCAAGCCCTGCGACACCTACAGCCTCAATCAGCTCACCAAGGAGCACAGAGTTGACCGTGACAACATCTACGTTATCGGTATTCCCGGCGGTCCCAAGCTGGACATCGAGAAGATCAAAGCAAAGGGCATTACCGGTATCCTCAGCGTCAAGAATGATAATTACACACTGAAAATAGATACTCTCTACGGAGAGGAGACCATGCCCTTCAGCGAGGCTATCCTGGATAAGTGCGCCTCCTGCAAGAGCAAGAAGCACGTTACCTACGACGAGCTCATCGGCGAGGACGGCGATGTTCTGGACTCTGACCGCTTTGACATGGTGGAGAAGCTGGAGAACATGACTGCTCAGGAGAGATATGATTTCTGGAGAGAGCAGCTCTCTAAGTGTATCCGCTGCAATGCCTGCCGAAACGTCTGTCCTGCCTGCACTTGCGAAAAGTGCGTATTCGACAACCCGAATTCCGGCGTAGAGAACAAGGCAGCCTCCGACAGCTTTGAGGAGAATATGTTCCACATCATCCGTGCATTCCACGTTGCCGGAAGATGTACAGACTGCGGCGAGTGCTCAAGAGTTTGCCCTCAGAACATCCCGCTCCACTTGCTCAACAGAAAGTTCATCAAGGACATCAACTCCCTTTACGGCGAGTATCAGGCCGGCGCAGACACCACATCCCGTGCTCCTCTTACGGACTACACCGCTGATGACTGCGAGGCCAGCATAGTTCACGAAAGGGGTGCTGAGTAATGCTGAAGATCTCACTTTCAAGACTGGAGGAGCTTTTCGCAGCTATCGCCGAGAAGCAGACTCTTTACATTCCCAGCGACCGTGCCGACGGAGCTGCTGAGTTCACTAAGTGGGAGCCCGGAAAGGCTCTTACCCAGAAGCTGAACACGCTCCGCAGCGCAAAGGATTTCTTCTTTCCCCAGACCGAGAACATCGTTGATTTCAAGATGGAGGGCAAGAATATCCAGGTCATCGACCAGCGCAGCGAGCACGAGGATTTCGTTATATTCGGAGTTCGTCCCTGTGACGCAAGGAGCTTCACTATCCTTGATAAGGTGTTCCTTTCTGAGCCTGTGGACAGCTTCTACAAGAACAGACGTGACCACGGAACTGTTGTGACTATGGCCTGCTCACGTCCTGCCGAGACCTGCTTCTGCGGTACTTTCGGCATCGACGCAACTGAGCCCGAGGGCGATGCTGCCTGCTGGAGCGACGGCGAAGACCTCTTCATCAAGGCTAATAACGACAAGGGTCAGGCCTTTATTGACAGCATTTCATCCCTTCTTGAAGAGGGCGACACTGCTAAGCTGGATCAGGTCAAGGCAAAGACCAAGGAGATCCTCTCACGTCTTCCCCTTGCAAACCTTTCTACAGCAGCATTTGGCGGAGACACACTGAATGAGCATTTCAATTCGGAGAAATGGGCAGAGCTGTCCGAGAGCTGTCTTGGCTGCGGCACCTGTACCTTTGTCTGCCCCACCTGTCAGTGCTACGACATCAAGGACTTCAACACCGGAAACGGCATCAAGCGCTTCCGCTGCTGGGACTCCTGTATGTACTCAGATTTCACAAAAATGGCACACGGCAACCCCAGAACATCTCAGCTTGAGCGCTTCCGTCAGAGATTTATGCACAAGCTGGTGTACTTCCCGGCCAATAACAACGGCGAATTCGGCTGTGTAGGCTGCGGAAGATGCCTGTCCAAGTGCCCGATCTCAATGAACATCGTCAAGGTAATGAAAGCATTGGAGGTAAAGTGATGAACAACGATACATTGATCCCCCATGTGGGAGTAGTTACGGACATCAGGATAGATACCCCCGATGTCAAGACCTTTAGAGTCGTTTCTCCGGAGGGCGGAAAGGTCTTCGAGCATATGCCCGGCCAGTGCGCCATGCTCTCTATCCCCGGTGTCGGTGAGGCTATGTTCTCAATCACTTCCTCGCCTACAAATAAGGAGTTCATGGAATTCAGCATCAAAAAGTGCGGATGCCTTACTGAATGGCTCCATGCTATGGAAGTGGGCCAGCAGATCACTATCCGTGGACCGTACGGAAACGCATTCCCCGTTGACACAGAGCTGAAGGGCAAGGATCTGCTCTTCATCGCCGGCGGTATCGGACTTGCACCTCTCCGCTCAGTTATAAACTACGTCCGTGACAAGCGCGGCGAATATGGCGATGTCCAGATCGTCTACGGCTCACGTTCAAAGGATGACCTGGTGGACTATAAGGAGATCATCGACGAGTGGATGGCTGATCCCGGCGTTGAGGTCGACCTCACCATAGATAATCCTCAGGAGGGCTGGGACGGCCACGTTGGCTTTGTTCCCAACTACGTCAAGGAGCTCAAGCCCTCTACAAACAAGACCGTTCTGGTCTGCGGACCGCCTATCATGATCAAGTTCACTCTTGCCGGACTGAAGGAGCTGGGCTTCACCGAAACTCAGGTCTATACCACAATGGAGCTTCGCATGAAGTGCGGCGTGGGAAAGTGCGGAAGATGCAATATCGGCAACAAGTACGTCTGCAAGGACGGTCCGGTTTTCCGTTTCGACCAGCTTGACGCACTGCCGGACGAATATTGATAAAGGAGCATAAAGCATGGAAAATATGGTTAATGTTTACCTGTTCGGCAAGAAGTATCAGGTGCCGGCAGGTCTTACGATAATGACTGCTATGGAATACGCCGGCTATGAGCTGGTAAGAGGCTGCGGCTGTAGAAACGGCTTCTGCGGAGCCTGTGCTACTATCTACAGGATCAAGGGAGAGTCCGCTCTTCACGGATGTCTTGCCTGTCAGACCGAGGTACAGGAGGGTATGTACGTTGCAACTCTGCCCTTCTTCCCCCTGGAGAAAAAGGTCTATGATATCGAGAAGATCAAGCCCACTGAGCAGATCATGATGCAGCTCTATCCCGAGATCTACAGCTGTATCGGCTGCAATGCCTGCACCAAGGCCTGCACTCAGGAGCTGAATGTTATGCAGTATATCGCATACGCTCAGAGAGGCGAGTATGAGAAGTGCGCTGAGGAGAGCTTCGACTGCGTTATGTGCGGAGTCTGCTCATCCCGCTGTCCTGCCGGTATCTCTCATCCCCAGGTAGCAATGCTGGCACGCCGTCTTAACGGAAAGTACATCGCTCCCGAATGCGGTCATCTTGCAGACCGTGTCAAGGAGATCGACGAGGGCGCTTTCAACGAGCTCATCGAGAGCCTCATGCAGAAGCCTATCGAAGAGATGAAAGAGCTCTACAACAACCGTGACATTGAGCAGTAAGGAGGGCGTGAAATGTATAAGATAGATAAGCTGAACGAGCTTGCAAAGATCGTTGCTGAGAAGAGAGAGGCCAACGCCGCTCTCGAGCCCAGAAGAATGACCGCAGAGGAGAAGGATACTCTTCTGGCCACCTTCCACCCAGACTACAAGCAGGACGAGTTCACCGTGCTGTCTGCCGGAGTGAACAAGGGCGACAAGGTACCGACCCAGCTTGCAGAGCTGTTACAGGGAAAGAGCCGTATCACAGCAGCTGATGTTGACCTGAGCGCTCCTGACTACGATACTGATGTCCTGATCATCGGCGGCGGCGGAGCAGGAGCTTCCGCAGCTATCGAGGCTGACGAGGCCGGAGTCAAGGCAATGATCGTCACAAAGCTGCGTATCGGCGACGCAAATACAATGATGGCAGAGGGCGGTATCCAGGCTGCTGACAAGCCCAACGATTCGCCTGCTATCCACTATATCGACGCATTCGGCGGCGGACACTTCGCTGCAAAGCCTGAGCTGGTAAGAAAGCTGGTCACAAAGGCTCCCGAGGCTATCCAGTGGCTAAACAAGCTGGGCGTTGAGTTCGATAAGGAGCCCGACGGCACAATGGTCACCACCCACGGCGGCGGTACCTCCAGAAAGCGTATGCACGCAGCAAAGGATTATTCCGGCGCTGAGATCATGCGTACTCTCCGTGACGAGGTCATCAACAGAGGCATTCCCGTTATCGACTTCACAGCAGCTATCGAGATCATCCTTGATGAAAACGGCAAGGCTGCCGGTGCAGTCCTCATGAATATGGAGACTAAGGAGCTTCTGGTGGCTAGAGCTAAGACAGTCATCATCGCTACCGGCGGAGCTGGACGCCTCCACTATCAGGGCTTCCCAACTTCCAACCATTACGGAGCAACTGCTGACGGACTTATCCTTGGCTACAGAGTCGGCGCAAGGCTGCTCTACGCAGATACTCTCCAGTATCACCCCACAGGCACAGGCTATCCTGAGCAGATCTTTGGTGCTCTGGTTACTGAGAAGGTTCGTTCACTTGGCGCAAAGCTGGTGAACATCGACGGTGAGGTGTTCATGCACCCCCTGGAGACCCGTGACGTAACAGCCGCTTCCATCATTCGTGAGTGTACTGAGCGCAACAAGGGAGTTGAGACCTCTCTGGGCAAGGCCGTTTGGCTTGACACTCCCATGATCGAGTACAAGCACGGCGAGGGAACTATCGAGAAGCGTATCCCTGCAATGATGAGAATGTTCGGCAAGTACGGCATCGACATTCGTAAGGAGCCTATCCTGGTCTACCCCACACTTCACTACCAGAACGGCGGACTGAACATCTCTGAGGACTGCTCCACTGATGTAGAAAACCTGTACGCTGCCGGTGAGGTAGCCGGAGGTATCCACGGCCGCAATCGTCTCATGGGCAACTCTCTGCTGGACGTTATCGTATTCGGCAGAAATGCTGGTATCAACGCCGCAGCTAAGGCTAAGGATACTGCTGTTCCTGAGAAGCTGACTCTGGATCACATCGAGCGCTTCAACAAGGAGCTTGAGGAGTCCGGTGCTGCAAGCGGAACTGCCTCACCCATGCTTCTTCCTCACTACGCAAGAAGATCTAAGTAAATATTTCTTCGGGACGCCCTGTGCGTCCCGTGAATTTGTAAAGAAAAGGATAAAGGTATATGGAACTTTTTAACGGATACCTCTCCATTCAGAGTGTAGCCTTCCTGATGCTGTCGGTACTGACTATAGCAGCTCTCGGCTATATTCTGGGAAGAGTAACTATCAAGGGCATTTCTCTTGGCACTGCGGGAGTTTTCCTGGTAGCGCTTTTCTTCGGCTATGTTTTCCACGAACAGCTCACTCAGCAGCTGGTAGTAGGCGTCAAGGACACCGCTGGAAATGTGGTGGATGAAGTCACCTTCGTGGATCAGGCTCTGAAGATCGTTGACAACGTTGGTCTTATCCTCTTTGTAACGGCAGTTGGATTTATTGCCGGCCCCAATTTCTTTGGCAATTTCAAGAAAAATTTCAAGTCATACGTTTTGCTGGCAGTGATCATAATCCTTTCCGGCGGACTTACCTGTGCAGGCTGTATCCTTGTCGGACGCAACTTCTCAGATTGGGAGAGCGGCGAGTTCTCCGCATTGATGACCGGACTTCTCTCCGGCGCCCTCACCAGCACACCCGGCTTCTCCGCAGCAAAGGACGCAGCTGGAGACTATAAGGACGCAGTTTCAGTAGGCTACGCTATCGCCTATATCTTCGGAGTTCTGGGCGTTGTACTCTTTGTTCAGATCATTCCTAAGATCATGAAGGCTGATATGAAGAAGGAGCGTGAGCTTCTGGTGAATTCCGGCAGCGGCAAGAAGAAGGCTGCTCCCAAGGATCTCATCGAGATGGACGATTTCGGTATCATGCCCTTTGCACTTGCAGCAGTTTTCGGCATCATCATCGGCTCATTCAAGGTGGGACACTTCTCACTTTCCACAACAGGCGGCTGTCTGCTGATGTCCCTGATCTTCGGCCATTTTAGCCATTTTGGAAAGATTAGCGTTATGCCCAAGGACTCAACTCTGAAGGTTTTCCGTGAGCTGGGTCTGATGTTCTTCCTTATCGGAGCTGGAGTTTCCGGCGGAGCAAATTTCGCACGCTACTTCCAGCCGGTATTCTTCCTCTACGGAATGCTCATGACACTGATCCCAATGATCATCGGATTCCTTTTTGCAAAGTACGTTCTGAAGCTGAGTCTGCTGAACAACCTTGGCTCGATAACAGGCGGAATGACCTCCACACCGGCCCTTGGAACACTCATCAGCACCGCCGGCACCGAGGACGTGGCTTCTGCCTATGCAGCAACTTACCCTGTAGCTCTTATCTCAGTTGTGATCACCTCACAGGTGCTGCTGATAATATTCAAATAATGAAAAAGGTCTCTTCGGAGACCTTTTCTGATTTGTAACCTATATAATCTTGAATTGTAACTGCCTATCGTGGTATACTTATCTCAGAAAGGAGAGTGAGACTATGAGATACCTGCCAATACTTGAGGAGCTTTTCAACTCTGACTCAGTGTTCTTCCTTATGATAGGCTTCGTGATTGCTATCATGATCGGAGCTGCCACTAAAAGGCGAAAGATAGCAGTTATCGCACTTGCGGCCTCCGCAGCTGTATACGGTCTCTGCGAGCTTTTCATGAATATAGGGACGAATTACCTCAGCGAGCTCCTGCTCCTCGTCGTAGGAACAGCGGCTATCGGCTGTATCATAGGAAATCTTATTTGTATCGCAGCTCAGCCCCCCGAGACCGCATAAAGAAAGCCGCCTTAAATGGCGGCTTTTTTCAGTATTTAGGCATGATGAACTTTTTCTCCACCACATCTGCGACCAGCTGGAGCGTATTCTTGAAGCCGGTCTTTTGCATGATGCTCTTTATGTGGAATTTCACCGTGTTTTCGCTGACCTTCAGTGTCTGTGCGATCTCGCTGTATGTATGTCCGCCCACAAGCTCCCTGATCACTTCAAGCTCTCTGTCGGTGAAGTCAGAGCTTTTGGCGGCACCGATCGAAAGCTGAGGAGAATCAGGCGGCCAAATACTTTCGCCCAGCATAGTCCTTCGGCAGACCTCCGCAATATCCATAGAGCTGTGCTCCTTATACCAGAAGCTATCGCAGCTGCTCTCACGAGCCTTTTGAATGAAAGAGTGCTCCGGCATCGAGGTCATCATGACCAGCTTTATTTCGGGATAATGGCTCTTTATTCGCCCGGCAGCCTTTAGACCGGATTCATCGTTAGCAGTGCAGATGTCCATGAGAACAAGGTCGATATTTCCGCCCATACAGAGGATATCTGCGTTGGCAGCACTTTCGATAGATGTAACGATGTTGAAGCATCTTTCGGCCAAAAGCTGGTGTTCGATGGCAGTTCGTGAGAGCTTTGAGTCCTCCACGATTAGCACATTATACATACGACCCCTCCAAAAAATAAGATAATACTCCATATATAATTATACCACACTAGAAACGATTTTACACTACTTGTTTGTGTGGATCGAATATATTTTATTTAATTACTTAATTCTTCCGGCAGATCAATGATCATTCGCACACCGTTCTCGCATTTGATCTCCATGACAGCACCTTCCTGTTCAAGGCTCTTCCGGAGACTTCCCAGGCCAACGCCCTCAGTTATCTGAGTCGCTTCGGTGCTGCCGTTGCTGGAGATCTCAGCATGGCAAAAACCGTTTCCGTGAGTGAGCTCTACAGTAAGCTCATCAGCTCCGGCGTGACGCACAGCATTTGTCAGTCCCTCACGAATGGCGGCATACAGCAGGTTGAGAGCGGGGTTTTTCTTTGGCTGTTCGCCGATCATATTTATCCGGCATCCGATCATGCTTGCCACTTTTCTCAGCTCCTCCTCGGGAGAAGTCTCCTTTTGCTGGAGGGGGATCACGCTCATTCCTTGTATAGCTGACCTCCAGCCGCTTACCAGCATATCCATGCTCTCTGCTATTGAATGATCGCTGAGGGCTTTTTTTGTTGCCACAAGGCATCTTCCGAACTCATCATGGATCCTCATTTTGGCCGCAAGGAACTCCTTGTCCCGGTTTATCTCAACGATGTCTTTTAGAAGAGCCTTCTGCCTCTTGTTCATAGCTGCCAGCTTCTGATTGTTCTTTAGAAGCTCCCGGCTGACAGATGTAAGCTCTGTTATATCATCTGCTTTCAGCTGAATGGTTATCTGCCCATCGCTTTGCAGGACGCTTTTTTCAAATCGCCAGATCCTGCCGTCAGGATATCGGAAGATCAGCTTATTGATATCGAAGGCCTCGTTTTCGGTCATGGTAATACGTTTACAGCCTGAGGAGGTCTCACTGATGGCAGAAAGCTCGTTCCAAAGGTGAACAGTTTCTATGATCGTATGGCCGGTGAGAAGGCTGATCAGTCTGTTCATCTGAGTGTTCACAAGGATCGGCTTGCCATCTTCAGAGGAAAAGCACAGTCCCTCAGGATATGAATCTATCGCCTCACGAACGGCTCTGCTAAGCCGGATACGGTCTTTATTGAACAGTCTCATATCTCAGCCTCCCTGTTAAATGAATAATTCTTCGGCTCAGCTCCTGGAGCTTTTGCGATAACGGTAAAGCTTTGATCTGCGCATAGTGAAACAGATTCCAAGTCGAATGAATTTTCCTCCATTACCTCCTCGATCATATCTGTAACACTTAGGATCTCCTGTGGTGAAAGCTGCAATATCGGTACCCAGCGCAGAGAGGATCTTATCCCCACCTGACGGAAGCATGAGCAGAATTCCTCCAAAGAAAACCTCAGATCCTCCATATCAAGGCTGCCGCTTTGCTCATAGATCAGCTTTAGGTTGCTGCGGCGCTTGATGTATGTGCCCATCAAGCAGAGCTGCGTGAAGGTCTTGATGGAATTATCCGGCGTTAGCTTGTCTAGCAGCTCATCCATTTGCTGAAGATACACCATTATATCACTGGAAAGGCCGTCGTAGATGTTATTTCGCAGTTCGACCTTGGCTTTTTCTGAACGTGCAGCGATCTCACGGCTGAGCATTGTCCTCTCATGAGTGAGGAGCTCCTCCTTTTCGTGGAGCTCCTCGATAATGCTGAGGATCCCGGAGATATCCTTCTGGTAGACCAGATATCCGCTTTTGATCGAGTGGATCCTGATCTCCTGGCCGCTGTCATCGCAGAAGCATTTATCTCGGAAGAGGACATACAGCTCCTCATCAGAGATCGGACGTGCGTACTCAGAGCTCAAAACGGCCTCACCAGACTTGTCAAGTATCTGCATACCTACAGTGGACTTCCGGAAGACCTGACCATACTGAGTATTGACCGGTACCATTCCCAGGATGATGCAGCTTTCCCAGGACATGGCTTCCAGGAAATAGAGCTTTGCGGTCAGCTCGATCAGCTCACGCTTGGCAACGAAATCGTTTATGAAATAGGGGATAACTACGATCGGCATCGCAACTCCGAATATCAGAGGCAGCAGCTTTTTTAGAGGGCCGGCTTTGATATCCCTTGCCTTGCGCAGTATGATGAAAAGCCTTGCGATGATCATAGCGCTTCCCCAAAGAAGGATCAGGATTATGCCGAAATTGCTGTGAAATTCTAGGTTTTCCTCCTCGTTATCATAGACTTTGAAAACGAAGTGGGTCTGCTCATTGGTCAGCATAAGTATTATCAGCAGAGCGTCAGGTATCAGCAGCAGGAAGGAACTTTTGGGGATCCTGTATCCGTCACCTCTATCAAGACCGAATGAAGCGTAAAGTCCCATAAGCGTAACGAATACAAGGGGGAAAACGATGAGGTATCCGCTGACACGCATGATGTGGGTGTTTTTGTACAGCAGCGTGTCCTGAAACAGTCTAACGGTCAGCCATAGGAACAGCACGAATGTCTCCACCGAGAGACAGGTCAGCATAGTTTTTTGAGTTATGCGGCCGTGCAAGGATCGGGTCCATGATGCGATAAGGAAAACGTAAGTGCCGTAGGTCAAAAATGGCCGAAACGGATCCTCCGGAAAGTAATGGATACTGATCTGACGATAAAGAGAAACAAGGCACAGCAGCAGGAAAGCTGCAATAATATAACTAAAGGTCTTTTTGGCTTCCTTCATAATATCAGCCTTTCTATGTTTTGTTGAACTATCAGAATGATTATAGCACAGTTTTGGAAAAAATGCAATGTCCGAGGTCTACAGATAACGGCTCTGAACGGAGAATTCAGAGCCGTTTTTTTACCTGCATATCTGTTTTACAGCCTCACGAAACTGCCCCAATGAAGGTCAAAGTGATGCGGATACCGCTGAAAACTTCCAAAGCTTCGGATTTTCGCATGGAGGCTTGAAATTTCTGAGGCGATGTGGTATAATAAAAGTTAGCGGCCGTTAATACGGCGATATCCTAAAGAAAGAAGTGCAGATATATGACAAAGATAACTATTTTCTCCGGCTTTCTTGGAGCCGGTAAGACTACCCTTATCAAGAAGCTCATAAACGAGGGCTACAAGGGCGAAAAGCTGGTGCTCATCGAGAATGAGTTCGGTGACATTGGTATAGACGGAGGCTTCCTGAAGGATGCCGGTATCGAGATAACTGAGATGAATTCCGGCTGTATCTGCTGTAGTCTTGTGGGAGATTTCGGCAAGGCTCTGGAGAAGGTGCTCGAGGAATATCATCCCGACCGTATCCTCATCGAGCCCTCCGGAGTTGGCAAGCTCAGCGATGTTATCAGTGCTGTTCAGAACATAGGCGCTCACGATGTGGAGCTTGACGGCTTTACAACTGTAGTTGACGCAAAGAAGTGCAAGATGTATCAGAAAAATTTTGGTGAGTTCTTCAACAACCAGATCACATACGCAAGCTGTATCATCCTCAGCCATACTGCTGGTCTGACTCAGGAGAAGATAAACGACACTGTACAGCGTCTGAGAGAATTCAACCCTGCTGCGCCTATCGTAACTACCGAGTGGGACGAGCTCACCGGAAAACAGCTTACTGACGCAATGACTCAGAAGAACACACTTGACGACGAGCTGAAGGCTCTTCTTGCAGAGGAGAGCGAGCATCATCACCATCACCATGACCACGATGATGAGCATGAACATCACCACCATGACCACGATGATGAGCATGAACATCATCACCACGACCATGATGAAGAGCATGACCACCACCATGATCACGGTCCGGACTGCACCTGCGGCTGTCACGATCATGATCATCACCACCATCATGCTGACGAGGTGTTCACAAGCTGGGGAACAGAGACTCCTCGTCCTTACTCTGCTGAGGCAATAAAGGCTGCTCTGGAGGCTCTTTCTGATGAAGAGACCTACGGTCTGGTGCTCCGTGCAAAGGGCATCGTAGCAGGCGAGGACGGTCAGTGGATCCACTTCGATTATGTTCCCGGAGTGCCCGATGTTCGTACAGGCTCAGCCGAAACAACAGGCCGCCTTTGCGTGATCGGCTCAAAGCTCAAGGAGGATGCTATCGCAAAGCTGTTTTGCGTTGAATAAGGAGGATAAATATGCCTAAGAACAATCAGGAGCAGATCCCTGTTTATCTGTTCCTTGGATTTCTTGAGTCCGGAAAGACCAAGTTCATTCAGGAGACTCTCGAAGATAAGCGCTTTTCCAACGGCGAGCAGACACTTATTTTGGTTTGCGAAGAGGGAATAGAGGAGTATGACGAGTCTAAGTTCCCCAAGAAGAGCCGCAACGTTTTCCATGTCATCGAGGACAAGGAGGAGCTGGATATCGCAGCTCTTGCAAAGCTGGCATACGATACCAAGGCTGAACGTGTTATCGTCGAGTACAACGGTATGTGGAACATATCTGACCTGCTAGGCAATATGCCTGAGAATTGGGTCATTGCACAGGTGATGTTCTTTGCCGATGCCACTACATTCATGAACTACAACGCTAATATGCGCAGCCTAGTAGTCGATAAGCTCAATCTCTGCGAGCTGACGGTGTTCAACCGCTTCGATAAGTCTATGGATCCGAATGAGTTCCACAAGATCGTCAGGGGAGTGTCCCGCCGCTCAGATATTTGCTACGAGTACGCCGATGGCAAGGTGGTTTTTGACGAGATCGAGGATCCGCTGCCATTCGACATCGAGGCTGACAACATCGTGATCAAGGACGAGGACTTCGCTCTTTTCTACCGTGACATCATGGAGGAGCCGGAAAAATACGACGGAAAAACCGTTACCTTTAAAGCTCTTGCTGCCAAAAACGGGAAATTCCCGCCCTACACATTTGCAGTTGGCCGCCATATAATGACTTGCTGTGTGGAGGATATCCAGTATTGCTGGCTTGTGGCTCAATACGAGAAGGAAGACTTTATCCCTCGCCAGAAGCACTGGATCATGCTTACTGCCGAAATCAAGGTACAGCGCCACAAGCTCTACAAGGGCGCCGGACCTGTGCTCACTATCAAAAACATGACCGACTCCGTAATGCCGGAGCGTGAGGTCGCAACGTTTTATTAAAGAAAAGGCCTGCTGTGGTGAACAGCAGGCCTTTTCTTTAAGAGATATGTCTTCCTTTTCCTTTTTTGCGCTTTTCGATCGGTTTTTCCTTGCCGCCCATGTCCTCGAAAACAGCCTCCTCCTCGATGTCATCGAAGCCTCCGGTCAGCTCTGGGTTGACCTGACCGATAGAAGTATAGTAGGGGTTGATGACGTAGGTCTGGATGACCGGATAGCACAGGAAGCAAACAGTAAACCATACCTGAGCTGCCGGAAGGAATGGCATTAACAGCATACACAGCGGCGGAACATACAGGAAAAGCAGTACCATGAGCACCAGTACAACAGCATTGATCACGAAGGAGAGAAGGTTTTTTTTCATTCCAACAAAGGTCAGTGCAAAGCTGTTTTTGATCAGATCTTTCAGGGAAAGATCCGTGGCCACCATCATGAGATAGATGTAGTAATTCATCATGACTACCACAAGTCCCAGGCTGAAGGTCAGGATCATAGGAACATAAAGCAGTTTAGTTCCGGCCTGGATAGCCAGTCCCGGGTAGACATTATAGGCTGCAAAAACGCTCATGAATATCAGAACGTCCAGCACTCCAACAGCCATTGCCTTTTTGAAATTAGCCTTGAAGGCCTTGAAAAAGTCTTTTATAATGAAGGTGTGCTTTTCAAGTATGAAGCATCTGAGCACTTTAGTCAGGCCAGCTGTGGCCGGACCTATAAAAACTGCAAAAACGACAACGCAAACCGACAGAACTGCCAGAAGAGCGTTGTAATCCTTCATGAAGCTCAGCGCTAAGAAGCCAAGCACCAGTGGAAGGAAAAACACGAAGTAGAGCATATTGACTCCGAAGAGCACCCAGAATTTACGGAAAAAAATGTCAAAAAACAGTGCGGCGCCCTTCTTTTTAGGCCCGTTTTTCGCAATGCCTGGTCCGGAGCTTTCGTAGTCCTTAAAGAATATTCCCAATTTTTACATCCTCCAGTTTTGTTCAGAGCAGACCGGCGAAGAAATAGTTCATGGCGGCGTCTGCTCCGGAGATAAGCAGTGATAGCAGCAAAAGAACTCCGTATTTGAGCAAATACAGCTTTGCAGAGCCTTTCCGAAGGTCAGTTTCTCCCAGAACGAAAAATCTCAGCAGTATCCCTGAACTGCGGAAGAGCTCTCTAACTGCAAGTAAAGAAACTGCGGAAACTGCCACGGCTTTCGGCAAAAGCAGCACCAAGACCCCGGGAAGAGCTGCTCCTCCAAGGGAAAGATACATACCGGCAGCTGATGCGCCGATCCCGAAGCCCCTGTAGAAGGCTAGTCCGGCACCAATAGGAGCACCGGCTGCGGAAAGGCCTCCCAAAAAGGCAGCTGTGATGAATACAGCTGATGACAGGAAGGTGTTCCGAAAGACCTCAGCTGCCGTGTTTCCGCTGAATACCGGGGAAAAATACTGATGTACCCACCAAGGCGACAGTCTGCTTCCGCTTGCTGCAAAGGCTGTCCCGGCTGCGATCCCGACGATCACAAGAAGTGAAAGCAGGAAGATAGAGCCTCTTCTTTTGTCTGCTGTGTAAACGATCTTGTTTTTCATTCCGCATCATCCTTTCATTCAAGGATATGCGGACAAGTTTGTGCTTAGAACTTATTTGGAGAGCTCATAGGCACGCTTTGTGCAGCTCTCGCAGCATTTCTCAACTGTTCCGGTCAGGTCGCCCTCGTAAAGTCTGTCAAGACCAGCCAGAGTAGTTCCTCCGGGAGATGACACCATTTTTATCAGCTCGTCGATAGAATAACCAGACTCAGTGATCATTTTTGCCGAACCGATAAGGCTCTGAGCGAAAAGTCCCTCCGCAGCCTTAGGATCAATGCCAACAGAAGCTGCATAGTCGATGAAGCCCTTTGCAAAAAGGTAGATGAACGCCGGGCTGCTGCCGTTTATAGCGATGATCTCCTTCATCTTGTCACGGCTGATGACCTCAGCCTTGCCGCAGGAGCGGAAAACTCCGAGGATCAGCTCAAATTCCTGGTCGGTAACTCTCTCGTTTCGTGAAAGAGCGGAAGCGCCTTCGCCCAGAAGAAGGGGAGTATTGGGCATAACGAGAATGACCTTTGCCTCAGCAAGAGTCTTCTGAGCCACGAATTCAGCTGTGATACCGGCAGCTATCGAAACGAAGACTGTCTCGCTGTTTGCCCCGGGAGCAGCAGCTTCAAGTACGCTTTCGATTATCTGAGGCTTAACAGCAAGGAAAACATACTTGCACTTCTTCACAAGGTCTGCCTCGCTCTCGCAGGGGGAAACTCCATATCCTGCCAGAGCAGCCACCTTTGAGGCGTCAGGATCAAAGGCGAAAAGCTGTATATCCTTTCCGGACTCGCTGCCAGCGATGCCCTTCATAATGGCGCTTCCCATATTTCCAGCGCCGATGAAACCGATATTGATATTGCTCATAGTTAGATCTCCTTAAAAAGTATTACTACTAATTATATCACGTTTTTTTAGAAAATGCAACATCTTTATTGTGCATCGGCTATAGTTTTTCTTAGCTTACAGAGAATTGACACAAAAGCCGAAAAACTTGAAAAAAGCCCTTGACATTCCCGGAAAAAAGTATTATAATGTAACTACGCTTTATTGATTTAAAGCTGTGTAGGTTTACCGCACAAAATATTATGAATGGAGATCTTACCAATGGACTCAAGAGTCGCAACTATCCTGATCCTTGCTTTGTATGTGCTGATCATGGTATCGATCGGCGTTTACACTGCAAGACGTACAAAAAACACTAATGATTTCATACTTGGCGGACGAAACGTCGGCTCATGGCTGACAGCCTTCTCCTATGGAACTACATATTTTTCCGCAGTAGTTTTCATAGGCTATGCCGGACAGTTCGGCTGGGGCTACGGTATTTCCGCAAGCTGGGTCGGTATCGGTAACGCTATCATCGGAAGTCTGATCCCTTTCTTCCTTATAGGCCGAAGAACTCGTCTTATGACCAATCATCTCGGCGCAAAGACTATGCCGGACTACTTTGGGAAGAGATTTGACTCCAGCAAGCTGAAAACCGCATCTGCTCTTATCGTATTCATCTTCCTTATCCCTTACACAGCTTCTGTTTACAACGGACTTTCTCGTCTTTTTGGAATGGTATTCGACCTGGGAAAAAACGGCGGAACTATCATTATCATCCTCATGGCACTGCTCTCCGCTGTTTATGTAACTCTCGGCGGCTACAAGGCAACTGCTCTTAACGACTTCTTCCAGGGGATCATCATGCTGATCGGTATCGCAACAGTAGTTGCTCTCACTGTTCAGAAGAAGGACGGCTTCTCTGCCGCAGTTGATGCTCTTAACATTATTCCTGACGACAAGGGAAATACCGGTACACTGGGCTCTCTCTTCGGACCGGATCCCTTGAATCTGCTGGGCGTTGTTCTGCTCACATCTCTCGGTACATGGGGACTTCCCCAGATGGTTCAGAAGTTCTACGCGATCAAGAACGAGGACGCCATCAAAAAGGGCGCTGTTATCTCCACATTCTTTGCTCTGGTAGTTGCAGGCGGCTCTTACTTCATGGGCGGCTTCATCAGACTTTACTGCACACTTGACCCTGACGACAACTCTGGAAAGGCCTTCATCGAGACTGTCAACGGCAAGCCTGTTTTCGATACAATGGTACCTGCGCTGCTTCATCAGGCTCTTCCGAACCTGCTTATCGGACTTCTCGTTGTTCTGGTGCTTTCTGCTTCTCTTTCGACCCTTTCTTCACTGGTACTCACATCGTCTACAACTCTCACGAACGACCTTATCAAGCCCAGAGTGAAGGACTTCGACGACAAGAAGCAAATGGTCGCAATGCGAATTTTCATCGCAGTTTTCCTGGTGATCTCAGTTATCATTGCTTCAAACAAGAATGCTTCTATTTCAACTCTCATGTCATACTCCTGGGGAGCTCTTTCCGGCGCCTTCCTTGGACCCTTCCTCTATGGACTCTTCCTCAAGAAGGCTTCTAAGGCAGCTTGCTGGACCAGCTTCTTCACAGGAGTTGGCATAACTCTGATCCATATGTTCCTGTTCAGCTTCGGCATCGAGGCATTCAGCGGTATCCGTCAGTCAGTTATCGACCTTGGCTGCCCGCTCAATCTGCTTTCGCCGATCAATGCAGGTGCTTTCGCTATGATAGTTTCGATCATCATAGTTCCCATCGTCAGCAGCTTCACTAAGGCTCCTGATGACAAGGTAGTTGAGAATGCTTTCAGCAGCCTGAACACAAAATAAAAGAACGCTCCCGAAGACGGAAAGAGCCGTTTTCGGGAGCGTTTTTACACAAAAATGCCGCAGTTCGCTTTTGAACTGCGGCTATGTTTTTAGTCAAGAACAGGGTAAACTGCCAGTGCACCGAGAGCCTCAGCCTTTGCCATAGCATCCTTGTATGAGAGCTCAGCGGAAGTAATGAAGCTAAGGCTGCCATCTTCACGGAAGACCTCAACTGTACCATCCGGCATACCGCCGTCGTCAGGGATACGGAAATACCAGCGGCAGGAGAGCTCGTCCACGGGAGCTACGAAGGATTGATCCTGAGCAGGCTCCCAGGTCTGAGAAAAGACTGTGACCTTGTGCTTTACAGCCTCGATAACATCTCCAAGAACAGCGCTTGCAGTGGGGAGCTTTCCGGCGCCTCTGCCGTAGAACATTGTCTGGTCGATACCGTCGCCGTATACCAGAACAGCGTTGAACACGTCATTTACGCCAGCCATGATGTTCTCATGGGGGATAAGGGTAGGCATTACAACGGGCAGGATACGGCCGTCGGGGAGCTGTCTTACACTTGCTACCAGCTTGATAGCGCTGCCCAGAACATCAGCAGCAGCTACATCTGTCAGGTCTACCTGGGAGATACCCTTTGTGTAGACGCTTTCCGGATAAACGTGCTTGCCGAAAACCAGCGAGGAAATAATGCAGATCTTACGGCAGGCATCATGTCCTTCAACATCAGCTGTAGGATCCTTTTCAGCGTAGCCAAGCTCCTGAGCGAGCTTGAGAGCCTTGTCGAAGGGCATATTCTCATCGTACATTTTTGTGAGGATGAAGTTTGTCGTGCCGTTGAGTATACCAGCTACCTTGTCGATAGAGTTTGCAGCGAGGCAGCGGTGAAGAGGACGAATTATCGGGATAGCTCCGCCAACGCTGGCCTCAAAGAAGAAATTGCAGCTGTGTTCCTTAGCGGAAGCAAGAAGAATGTCACCCTTAGCAGCGACCAGTTCCTTATTAGATGTAGAAACGCTCTTTCCCTTGTCCAGGCAGGCCTTTACAAAGGTGAAAGCAGGCTCAACTCCGCCCATGCACTCAGCGACTGCAACGATCTCATCATCGTTAAGGATGTCGTCGAAATTCTTGGTGAACTTGTCCTTGTAAGGAGAATCAGGGAAATCTCTCAGGTCAAGGATGTATTTTATATCGATCTCGGTACCGGCACGCTTCTCGATGCTTGCCTTGTTCTTGTAGAATAGCTCAACAACGCCCGATCCTACAACACCGTGACCTAAAACTGCGATCTTAACTGACATAAATAAAAACCTCCGTAGATTATTCGGCAGAAAGGAGCTTTACCTCGAGCACGCCTTCCAGCTCATTGATTGAATTAAGGGCAGTCAGCTCGTCAGGAGCTTCCTCAGTGAGCCGCAGCGAAATATTAACAGCAGCGGCGCCGTCAACGGGGATGCTCTGATTAACTGTCAGGATATTTGCGTGGAGGTCATGAAGATAAACCAGAACGCTTGACAGGACTCCCGGGCTATCGCTCAGGAGGAGGTACATATTGACGATCCGACGGTTGAACAGCTCTTCATAGGAGAAAACGCAGTCCTTGTACTTGTAATAGGCGCTTCGGGAAATACCTATCCTTTTGCAGGCAGAGGCAAAGCTCTTTTCGCCTTTACAAGCCATTAGTTTTTTCACCTCAAGGACTTTTGTGAAGACCTCGGGCAGGATATTTGCGTCAACAACGATGAGCTGCGGATTTGTGTCCATATCGGATCCCCCTGTAATTCAAAAGATCGTCCGCCAGTGGCGAACAACTGTACATTACTTATTTACTATACCACTTTTTTACGATTTTGTCAAGTGTTCGGATACAAAAACAGTAGGAATTAAGTAAATATTTTTTTAGAAAAGAAAACTTAAAAGCAATTTGTGTAAGAGGGCGGCTGGATATAAAAAAGCGCCTCACATTATGTGAGGCGCAGATCTGTGTGCGGCAGCTGGCCGCTGGCGTCCCAAAGAGGAGTCGAACCTCCGGCCTACTGCTTAGGAGGCAGTCGCTCTATCCTACTGAGCTATTGGGACAACATATATATTTTACCATATTCTGAAATAGATTGCAAGGGCTATGATAAATTTTGCATATTTAACTTATTGCCGTCCCTTTAGTGAGATCCCTTGCATTTGTGAAGTTGATATGGTATAATACTTTCGTATTACTTTAAAGGAGATCGATCCCATGAGTGCCTATGTTCAGTTCAAAAAAGTCAGAAAAGTGTACAAGACAGGAGAGGTCCAGATCGAGGCCCTGAAAGACGTAAGCTTTGAGATCGGCAAGGGGGAGTTCTGCGTTATCGTAGGAGCTTCCGGTGCCGGAAAAACCACCATACTAAATATTCTTGGAGGCATGGACACATTGACCTCAGGAAGCGCTATCCTTGACGGGGAAGACATCTCTGCCATGAATAAGCGCCAGCTCACAGCATACCGGCGCTATGACGTGGGATTTGTGTTCCAGTTTTATAACCTTGTACAGAATTTGACCGCTCTTGAAAATGTGGAGCTTGCTGCACAGATCTGTCCGGATCCTCTTGATGCAGCCAGAGTTCTGGAACAGGTGGGGCTTGCTGACAGGATGCGCAATTTCCCGGCACAGCTCTCTGGCGGTGAGCAGCAGAGAGTTGCCATTGCAAGAGCTCTTGCGAAAAATCCAAAGCTGCTGCTTTGCGACGAGCCCACCGGCGCCCTGGACTACAACACCGGAAAGGCTGTATTGAAGCTGCTTCAGGACACCTGCCGCAGCACTGGTATGACGGTGGTGGTCATCACTCATAACCAGGCTATCTCTGCCATGGCCGATAGAATAATCACAGTGAAGAGCGGAACTATAGCTGATGTTCGGATAAACACCGAGATCAAAGATGTTTCCGAGATAGAGTGGTGAGCCTATGAAGAAAGCGTTAAGGAGATCCACTTTCCGGGAAATAAAAAGCACATTTGGCCGATTTATCGCAATATTCGCCATAATCGCATTGGGTGTCGGCTTTTTTACCGGTGTGCGTATAACTACTCCGGCAATGGTGAACATGATGAACGGCTTCTTACAGGAAAACGATCTATACGACCTGCGTCTTGTCTCGACTCTTGGCTGGGAGAGGGAAGATGTTGATGCATTGAAAAGCGCCTCCATAAATACAGTGGTCGAGGGCTCGGTTTGCCTTGATGTGCTGTATGAGACCAGCTCCGGCAACGAAAGAGTTATGAAGACACATTGCCTTCCCGGGAACATCAATGGCATACAGCTTGTAGAGGGCAGGATGCCTCAGACCCCTCAGGAGTGTATAGCTGACAGCAAGGACGGCGGAGCGAAGATCGGAACTATTTTTCGTGTAAGCTCCGAGAACGATAAGAAGACCGCTCAGCAGCTCAAATACGATAAATATACCGTTGTGGGAATTGCCAATTCCTCCTACTATATCAACTTTGAACGAGGCACGACCTCCATTGGCAACGGTGGGGTCAATGCGTTTATCTATCTTCCGGAGAAAGCCTTCGATACAGACGTTTATACGGATATCTTTGTGAAGCTGGGTACAGATGCAGAGATCTATTCCGATGAGTACGACAGTATCATAAAGAAGGCAGCTTCTGATTGGGAGGAGCTTGCTGAAGATCAGGCGCAGGCTCGATACGAAAGGCTTATGAGCTCAGCAGCTCAGGAGCTGGAGGACGGCCGCAATGAGCTTGAAAAGAGCCGCACCGACGGCCAAAAGGAGCTTGATGATTCGAAGGCAGAGCTCGATGACGTTAAAGCAGAGCTGGACGAAGCCAAGGAAAAGCTGGACAGCTCCGCTGCAGATATCGAAAACGGCCGCAAGGAGCTGGAGGATGCAAACAAGAAGCTGGACGACTCAAAGTCTCAGCTGGACCAGTCCGAGAAAGAGCTTTCTGACGGAGAAACACAGCTTGCCGATGGTCAGGCTCAGCTGGATCAGGCAAAAGCAGATCTTGACAAAAAAGAAACTGAGCTGAAGGGGCAGGAGGAGGCTTTTGCCGCAGCTGAGGCCGAGTTCCAGGCTCAATACGGAGCTCTATTGCCTATGGCGGATCAGCTTCCACCTGAGCAGCGCCAGGCGATCCTCGCGGGCAAAGCTCAGCTTGACAGCAGCCGTGAACAGCTCACCGACGCCAGGAACCAGCTTGAGGCCGGCAAGGCAGAGATAGCTGCACAGCAGCAGGCTTTGGAGCAAAGCAAGACCGAGCTAGAGCAGGGCAGACGTGAGTATGAAGAAGGCCTAAAACAGTATCAGGACGGTCAAAAGGAGTACGAAAGCTCCAAGGCTGAGTTCGATAAAGGCGTAAAGGAATATGAGGACGGCCTGAAAGAGTATGAAGACGGTTTGGCTGAGTATAACAGTGGGCTCGAAGAATACGAGAAGGGCGCTGCGGAATTCAACGAGAAGATAGCAGATGCAGAGCAGGAGCTGGCTGAAGCTGAGGAGGAGATCGCAGACATCAAGTCTCCTGATGTATACGTTCTTGACCGAAACACGAATATCGGCTATGCCTGCTTTGAGAGCGACTCTCAGATCGTGGAGCAGGTTGCAAGAGTTTTCCCCATATTCTTCATTCTTGTAGCAGCTCTAGTCTGTATGACGACTATGAGCCGTATGGTGGAGGAACAGCGAACTCAGATCGGTGTGCTGAAGGCATTGGGCTACTCAAATGGCTCTATCATGGGAAAATTCATGATCTACTCCGGAAGCGCATCTCTTCTTGGCTGCACTATCGGATATGCTGTGGGAACATTCCTATTCCCGGCGATAATCTGGATGACATATAAACTGATGTATATACCGCTGCATATCCCGTATATGTTCGACTGGAAGCTGGCTCTTTTGAGTGTGGCGGCGTCCATGCTATGTTCGCTGGGAACTACATGGATCGCTTGTCGGGTGGAGCTAAGACAGAATTCCGCAGTTCTTATGCGGCCCAAGGCGCCTAAAGCCGGCAAGCGAGTGCTTCTGGAAAGGATCCCATTTATATGGAACAGGCTGAAATTCCTGCACAAGGTCTCTATCCGCAATATCCTGCGCTACAAAGGGCGTTTCTTCATGATGATCGTAGGTATCGGCGGCTGTACAGCTCTGCTGCTGACGGGCTTTGGACTGAAAGACTCGATCGCAGGTTTTGCCGAAATGCAGTACGGTCAAGTTCAGATCGCAGATGCATCGCTGAACTGCAAGACTACAGACGACGGAAAGCTGCCGGATAAGCTGCTTGCTGCTCTAGAGGAGAACAGCTCCGGCTATATGCCCCTTTACACCGGCTCCTGGGATCTTCTCTATGGCAATAAGGTGAAGAGCATCACTCTTATGGCTCCGGAGGATTGGACGAATATGGAGCAGTTCATGAACTTCCGCACGATGGAAGGGGAGAAGCTGCCTTCTCCCGGTATGGGCGAAGCTCTCGTTAGCCACAGTGTAGCAGACCGCTACGGCGCTAAAGTGGGGTCAGAGATAGTTCTGCGAAACGAAGAGCTCGAAGAGCTGCACCTGAGAGTCACCGGTGTTTTTGAAAATCACGTTTACAACTACATTTTTGTTTCTTCACAGACTCTTGACAGCCAGCTGGACAATGGCACACGCTATAACAGCGCCTATGTGAATTTCCCGGAAAACAGCGATGTATCTAAGTCAGCGGCTTCGATCTCAAAGCTCTCGGATGTAACAGGGATGACTCTTTTCAGCGACCTGAGCCAGCGCCTTGGAAAAATGATGAGCAGCCTTGACTATATCGTTCTGCTGATCATAGTTTGTGCCGCAGGCCTTGCATTCGTTGTGATCTACAACTTGACCAACATAAACATAACTGAGCGCACCCGTGAGATCGCAACTATCAAGGTACTGGGATTTTTCCGCCGTGAGACCTCAGCCTATGTCCTTAGAGAAAACCTGGTCCTGACCGGAGCAGGAGCTCTTGCTGGGCTTATCCTGGGGATATTCCTGCACAGATTTGTAATGGATCAGATCGTGGTGGATATGGTGGATTTTCGTGTGAAGATCCTTCCGCTGAGCTTCGTGCTGAGCATCGTTTTGACATTTGTGTTCAATATCATCGTTGATCTTTTCATGGAGCTAAAGCTGGAAAAGATCAATATGGCCGAATCATTGAAATCAGTTGATTAAGGAGAGAAAATGACAAATTACGACGACATTATCGGACTTCCTCATCATGTTTCGGAAACCAGAGAGCCCATGACTATGGAGGAGAGAGCCGGTCAGTTTGCGCCCTTTGCTGCGCTGACTGGATACGAGGACGAGGTGGCAGAGGCCGGACGGCCTACCGGCGGAAGGCTTGAGCCTGACGAGGACAGAATGTCCAAGATCCACGGCTGCCTGCAATTCCTAACTGAATCGGCTCCTGCACGGCCTTATACTGTGATCACCTACTTCCAAGAGGATCAACTGAAGGAGGGCGGCGCTTACGTTATTGCCGAAGGTGAATTCAAGTACATCGAAGAGCAGAGCCATTCGGTAATTCTTGTGGACGGAACAAAGATACCCATTGAGGATATCTATGACATTGCAGCTCAAGGGCTCATATCTTAGATACGGGAAAAGATAAGTATGTGTGATGTCCATTGGGCAGCATATACTGAAATTTAACAGAAAACAAAGCGGCTGGGAGATTTCTCGGCCGCTTTGCTATTTGTTGACATTACTGCGGAATTGTGCTAAAATTAGAAAAAAGTGTGCGGCCTGAAAACGCACAGATCGGGGAAGATCATGGGAAAGATCGCTATACTTATGCCGGAGATCATAAGTCATCAGGACTATGAGCTGCTCAGCGGTGTATACTCTCAGGCTAAACGGCTCGGCTACGACCTGATAGTGCTTACCGGGGTACTGAATTCTCAGCGAGAGCTGCGCTATGACAGCTATATCGCCGGACTTGAAAATATCTATTCGCTTGTATGTATGTGCCGCTTTGACGGTATCATCTATGCTGCTGAACGCTTCCGCACTCCGGAGCTGACAGAAAAGATCATCAGCTATCTTAGGCAAACTGATGCGCCCTGCATAGTGCTGGGCGACGAGCTGAAGGACTTCACCTCGCTGTATGCAAACGAGTATGACAGCGTTTTTGACCTTACCACTCATCTTATCAAAGCCCACGGCTGCAAAAAGCTGTACTGCATAACAGGCGTTCCGGAACATCGATCATCTCAGGAGCGGCTTAGGGCATTTACTGACGCTTGTTCTGAAAACGGCGTGGCTGTTACTGAGGACGACGTTTTCTACGGCTATTTCTGGAAGGACGTTCCAACGAAGATCGGTGAGGATATCGCTTGCGGACGAATAGAAAAACCAGATGGTATAGTTTGCACAAGCGACATAATGGCTGTTGCACTCATAGAGTCTCTTAAAGAGCACGGCTTGAGGGTACCGGAGGATATTGCGGTGACTGGGTTTGACGGCGGCCTTGAGGCGATCATGAACGAGCCGTCGATCACTACTGTATGCGGAAGAGACAAGCAGTTTGGCTCAAATGCAATGCTCACGCTGCACAACTTGATCACCGGGGGCTCCGAGCCCGTCCTGCGCTGTCAGAGCATTTTTTTCGGCAGGAGCTGCGGCTGTTCGTATGAGCGGATCGCCGAGTCCAATCAAAGAGAAGGATCTGCACTCAGCTACCTAAAGCGAAAGTTCAGCCACATGATCGAATCACGTCCGTTTATTGCTACCGATCATATCCATAGTATGTCCAGATCATCGACTTTGCAGGAGCTTTCTGACTCTATCAGCAGCGTTGCTCATATGATCAGAGATTGGGATCGGCTGGATGTATGCCTGTGCAGCGATTGGCGTGCAGATATAGATAACCCGGATAAATTTAGGCAGTACGGCTTCTCCGACGAGATGTTCATGCTTCTTTCAAAGCGCCGTGGCAGCAATGAGAGGGCCATGTACAGCTTCCCCACACGTTCGCTTTTGCCTGCACTCAATGCTCCACACGACCCGCATCTGATCGTGATGACATCTCTTCACTGTGACGGTCAGATACTTGGATCTTGTTCCGTTGGATATACAGATCCTAAGGACATCGAGATCGATGAGTACCTCATCAGCTTTTGCGATTCGATCTCCAGCGCTTTGATATCACTGCAAAAGAAAATGTACGCAAAGCATTTCAGTGAGCAGTTCTCAAAGCTCTCTGTGGCGGACCCCATCAGCGGAATGCTCAATAAACGAGGCTTCATGATACATCTTCCGGAGATCCTCAGCAGGAACAGATACAGCGGCACACGGAGCTTTCTGCTGCTTATCACATATTATCCGGACGAGTTCGCACTGGGCGACCCATCGAACGTGATAGCGGATATCATTCGCAACGCCTGCGGAAACAGTCTTTGTGCCCGTATACAGGACAAGATCTATTCCGTGCTGCTCTCAGTAAGCAGCGACGGACAGCCGGATCAAATAGCCGAGGAACTGATACTGAGTATTGAAAACAGTATGCGGACGAGGTTTGCGGTGACGGAGACAGTAAGTCTTCCTGAATTTATCACCGAGGCCTCCGAGATCACCGACTATGAGATGTCCATAATAGATGAGCAGCTCAGCTCGTGTATCAGTGCTTTATCTGACAAGAAGACCGCTGCTCAGAACAATTTTATCGACTATCGTGAACAGCTCTACCATATTCGGAGAAATATCCTTTCACAGCCCCAGCTTGAGTGGGAGATA
Source organism: Ruminococcus flavefaciens (assembly GCA_902760805.1). Lineage (GTDB taxonomy): Bacteria > Bacillota > Clostridia > Oscillospirales > Ruminococcaceae > Ruminococcus. Next base: position 141,776 of record CACWHY010000002.1, on the reverse strand, counting down.
TCTGAACTTGCAAAGGAGATGGCCATTAGCCGCAGCCACTTCCAGAGACTTTATAAGCAGCTTTTCGGTGTAACTGCAAAAGATGACATGATTAGCGCCAGGATCAAGCGTGCTATGCAGCTTCTCGCAAACACAGATATGCGCATACAAGAGGTGGCTGAGCAGTGCGGCTACAATAATGAGAGCCACTTCATGCGGCAGTTCAAAGATAAATGCGGCATGACGGCAGCGCAATACAGAAAAACGAACAAATAACTAAAAGGGAGCCGCTGGGCTCCCTTTTTGAATAGATCGGATCTTTAGTCGATAGCTGCAAATGCCTGCTTCAGATCGTCGAGAATGTCGTCGATATTCTCAAGGCCAACAGAGAAGCGGATCATTCCGCCGTTGATACCTGCTGCAACAAGCTGCTCATCTGTGAGCTGACGATGTGTTGCGCTTGCAGGGTGAAGCACACAAGTTCTAATATCTGCAACGTGTACCTCATTTGATGCCAGCTTCAGAGCATCCATGAACTTGACAGCAGTGCTTCTGCCGCCCTTGATAACGAATGAGATAACTCCGCTGCATCCGTTGGGAAGGTACTTCTGAGCAAGCTCGTGGTAAGGACTGCTTGCCAGGCCAGGGTAGTTTACTGACTCAACATGAGGATCAGCCTCAAGGAACTCAGAAATGATCTTAGCATTCTCGCAATACTGCTTCATTCTAACAGCAAGAGTCTCCAGGCCAAGGTTGAGATAGAATGCAGACTGTGCTGAAGGATAGCAGCCGAAATCTCTCATGAGCTGCATTCTTGCCTTAACGATATATGCAGCCTTACCGTATGCCTTTGTGTAGATAGTGCCGTGATAGCTCTCATCAGGCTCTGTGAACTCAGGGAACTTACCGTTTGCCCAGTCGAAAGTACCTGCATCTACGATCACACCGCCCACCTGAACAGCATGGCCGTCCATGTACTTAGATGTGGAGTGGACAACGATGTCTGCGCCGTGCTCGATAGGACGGCAAAGGATAGGTGTGGGGAAGGTGTTGTCCACGATAAGAGGAACGTTGTTCTCGTGTGCGATCTTAGCGAATTTTTCGATGTCGAATACTGTCAGTGCAGGGTTAGCGATAGTCTCGCCGAAAACTGCCTTGGTGTTGGGCTTAAATGCTGCACGGATCTCATCCTCAGAAGCATCAGGATCTACAAAGATAGTTTCGATGCCCAGCTTTTTGAAGGTAACTGCGAAGAGATTGATAGTTCCTCCGTAGATAGTTGTAGTGGAAATGATGCTGTCTCCAGCCTGGCAGATGTTCAGGATAGAGCAAAGAGAAGCAGCCTGTCCGCTGGAGGTACACATTGCACCGATACCTCCCTCAAGAGCTGCGATCTTGTCTTCGACAGCCATAACAGTGGGATTTTCAAATCTTGAGTAGATAAGGCTCTTGGTGGGATCGTCAAAAACGGCAGCAACATCGTCTGTTGAGTCGTAAACGTAAGTAGTGCTCTGAACGATAGGCACTACTCTGGGCTCTGTGTTCTTAGGTGTATAGCCTGCATGGAGGCATTTTGTTTCAAGCTTCATGTTATATTTCTCCTTTGTCAAAAATTTACTGTAATACAATTATACTATAGCTGGCAATAAAAATCAATACCTGATCCATTAACAATGATCTATATCTTGTAATAGTTTCATTCTATAACCTGTGCAGACTGACGTTTCTGCACCTATAACTGTTACTATATATAGTGTGTTTTGCTCTTGACAACCTACTATCAATGTGCTATAATCATATCGTAAAATCTAAAAAGTATCCGGAACTGAGGGAAGGCGGTGTGAATCCGCCGCAGCAGTCACTACCGTGTGGAGCTTTTCCAAGTCGGGCCGCTCGCCGGATATCTGCGGTTTTTACGTTTTTGGACAATGAAAAACGTTAGCCTGAAACCGAGTCCTCAAGAGGGCTCCCTTTCTCACGCTTTTTCTTACCTAAGGAGGAAGCGTGTTTTTGTTGTCACATCAATTTTTTAAAGGAGATCGGTTTTTATGAAAAAGCTCATCAGCACTATCTCTGCAATGGCACTCATCTGCTCTGCTGCCTGTGTTATGGCTGCAAATGCTGAGGACAAAACTACTGTAAGCGTAACTATCGCTAACGGAGATCTTGCTCTTACCCAGGAGCAGATCCAGGTCACTGACATCGACAACGACGGTGCTCTTACCATAAACGATGCTCTTTACCTGGCTCATGAGGCTAAGTACGAGGGCGGAGCACAGGCAGGCTACAAGTCCACAGTTGGACAGTGGGGACTGGGCCTGGACAAGCTCTGGGGCGTTACCAACGGCGGCAGCTACGGCTACTATGTGAACGATGTAGCTTCTATGGGACTTACAGATCCTGTTAAGGACGGCGACAATGTTTACGCTTTTGTTTACACTGATACTCAGGGCTTCTCTGATGCTTACAGCTACTTCAACGTGAAGAGCGCTGAGACTGAGAAGGGTGAGGCTCTTGAGCTTACACTGAACAAGCTCTCATGGGGCTCTGACGGATCAACTGTTTCTTCTCCCGTTGAGGGCGCTTCTATCACTGTAAACGGCGAGGCTACTGAGCTGAAGACTGACGCTGACGGAAAGGTATCTGTTACTCTTGACAAGGCTGGTCAGAACATTATCAGCGCAAAGGCTCCCGAGGGTATTCGTCTTGCTCCTCCTGTTGCTGTTGTTCAGGTAAACGGTGAGGAAGAGCCTACAGAGGCTCCCACAGAGGCGCCTACAGAAGCTCCAGAAACAACTACTGAAGAGGCCGCAACGACCACTACTACCACCACAACAACAACAGTAACTTCCACTGCCAAAACAACTAAGAATGCAGAAAACAGCTCTCCCAAGACAGGCGATGCCGGCACAGCTGCTTCATTTGCATTTATGGGCGCTTCCGTATTTGCTGCATTTGCACTGAGAAAGAGAAATGAGAAGTAAGGTAATAGCGGCCCCGCTTTGCCTTTTCATCACGCTGCTGATCTCGCTGAGCTTTCTTCCGATGCGAGCAGCAGGTCAAGAGTATACCGTCGATGAGGTCAATAGCCTGATCGACGGTATAGTCGCATATAAGCTAGGTGGATCGGGATCTGCGGATGTTCAGGATTGGATAGACGGTGAGCTTTCCGGAACAGCCGGACAGGGCTCAGAATGGTACGTTATCGGTCTTAGTCAGAGCGGCTACAGCTCTTTTTCTTCATACGAAGCTGCGCTGAAAAGCTATCTTTCGGCTAATGATGTTTCTTCGGCGACCTCCAGAGAGAAATTTGCCCTTACACTGTCTGCCTCAGGAAGCTCGGACAAGTATATTTCCGACATTCTTGACAGCTCGATCGGACAGCAGGGGATAATGAGCTGGATCTACGGCCTGCACGTCCTCAATAATGGCTATACCTGCCAGAATTATGATACCGGCTCCTGCGTGGGAACGCTGCTTTCCTTGCAGTATGATGATGGCGGCTGGGCTCTGTTCGGAGGATCCGGCGATATAGATGTTACCGCAATGGTGATCCAGGCGCTTGCGCCCCATTATCCTTATAGCGGCGATGTTCAGACTGCTGTTGACCGAGGTTTGGATTTTCTTTCCGAAAGACAAATGGATGACGGCGGCTATGAGAGCTTCGGCTCGCCTAACCCTGAGAGCACCGCACAGGTATTGACGGCACTTTCTGCACTGGGCATAGATTGTCAGCAGGACGACCGTTTTATCAAGAACGGCTGTACACTTATCGACGGTATCAATATGTACAGGCTCCCAGACGGCAGCTTTTGCCATAATATCGGTGGAGGATCCAACGAATCCGCCACAGTTCAGTCCTACTACTCTCTTATTGCTTACAGAAGAACTCTCAACGGCCAGGGACCCTTGCTTGTTTTAGACAACGCAAGACCGGTAGAGGATACTCCGGCGCAGAAAGAGGATCCTACAGAATCCAGCAGCGGAAACAGCTCAGGTGATGGGCAGGTCCAAGAGGGAACTATCCCAGAGGACGGTGGTCTAAGTCAAATGGGTATCAGCCCCGGAGTTCATCATGTCGTTCCCAGCGGCGGACGTACTACAGCGCCCTTTGTGAAGGGAACTATCTCTACCCTCACAACGGCAGCTCCCTCAGCTACCGCCGGTGCAAAAAAGACTGACAGTTCCGGCAGCACTTTAGACGACCTTGAAATGGCCAACTCAGATGCAACGGTAACGGTTTCCTCCGGCACCACAACTGTGTCTAAGACTCAGGCTACAGGCAAGGATAAGATCTCCGGAACGAAAAAAGGCAGCTATAAGCCCAAGGTCATCATTATCATTGTCGGAGCCGGACTTCTGCTTTCACTGCTGATCTTTGCACTTGGCAAGAGGAACTACAAGAACTTCATTTTCGTTGGACTAGCGGTCGCAGCAGCTATCGCAATAGTTCTCCTGACCGATATAAAATCACCAGATGACTATTACAGCGGTGAAGCAACACATAAGGAAAACTCCATTGGAACGGTAACATTGGAGATTCGGTGCGATACGGCTGTAGGAAAGCTGGATGCCGATTATATCCCTGAAGACGGAACTGTCCTTCCGGAAACGACCTTTGAGATAACCGAAGGAGAAACAGTTTTTGATATTCTCATGGAAGCCGCTCAGACCTACGACATTCAGGTGGAGAATTCAGGAGGCTCTGGAAACGCCCACGGAATGGTCTATATTGCAGGAATAAACTACCTTTACGAGTACGCACTGGGTGACCTGTCGGGCTGGGTATACCATGTCAACGGCATCTCTCCCTCCAGGGGCTGCGGTGATTATACCCTCACTCCCGGAGACAAGATAGAATGGCTCTACACCTGTGACCTTGGCCGTGATCTCAATGAGGTGTATGAGGAATGAGGAGCTTTTCTGACTACCACCCTATAGTGATAGCTGTTTGGTTTTTCAGTGTCACAGGCGTTGCAATGTTTTGTAATCATCCTCCGCTAATGGCGATCGCTCTTTGCGGAGGAGTCCTGTTTTTTGGAGTCAGGAACGGCCTATCCCACGGCAGGACACATCTGTATTTTGGGCTGTTATTCACAGTTTTAGCTCTGGCTAATCCGCTGATTTCCCATAATGGCAAGACGGTGCTGTTTGTTCTTGACCACAACCCGATCACACTGGAGGCTGTGCTTTACGGACTAAATTCTGCTGCAATGATCGTTGGCGTGCTGTATTTTTTTCGCTCGTTTTCGCAGATCATGACCAGCGAAAAGCTGCTTTGCATAACCGGAGCTCTTTCTCCTAAGCTGTCTCTGGTGCTTTCGATGGCGCTCAGATCTGTACCCATGTTCGGTAAGCAGTCCAGAAAAATAGCCGATTCCCAAAAGGCTATGGGGCTTTTCAGCGAGGACAACATTATTGATGATATTCGTGGCAGAATGAGGATCTTCTCGATACTGATTACCTGGGCTTTGGAAAACGGCATCGTTACAGCAGACAGCATGGCTGCCAGGGGATACGGTACAGGACGGCGCACTCAAATGAGGAGAGCAAGTTTTTTTGCAGCTGACTGGTTGTTCCTTGGCCTGACGCTTGGACTTGTTGGCTTATGTTCAGCCGCAGTAGGAGCAGGTCGCCTGAAGTTTGAATTTTATCCCCAGCTAAGAGCAGCCTCTCCGGGCTTTCTTGGTATAGCTGGGATCTTCGCATATGCAGTCCTAGTAATGCTGCCATTGATCAATGAAACGGGGGTGAAGCTGAAATGGAAACGCTTGATGTCAGAGATCTGACCTTCACCTATCCCTTGTGTAATGCACCTGCGGTCTCGAATGTCTCTTTTAAGGTGGAGAAGGGCACGTTCAACGTTCTTTGCGGTGCTACTGGAAGCGGAAAATCCACCCTTCTAAGGCTTTTGAAAAGGGAGATAGCTCCTCTTGGAGAAAAAAACGGACAGGTGTTTTTCTGCGGAACTGATATAGATAGTCTTGACGATAGAAAAGCAGCTGCAAGCATTGGATTTGTTATGCAGCAGCCTGAGCAGCAGATAGTCACTGATAAAGTGTGGCATGAGCTGGCCTTCGGACTGGAAAATCTAGGCATAGCCTCGGCGGAGATCTCACGAAGAACTGCGGAGGTCGCCAGCTTTTTCGGTATAGGGCCATGGTACGAAAAGGAGACCTCGGAGCTTTCAGGCGGCCAGAAACAGCTTCTGTCCCTGGCTTCGGTTTTGGCGATGCAGCCAGAGCTTCTGATCCTGGACGAGCCCACTGCGCAGCTAGACCCGATAGCTGCCTCGGAATTCATCTCTGCTCTGAAAAAGCTCAACAGTGAGCTTGGGCTGACGATCATCCTGGCTGAGCATCGGCTTGAAGAGGTCGTGCCTATATGCGACAGGCTCCTTGTAATGGAAAAGGGAAGTCTTATCGCAGACGGACAACCCAGGCAGGTGATCGCCGGTCTTGCGTCCAAGCCTGAGATCCTATGCGGAATGCCGGCGGCTTCGAGATTGTTTACTCAGCTTGGAGGAAAAGGCGAGTGCCCTTTGACAATAAGAGAGGGACGAGAGTTCCTGGAGAAGACCATTTCCGGCCAGATCCAGCGGCTGAACAGAGCTGAAACTCTTGTTGCCGGAGACAAGGCGCTTGAGTTTAACAGTGTTTTCTTCCGTTACAGCAAGAGCTCACCGGACGTATTGTGCGGACTCGACTTTTCTGTTAATACAGGCGAGATCTTCTGCATTCTGGGAGGGAACGGCTCCGGAAAGACCACCTCTCTTGCAGCGGCAGCCGGCCTGATCAAGCCCTATGCCGGTACGATAAAAGTCTTCGGCAAGAAATTGAAGGAGTACAAAAATCGCAGCCTTTACCGGAATTGCCTGGCTATGCTCCCACAGGACGTTCAAACGGTGTTTCTGAAGAACACGCTTCGTGAGGAGCTTTCAGATGTAAGCTGTGATCCTAAGTCGCTGCCATATGATATAACTCACCTGCTGGACAAACACCCATACGACCTATCCGGCGGAGAGCAGCAGCTTGCGGCTATGGCGAAGGTGCTTGCCGCTCACCCGAAACTGCTTCTTCTTGACGAGCCCACAAAAGGCCTGGATCCAGCCTCAAAGAGTAAGATCATTGAGGTCATAAAGCGATTAAAGGAAAACGGTGTGACGGTATGTATCGTTACTCATGATGTGGAATTTGCGGCCTCCTGCGCCGACCGCTGTGCAATGTTTTTTGCAGGAAGGATAGTTTCCATAGCTCCTCCAAACTCATTTTTTTCGGCAAACACCTTCTATACAACGGCTATCAGCCGCATGACACGAGGGATCTTCCAAAACGCTGTGACTATTGATGACGCTCTGGAGCTTTGCCAAAGGAACGGAGGCTGCTCATGATACTGATCCGAAGCAAGACCATGCGCAGCGCAATTAAGGTAGCTGTTCCATTTGTGATATTGCCGCTGCTGACTATCGCCGGAGCCGTTGCATTTGATCAGAAAAAGCACATCATAATTTCAATGGCAGTCGCATTCTTCGCCCTTTTGCTTTTTGCAGCCGGCTTCGAGAAGCGCTCCACAGGAACTCGGCGAATGGTGATAGTTGCTGTGATGACAGCTCTTTGCTTTGCCGGAAGATTCATACCTTTTCTCAAGCCCATAATGGCGCTAACTATCATTTCAGCCCTGTATTTAGGGGGAGAAGCAGGTTTCCTTGTGGGAGCTCTGGCTGCTGTTCTGTCAAATTTTTATTTCGGCCAAGGCCCCTGGACAGCCTTTCAAATGCTGGCCTGGGGATCTGCCGGACTGTTTGCCGGGGCTCTGGCGGAGCCATTGAAGCGCAGCAAGCCTTTTCTTCTGTTTTACGGAGCTCTGTCAGGAATGCTCTACTCATTTATCATGGACATCTGGACTGTTCTTTGGTATGCGGAGGACTTTAGCTGGAAGCTCTATCAAAGCGCACTGATCACAGCTATTCCATACACGCTGTCTTATATGGTGTCAAACGTGCTGTTTTTGCTGATACTCAGCAAGCCTATCGGCGATAAGCTAGCCAGGATAAAGATCAAATACGGCATATAGATCTCCTTTCAGACATCCTGAGAGGAGATTTTTCCCTAAATACAGCCTTTTGCAATGAATTTCACAAGCGTATTGCAATTTTGGCAGAATTGTGGTATAATATTGTTATCTTAGCAATGAGGTGAACACAAACATATGGATTTTGACGCTATTGACAGGGATTATTGCTACGATGGCCCGCTTGGGGCACAATACTCAAAGGATAAGACGGTATTCAGGGTCTGGGCACCTTGTGCTGAGGACGCTGTACTTAAACTCTATCCTGACTGCGTCACATGGGACCCTTCACTGGTCTGTCCCATGAAGAACAATAATGGAGTCTGGGAAGCCGAGGCGGAAGGGGACCTCCACGGCGTTTACTACTCCTACACTATCACTTATAACGGTGTTGCAAGGGAAACTATCGACATCTACGCCAAATCTTCGGGAGTCAACGGATACCGAGGCATGGTGCTTGATTTTTCCAGAACAGATCCTGAGGGCTGGGGAGATAGCCAGAGGGTGAAGCTAGAGAATTTTACAGACGCCGTTATCTACGAGCTCCATGTAAGGGATTTCTCCGCTGATACAGCAGGAACCTTCACAAATAGGGGCAAATTCCTCGCATTTACCGAGGAGAACGTAACGAACAGCTACGGTGACGTTATTGGACTGGACTACATCGCTTCTCTGGGAGTGACACATATCCACCTGCTGCCAGTCTTCGATTTTGAAACTGTCGATGAGGGCAGCGACCATCCCGCATATAACTGGGGCTATGATCCCATGAATTACAACGCTTTGGAGGGAAGCTATTCCTCCAATTCCTTTGACGGCTCCACCAGAGTCAAGGAGTTCAAGGAGCTTGTTCTTGCGGCACATAAGAGGGGACTGGGCGTCATCATGGACGTGGTGTATAACCACACCTACTCTACTGACAACTCCTGTTTCACAAAGACCTTTCCGGAGTATTACTACCGCCAGGCAAACGGCGGATATTCAAACGGATCTGGCTGTGGAAACGAGTTTGCTTCTGAGCGTAAAATGGCGAGCCGCTATATCATTGACAGCCTTTGCTGGCTCTGTACCGAGTATAAGCTGGACGGCTTTCGTTTTGACCTTATGGGGCTTCTGGACATCGAAACTATCAACAAGGCCGCTCGCAGACTTAGAGAGATCGATCCGGATATCATTCTCTATGGCGAAGGCTGGACAGGCGGCGCTTCTGCGCTTGACGAAAGCCTTAGAGCTGTCCGTGGAAACGTTCGCAGGATCCCGGAGTATGCTGTTTTCTCAGATGAGTTCAGAGATATCGTTAAGGGAAATGTTTTCGATGACCGAAATACCGGCTATATCAATGGCGGACACGGCTGGTCCGGTGAGGCTGTAAGAACTGCAATGTGCGGAGGTATCTATCATCCTCAGCTCAGCAGACCTCTTGAGCACTGTATAACTGATTCGCCATGCCAGACGGTTAATTATGTGGAAGCTCACGACAATCTCACATTCTGTGATAAACTTAGACTTTCCATGCCGTCAGCTTCTGAGCATGAGATCTACACTGCTGATAAGCTGGGAGCTGCTCTGGTGTTCTTCTCTCAGGGCATACCCTTTATGCAGGCCGGTCAGGAATTCCTCCGAAGCAAGCCACTGCCCCACGGCGGATTTGAGCACAACAGCTACAATTCCCCGGATATGATAAACAGCATCAAGTGGGATCAGCTCCGTATAAACCGTCCTCTTGTACTCTACTATAAGGGACTTATCGCCATAAGGAAAAAATTCCCGGAGTTCCGCTTGAGCACAGGCGACCAGATCCGCAGTCAGGTGTCCTTCGAGGATCTTGGCGAGGGAGCATTTATCGCAAGGATAGGACGTTTCACACTTGTGGTCAATCCTTTCTGGCATGATATCAGATTTAAGGCCAGCGGAATGGTCTACGCTGATAAGGACTATGCTTCCACCGAGCCTCTTTACCGTGTGACCGGCGATGTAGTCTGTCGAAGGAGAGGAATAATGCTGATCATGAACGAAGGCGAAACTGAATAAAAAACGAGACCCGAAAGCGGCTGATATGCGGCTTTCGGGTCTTTTTCATATATTCTTGCTTCTAAGAAAATCCGTGAAGATCCCTACGATCTTGTCTGGTATCTTAGTGTACATCATATGGTTTTCATCTAAAAGATGGATCTCAGCTCCGCATTTTTCAGCGTAGTCCTTGGCTGCCTGCTGCCAGGTGAGAGCCTTTACAGGAGACCTCATATTGCTGACAAGAAAACAGGCCGGACAACTCAGATAACCAGTACCTTCGGCTTTAGCTGCGTTTTCCTCAGCTAAAATGGACTCCTCGAAGACTGCTTCACTGGCGATATTCTTGTAGTAAGTGTCTTCGTAAAATCTTTTTTCTTCCATAGTCAACGCATTACCGCTCAGAAGGCCGGAAGCATTGACTGTTTTGTTTCTGAGTAGCTTGTCCAAAAGACCACGTTTTGCAATTCTCTGCATAAGTTTTCGTGTTTTGTCCACCATAACGACCTTTTTTGAATGTGGGATCTGAGCAGCCTGTGCTTTCATCATATTTGGAAAGCCCATATCCAGTCCCAGAACAGCAGCAACTTCGTCGGGAAAGGTATTAGCCCACCAAATAGCCTCAAACCCAGAGTAGGAATGAGGAACGAGGACATAAGGCGGCTGGATCCCGGCGGCCTTAAGTGCGGCACGGCTTTCATTTACTAGGTTATCAACGCTTCTTTTAGTCGTAGCTTTTCCGCTGGAGCCATAGCCGGCTTTTTCTACTACAGAGATCCTGTAGTCCGCAGACATTTTTCGGTAGATCGGGCTATATTCCAGCACAGGGCAGCCTACTCCTGAGCCAGCCATAAAGACCAGAGTTACATTTCCATTTCCCTCAGAGTAAACATTAAGCTCAGTTTCACCGACTTTAATGAGTTTTCCGTACTTGTTCATCGAGAGCATCCTTTCTTACTTTGGTATGCGTCAGTTCAGCAAATCAGTTGTATTTCGTCCAGGTGTTCTCAGCAATATCGTATGACCAAACATCCTTTAGGCCGTACTTTTCTATCCATTTAGCCATAGCTTCTGAGTAAGCCTCCTCACCGTGAACAGGACTCATGTGAGACCATTCCGGCGGGAACTGGCCGGAGTGTCCGTTTATGCACCAAATATCGTACTTGTATGCGATCTCCCAGGCGGTGAGCTGGTAGTCCTTATCGTCGTAGAGGGAGGGCTCTTCGGAGGAATCGGTGATGAACATGATCTTGCATTCATCCGGAGGAGCGGCAGCTGCATTTGTGATCTTAACAGCATCGTGGATATTCCACAGGCTCCTTGCGCCAACTGAAAGAGTGTTCTCTACTATCAGCCATAGGGAGAGAGCGGTCAGCAGAATGGCTCTGCTTCTTCTGCGCATTTTGATCTTGGGAACTGCTCTGTCGATGAATACAGCTGTTAGAATTCCCACAGGCAGAGTCAGGAACATATTGAAACGTGCGATCGCACGGAGTCCAGATGCTCCGGGAACGTAGTAGAAGAAGAACTTCCATATACTGTGGCCGTGGAATTTGAATATTGAAGCGAAACAGCAGAGAACTCCAAGAGCGGCTGCCCAGTAGAAGACCTCAGTAAAGTCAGAAGCCTTTGCACGCTTGTCCAGTTTCTTGGGTGCGTTGACCCTCAGGAAAACGACAGCTGCGATGAAAAGGAGCATCGTCACCAGGGGGAAGCCTGTTCTAAGCTCGCCTGCATAGTAGCCCGACAGCTTGAAATAAGGCCCCTGCATGAAAGCACCGTAAACGATATTGAACGGTCCTACGTTGAAATAATCTCTCCAAGTGGGAAGAACAAGAATGACCGTTTCCCAGTCCCAGCCGCCGCTTTGCTTGAGAGTCGGCAGGTAGATCTTGATGAATGGTAACATGATCGCACAGCCGTATATAACGTAAAGGATCGTCTCGCCGATGTGCTTGCGGATAAAGCCGCCGATCGCTTTGAACGGGTGTGCTTTCCTCAGACAAAGGACGATCATGTAAGCGATAACAGTGAAAACTGCATAAAGCAGGAAATAGTATGCGTTGTAGAAGCTGGTGTAGAAGACCAGAGCAAGAATGGATATTGCGCCAAGTCCGCAAATGATCCGCTTTTTTCCGTTTTGCTGAATGTTCTCAAAGAAGCTCCAAAGCAGCAGGAACATCAGCGGGAACAGACAAACTGCCAGCATCTGATTGTGCCAAGTTTTAGTAGAAAGAGAGCTTGCATAACAGAATACGATCGTTCCGATAACAGTTGCATAGTGCTTTAGCTTCATTTTTTTATCCAGAAGAGCAACTGTAGAAGCCGTACCGGTCAAGTGGATCAGAATGAGACCGATCTTGTTTGCCATGAACATGGAAACACCCAAAGCTCTAAGGATACAGAATGGTATAGCCAGCGCCAGCAGCATATCCGAGTAAGAGATAGTATTGGTCACAGGATAGAAGCATCTTAGGTCGGTGAACTTCTCCTGTCCTTGCAGAAATCGGTAGTAGTGCTCAAGGATAAGGTCGATGTAGCGAGCGTCGCCGTTGCTGCCGATAAGGTTGTCATTCGTGAGGATATTGCGGAAGAAAAGCACCTCGATAAACACCACAAAGGCTGCAAAAAAGAGGATCTTCAGCAAATTGTTGCGTTTCTTTTGTGTCATGATTATCTCCTATACATTAAAATAAAATATCTCTTATAATTATAACACAAAGCAATAGCAAATGCAAGGCATAAAATGCGAATGATAGCCAGTTCCAAACTGCACTATTTTAGTTGTAAATAGGGGAAGTATTGTGGGAGTTTCGCTGATTTTGAAAAACACACTTGAAATCAGCGAAATAAAGTCGTATAATTGAAAAGTTGAAATATTGGACAAGGAGATAATTATGGAACAGAAAGCTGTTAAACCCACCGAAACCAAGCTGAAACCAAAGCTCTTCTCTGTGATGAAGACCTACACCAAGGAGCAGTTCATCAAGGATATCATTGCCGGAATAATCGTAGCGATAATCGCACTTCCGCTGTCGATAGCCTTAGCACTGGCCTCCGGAGTAAACCCTGAACAGGGTCTCTACACAGCAATAGTCGCAGGATTTATCGTTTCCTTCCTTGGCGGAAGCCGAGTGCAGATCGCAGGTCCTACCGCAGCATTTGCAACGATCGTAGCTGGTATCGTTGCAAGCGAGGGAATGGACGGCCTGATCATATCCACTGTACTGGCTGGTATCATCCTTATCATCATGGGACTTTGTCGCTTTGGAGCACTGATCAAGTACATTCCCGGAACTATCACTTCCGGATTTACCTTTGGTATCGCCGTAACGATCCTGCTTGGCCAGATCAAGGACTTCCTTGGCCTGACTTTCAAGCACGCTCCTATCGAAACTATCGATAAGGTCAAGGAGATATGCCTTAGCCTGGACACCATAAACTGGCAGGCGCTTTTAGTGGGAGTCATCTCTCTGGCCATACTTATCTTCTGGCCGAAAAAACTGGAGAAGATCCCGGCCTCTCTTATTGCAGTTGTTGTCTGTTCCGTGCTGGTACAGCTCACAGGGCTGAATGTTAACACTATAGGCAAGCTCTACTCCATTTCAAACGATCTTCCCCATTTTACTGTGCCTGAGCTTTCTTTTGCAAGAGTAAGAGCCCTTATCCCCAATGCCTTCACTATCGCTATCCTTGCTGCTGTGGAGTCACTTCTTTCATGCGTAGTTGCAGACGGTATGATAGGCTCAAAGCACCGCTCTAATATGGAGCTTGTTGCGCAGGGAGCAGCAAACATCGGATCCGCATTTTTCGGAGGGATCCCTGCTACCGGAGCTATCGCAAGAACTGCCGCAAACGTCAAAAACGGCGGCCGTACACCGGTTGCCGGAATGGTCCACTCTGTGGTAGTGCTGATCACACTTGTAGCTCTCATGAAGTACGCTCAATATATCCCCATGCCGACTATCGCAGCTATCCTCTTCATTGTTGCGTATAATATGTGCGGCTGGAGGAATATCCGCAACACCGTGAAAACCGCTCCTAAGAGCGACATCGCAGTCCTTTTCACTACTCTGATTCTCACAGTTGTATTCGACCTGGTAGTTGCTATCGGAGTGGGAATGGTAATGGCAGCTCTGCTGTTCATGAAGCGCATGGCAGACGTTACCGAGGCTCACGCTTGGTTGGATGTTGACGATGAGGACACAGATCCTGACAATATCTCGCTGAAGAAGATCCCCAGAAACACCAGGGTCTTCGAGATAAATGGCCCCATGTTCTTTGCTGCCTCTGACAAGTACAGCTACCTGCTCAGCGATAAGGACATAGACGTTCTCTGCATAAGAATGAGAAACGTGCCTGCAATAGACGCTGCCGGTGTGGAGACGCTCATGGGTATCGTTAAGCGCTGTCAGCGCCATGGTGTGAAGGTAGTATTCTCTCACGTCAATGAACAGCCCATGCAGGTCATGGAGAAAGCAGGCTTCGTGGATATGGTGGGTGCAGAGAATTTCTGCGACCACATCGATACTGCTCTGGCTCGTGCTCAGGCGATCGAAGATCAGATCCAGCCTATCAAAGCATGATAATACGAATGCTGACCCGAAAGCAATCGCCTTCGGGTCTTTTTTTATAGTAAGATCTGATATCTTTCTATAGAAAAAATGTATTGTACATTTTTGGCGAAATGTGTTATTATAACTATAATTATATAAAGGAGGCGACAGCCATGAAAACAGAAGTCATAGTCAAAGTCAGAGACCGTATCGGAGTAGTCAGCGAAATAAGCGGCAAGATAAGTAGTCTTGGCATCGGGATAAACCGTCATGGAGCCAAGGTCACAACAGACCGCAGCGGAATGGCTGTTTCCATTTTCCATGCAGAGCTGGATATGACGGATCCGGGACAGCTACAGGCTCTTAAGCGAAAATGCCAGCGTATAAAGGGCTTCATCAGCTTTGCAGAGCAATAAAAAAATGAAAATGCGTTGACTTTTGCTATTTAAAGTGATATAATGATAATATCATTTTAGAAAGGCGTGTTTTCATGAGAATTCTCGTTGTTGGACTTGGACTTATAGGTGGCTCTCTTTGCAGAGCTCTAAAAAAATACTCTACACATACAGTTGTCGGCTCAGACATAAATAAAGATATCGAGTTTGCCGCAATGCGTGATGTGGCCATTGATGAGGCCTTTGACGGAGACTATTCCGGCTTTGATCTGGTCATCGCAGCTCTCTTCCCGGAGGCCAGCGAACGGTTTTTCCGGGGAAATATCAGCAGCTTCAGCAAGGGAACTCTCCTGACTGACGTCTGTGGCATCAAGGGCGGTTTTTCAAGAAGGATAGAGGCTCTTGCAGAGGAAAACGGCCTTAGCTACATCGGACTTCACCCCATGGCCGGAAAGGAGTTCGGCGGCTATCAGAACAGCTCAGCAGACCTCTTCCAGAAGGCGAATTTTATCATCGCAGCCACTGAGAAAAGCCCCGAGACAGAGGTGGAGACCCTGCGTAAACTGGCACTTGAGATCGGCGCCGGCAAGATCGTAGTTACAACTCCCGAGGATCACGATAAGATGATCGCATATACCTCACAGCTTGCCCATATCGTTTCAAGCGCCTATGTCAAAAGTCCCGAGCTAAAGCTGGAGTGCGGATTTAGCGGCGGCAGCTTCCAGGATATGACTCGCATTGCAACCATGAACGAGCGTATGTGGACGGATCTTTTCATGCAGAACAGGGAAAATCTGCTGTTTGAGCTGGAAACTCTCATCGCAAACCTTAACAAATACAGTGAGGCTTTAAAAAAAGGCGACTCAGCCGAAATGGAAGCTCTTATCGCTGAAGGCAGGCAGCTTAAAGAGGACAATCTCCGTCACCGTGTCGGCCAGCCAAACTGATCTTTCAGCCGCAGTTTAACTGCGGCTTTTGTTTTTTTGCATGATCTTTGGTCTGGATATTTGTTCAAACAGACGAAAATTGTACCTTTCTGCAACAAACAGTGCCTCCTTCTGCACTTATTTGATAAGGAGGGATCACCATGAAAAAAATCGCAATTTTATTAGGGCTTATACTGCTGACTGGCTGCGGAGCTCCCAAAGAGGTAAGTGACGAGGAGATCGAAGCAGCCGAGATCATGCATGACCAGTTCCTTTACGGCCCCTACGTTGACGCTAATAACGTGGGGCACCACAAGACCAACAAAATGAAGATCGATGACAAGTTTGTGAAGGTCGGAGTATCATTTATCCAGCAGGAGACCTTTCCGGACAACACAGAAGGCGGAAACGAACAGTCAAAGTGTTATCTCAGTGATGTTTTCCTCAGAGACTTCTATGGTATCGAGTCAGAGGTCAACGGCGACGTCTGCACCTTCGACATCGGCCATATGCACTACACGGTCACGGACGGAAATATCCTCGGCGAAAACGAGCTGTTCGGACAAAAGATCTACACTGCCTGTGACAGCTTCGTGTCGGATGGGTATTTCTACATGGATGAGATGCCTTTCAGGAATATCATCAGCCTTCGAAGGGTTCTGGGTTACCAGAAGGAGGGCGCAGAAAACACAAGGTGCATACTGAATTTTGGCTCATATATCGGCTATACTAAGCCTGATCCCACTTATTTCTACAGCAATGGCACAACAACTGACACCATGGTCTATGAAGGCGGAGAGGTACTTGACAGTCTCGACGCAGAGCCTTTTGATGTAACGCTGAAGGGCGAGTATGTCTACCGTGTTTACGACCCGCATCTCACTATTTATTTGGAGCGTGACGGCAAGTTCTATCCGCTGACCTGCACAGCCTCAGAGCCAATGGCAATACCAGATTAAAATGTGTTTTCCTTGACAAACTACTGCTGTTAGTATATAATTGAGATGAGCAGTGATCTGCTACTCTAGCTGAAAAGGAGAATAAACATGAATACTGACAGCCGCAAGGTAGTTTTGATAGGAACAGGAATGGTGGGCATGAGCTTTGCCTATGCTCTGGTAAATCAGGGCGGTATCTGCAACGAGCTCGTCCTCATCGACGTTAATAAGGAGCGTGCAAACGGCGAGGCTATGGACCTTAATCATGGACTGGCCTTCGCAAAATCAAATATGAAGATCTATGCAGGCGATTATAAGGACTGCAAGGACGCTGACATCATCGTTATCGCAGCCGGAGTTGCCCAGAAAGAGGGCGAGACCCGTCTTGACCTTCTTCAGCGCAATACAGAGGTCTTCCGCTCCATAATCGGACCCGTCGTAAAGTCTGGCTTTGACGGTATTTTCCTTGTAGCCACTAACCCCGTTGACATCATGACGAGAGTCACCTATGAGCTCTCACGGTTTGGTGCTTCTCGAGTTATCGGCACAGGAACTTCCCTCGACACAGCTCGTCTGCGCTATCTGCTGGGCGATTATCTGACTGTTGACCCGAAGAATATCCACGCATACGTTATCGGCGAGCACGGTGACAGCGAATTTGTTCCTCTTTCGCAGGTGATGTTTGCTACAAAGCATATCACTGAGATGCTGGAAAGTGAGAACAATGAGTATTGCATCGAGGATATGGAGAAGATCGAAGAACAGGTGCGCACTGCCGCCTATAAGATCATCGAGGCCAAGCGTGCGACCTACTACGGCATCGGAATGGCTATAACTCGCATCGTAAAGGCTATCCTTGGCGATGAGAACAGCGTTCTGACGGTTTCTGCGAAGCTCTGCGGCGAATACGACAGCAGGAACGTCTTCATCGGAGTTCCCTGTATCATAGGCAGAAACGGCATCAAGGAGATCGTTGAACTGTCTCTGACTGATGAAGAAAAGTCAAAATTCAAGAATTCAGTCGATGTACTGGAGAGCAATTTCCAAGGCTTAAAACTTTGATACAGCAGCATCTGCCGGCATTTTGCCGGCAGTCTTTTTTGCCTGAATATTGACAAAGAAGCAGTTTCGTAGTAAAATAAAGATGTATTCTGCATTTGCAGAAAATCACGTTTTAAAGAGGAAACAAGATGCATAAGGAATTTTTAATGGGAAATGCGGCTATCGCTCGGGGAGCTATCGCTGCGGGACTGAATTTGGTCTCCGGCTATCCCGGCACGCCCTCAACTGAGGTGCTTGAAACTGCCGCAAAGAGCAATAACGGCTCCCTTTATGTGGAGTGGTCTGTTAACGAAAAGGCCGCTTTGGAGCTTGGAGCAGGTGCTGCATACTGCGGCGCCCGTTCAATGGTGACAATGAAGCAGGTGGGACTGAACGTAGCCTCTGACCCCCTGATGAGCCTTGCCTACATAGGCGTAAAGGGCGGAATGGTCATCCTTGTGGCTGACGACCCGGGACCGATCTCCTCTCAGACCGAGCAGGATACCCGTCATTTCGCCTCATTCTCGAAGCTGCCCTGCTTCGATCCATCCTCAGTCCAAGAGGCCTACGATATGATCCAGGAGGCTTTTGAGTTCTCAGAAAAGTACCGAACTCCCGTGCTTTTCAGGCCAACAACAAGAGTCTGTCACGGATATGCTTCTATCGAGGTAAAGGATGAGGCAGAGTACAAGATCAATAAGCCGGAGGGCTTTGTGAAGGACTCCTCAAAATGGGTCATCTTCCCCAGACTTTCCTACAATGCTCATATCCGTATCGAGGAGCGCAATGCGGAGCTTTCCAAGGTCTTTTCTGATTATGGGAGGAACTTCATCATTTCCGCAAAGGACTCCTCCAGCCGCAAGGCCATTGCAACTCACGGTATCAGCTACACCTATGCTATGGAAGCTCTTCGAGACAAAGCAGCTCCGGCTGTGCTGAAGGTCTCAACTCCGTTCCCGTTCCCGGAGCAGCTTGCTGTAGAGTTTCTCAAAGACAAGGACGAGGTGCTCTGTATCGAGGAGCTTGACCCGATCATCGAGCGTGAGCTGATATATATATGCGGAAAGTACCAGCTCCCCGTGAAGATCTTAGGCAAGCTGACTCACAACGTAAAGACAGCGGGAGAGAATACCTGCGCCAGTGTAGCCGCTGATATTGCACAGTTTATGGGGTGGGAGCTCCCGGCAGCTCAGCCGTCCAATGAGCCGCCGGCTCTTCCTGTAAGACCGCCGGTGCTCTGCGCCGGATGTCCTCACAGAGCCTCATTCTTCGCTGTAAAGGAAGCTATGAAGGGCAAAAAGAGCGTTTTCTGCGGAGATATCGGCTGCTATACACTGGGCAACGCTATGCCTCTTGATATGGTGGATACCTGCCTTTGTATGGGAGCAGGCGTGAATATCACTCAGGGTATCGGCAAGATCGAGCCTGACACTAATTGCTTCGCATTCGTGGGAGACTCCACGTTTTTTGCTTCTGCTATCACAGGAGCGGTCAACGCAGTCTATAACCAAGCTGACATGACCCTCGTCGTGCTGGACAACTCCACTACCGCAATGACAGGACACCAGCCTCACCCGGGCACAGGCCGCACAATGATGGGACAGGTCGTTGATAAGGTAAGCATCCAGGAAGTCCTCAAGGGCGTTGGTGTGAAGACCGTTGAGACTGTTGACCCGCTAAAGCTGGACGAAGCTATCGAGTGCGTAAAGCGAGTTTCAGCCGAAAAGGGCGTTAAGGCGATCGTGTTCAAGTCGCCATGCGCTGTTCTTATCAAGGGCAAGTCTCCGGCTGTCATTGACAGCGACAAGTGTACCGGCTGTAAGCGCTGCATAAAGACGCTGGGCTGTCCCGGAATAGTTATGCGTGACGGTAAGCCTGCTATCGAGAATTCTCTCTGTACCGGCTGCGGACTTTGTTCCCAGGTATGTCCTTTTGACGCAATAGGAGGTGTTGAGAATGCAGACTAATATCCTTATTTGCGGAGTCGGAGGACAGGGCATCGTCCTTGCCTCAAAGCTCATCGCTGCCACAGCAATGGAGCATGAGATCCCCGTAATGAGCGCTGAAACTATAGGAATGGCACAGAAGGGCGGAAGTGTTTTCAGCTTCCTTAGACTAGGTGATGATCTTTACTGCCCGATGTTCCCGGAGAAAAGTGCGGACCTCATCATCGGATTTGAGCCGGCAGAGGCTGTTCGTATGCTGCCTTTTCTCAAGGACGGCGGTCAGATAGTTGTGAATACTCATCCGATCATGCCTGTAACAGCAACTCTCAAGGGCTCGGACTACACTGGTCTGGAAATGATAGACTACCTCAAGAAGAATGTTGCAAAAGCAGCATTTATCGACGGTGAGTCAGCCTGCCGTGAGATCGGCTCGCCTAAGGTGCTCAACATGATCATGCTTGGAGAAGCTGTGAGAAGGGGAGTTCTCCCGTTCACCATAGATGACATCGAAGCTACTATGATCCGCACTGTTAAGCCTCAGTTCGCTGAGCTCAACAGCAAAGCTCTTCGCTATAACAAATAAAAGATACCCCGTACTCATGCCGAGTACGGGGCTTTTTTAGTCGTCTATCATTTCTTTGGTCATTATCCGGTATTCTGAAAGAGCGTATCCATTTCTGCGGTAGCATTCGGCTGCTCCGGCGTTATCTTCTTCGATCTCCAGCTTAAAACGAACGGCTTCCGGATGATCGGCTTCAATGCGTCTGAACAGTTCTACCGCAAAGCCCTGACGTCTGAACTGAGGCTTTAGATAAAGATCCTCCAGCCAGATACAGATCCCGCCATATTCTGTGGTATAGCTGAAGGATATCATTGCATAGCCGGCTGTCTGGCCTGAGTTTTCCAAAATATAGCCGCATATGTATGGGCATGAGCCTGTGCAGTCATCAAAAGCTCTTTCAAGAGCGGCATTGGAAGAGTTATGAAGCACAGCAGGGGAGTCGAAAAAGTCCCGCATCATGGCAAGCACCTGCTCTCGGTCAGAAGATATCATGGGGCGAATAAGGTGATCGTTCATAGTAGGCCTCCTTTTTTGCTATTGTATGCCATATTGTCAGAAAGTGTTACCGCTCCGAAAGACTTCGGAGCGGCTGTTTTATGAGATATTCTCGTAAAGTCTGCGGAAATCGTCGCTGTTTTCCACGAAGATCCTTCCAATTATCGGATCAAATTGTGTTCCAAGTCCGTCAGCAATGATGCCGATAGCCTTCTCGAAGGAAAAGGCCTCCTTGTAGTATCTCTTGCTCAGCAGGGCATCGAGTACATCAGCAAGAGCCATGATCCTTGCCTCGATCGGTATCTCCTCACCGGAAAGCCCCTTAGGATAACCCTTTCCGTCCCAGCGCTCATGGTGATAGTGAGCAACATTGATCGCAATATTCACGAAGTCCTCGTCATCTACCTCACTAAGAACAGTTCCCAGCATGGCCGCTCCCTTTGCAGAGTGGCTCTTCATCATGTTGTATTCCTCATCGGTAAAGTTTCCGGGCTTTCGGAGGATAAAGTCATCTACTCCGATCTTTCCGATGTCGTGCATAGGAGCTGCTTTGATAAGATTGCGGACAAATTGTCTTGTAATGCCCAGCTCTACGGCATTTTCAACAAGCGCCGAAGAGAATGTCCTGATAATAAGGCTGGTACGCTCGATATGACCGCCGGTACTGTTGTCACGGCTTTCAACTACTTTCGCAAGACCGGTTATGATAGAGTCCTGAACGTTTTGGATATGGGCAGTCTTCAGGGCAACTTCGTTTTCAAGCTCGGTATTGTAGTTTGCAAGAAGTGACGCACGCTCCACCTGATCCGTATCATCGTCAAGGAGCACGCCATAGCCTACAGTTCTGTATCCTCGAACGATAGCGGTCACTTTTTTCTCATAAAACCTTCTGCCGATCTTCCAATTAGTTTCTGCGGCGTTGAACATGGCGGTAAGCTCATCTGAGAGCTTTTCTCCGGGATGCTTGTCCTCCAGCTCAGGGAACATATCCATGGCTCTTCTGTTGGCGGATACAAAGCCGTAGTTTATGTCTGTAAGGATGAAGGCGTCCTCCATCTGCTGGAAGGCCCATTCATTTCCGGAATCACTGATCCCGAAGAATTCATCGGCGATAACGCTTAGGATAACAGCAAGGATCGAGAGCGACGAAATTATCGGTAAAATGTTGTAGGGCGGACGTGTCAGCAGCTGTACAGCAAGAGATATAGCTACGATAAACTGTGCGCTGCATAATCTGGCAAGATTTAAACGCTGGATCACCTGAGAGGTCTGGAACATCTTTACAGAAACATAGATCAGGCCTGCAAAGATTATGGCGCCAAGAATAGCATACCTGACGATGAACAGTATCTTTGGTTTGGCCGATTCCACAAGAGAGCCTGCCATAGACTCGAATTTATATACTGCGAAATACTTTTCCCTCAGATCATCGTTCCAGAAGATCCCCACAAGGACTCCCTCGAAAATGACCCAAAGCCACATAAGCGGTTTCGGAATGATCATGTTCATGTACGATAGCATGAAAAGGATAAACGTAACATAGAAGGCAGCGTTTCCAAGATAAGCCATTTTCAGAGCCGCCAGCGATTCTATACTGCTTTCAGACCTCATCATGAGGTAGTATCCGCTGTTCATAATGATGCAAGCCATGTCAGTCAGAGCAAGGAGCAGCATATTGTCACCACGGCGCTTGTCTCTGATCAGCGCAAATATTCCGCCGACAGGTATAAGAATACCGGCGATCTGAAGGATCAAAAAGATCATAGAGTAATTCCTTTCATTGGTCATCTGTAGGACAGCAGTTCATTGAAAGCTGCCTGAGCATATTTGTCAGTCATTCCTGATATATAGTCGATTATGGCCTGAGCGTAGATCTTTTCAGTTTCAAGCTGGCCGTAGATCCGCTTGTTCTTGAAACGCTCCTGCTCAGCCTTGTCCTCCTCTGATCTGGGAGTCAGATCCGAATAGTGATAAAGATGCTGAGTGAAATCACGGATCATCAAGGGATAGGCTCTGCTGAGCTCCTCTAGTGCATAGGGAGTATCGGAGCCTTTGTATTTTTCCATAAAGAAATCGAAAATGCTCCGTATCATAAGAGCGACGTATTCTTTATAGTAACGGAATTTTGGGTTAAGGTAGATCTTTTCCATATTGAAGGCTCTCACTTCGTTGAGCATTTGACTGTACTCATCACTGAGGCGGATACTGCTTTCCGGAGAGCTGTTTTCACAGATGCTTATGATAAAGTTATGGATTATCACGGTAGTGTTGATCTCGTTTTCGCCGTGATCTCTGGCGATCCTGCGAAGTTCTGCGAGCTCCTTTCTTCCGAGGAGCTTCAGCCTGATAGCATCTTCGATGTCTCTGCCAAGGTATGCGATCTTGTCTGAGATCTTAACGACACAGCCCTCCCAGGTAAATGGCTGGAATTGGCCGGGCTTGATGAATTCTGCAAGGTCGATGAATTCTTCTCTTGGGCGAAGGATATTGCTGTCTACCTCGCCGCAATGAGATATGATACCGTCACGAACAGCGTAGGTAAGATCCAGATTACGGGAAAAGCCCTCGGAATCCTCCAAGACCTCGATGTCGTCGATCATTCTAAGGCTGTTTCGCTCATGCCAGAAGCTGTCCATGCCAAATCTCTTTCTCAAAGCGGTCAGCTCGATCTCGCCCTCATGACCAAAGGGAGCGTGACCTAGGTCGTGACCCATAGCGACAGCTCTCGTCAGATCGGTATTGAGGCCGAGAAACTTGGCAATAGTGCAGCTAACAGACTCAACGTGCTGAACGTGTTCCATTCTTGTGCAGATATGGTCGTTGTCGATATTAAAGAAGACCTGAGTTTTGTGCTTTAGTCTTCGATATGCCAGAGAGTGGAGTATCCTTGTGTAGTCCCGCTCATATGGCGAACGAATGTCGTTTCTGCGCTGATAAATGGGGACCTCACGCTGGATGTGGAGGCTATAGCTGGGGTTTCCCTCACGAGAAGCAACATCTGAAAAGAGCTTTTCCTTCATAATAGACCTCCTGTCCGCAATTATCCTTATTATAATTGTATAACTTTTCCCGTGGTTTGTCAATATATAAGAAAAGAGCCTGAATGAGAACCAGGCTCTTATATTTTACGTTAGGGCAATATTATTGAGCATAACTCTGCCGTCTTTGTCAGCTGAGATCGTTACAGAAAGCGACTGCACATCTGTAATATCGAAGCCCGGATCCGGAGCAAGATCTTCGGCTGGGATCCTTACAGTTGTCAGGCTAGGCTTAGGAGTATAGCTGCTCTGGATCGACTGGAGCTTTGAATTCTGCACTCCTATCGCAGGAAGAACGGTTATGGGAGTCTTGATATGAGCAGTATTGCCGTTGAAATCAGTTAGCGTAACAGTATAGCTGATAGGCTGATCGGTTTTTGGCTCGCAGAAGGAACGAGCGTCGCCTATATCAAACACGATGCTTCGGTCTGTAAGATCTTCTCTGCCGAGAATGAACTCTGCGGTCGGAGCTGCGGAGCCATTCCACTCAATGACAAGTCCATGATCCTCGCTATCACCGCCGCTTCCCAGATCTCTTGATGGGATCGACCAGCTTTCAGCGCCCGATACAGAGAATTTTCCTTCTGAATCCTCTAAGGCATCGAAATTGCAGATGATCTGTTCGTTGGAGGTCATGCTGGTCTGAGTATAAACTGTTTCAGGTAGAGCGCTGCGGTAGCTCTGTATATCGGTGAACAGGGAACGATATGTATCATCAAGCTTTAGTGTAACATCAAGGAAAGTCTTTATTGTGATCTGAGCGATGCGCTGCTGGGACTCCTGAGGGATAAAGTTGTTAAAATTCAAAAGGTATGAAGCCGGGATGCCAAGGTCGTTGATCCCCCACTTTGTGTTGAACTGGCCGTGATTGGCTCCATAAATATAGATGAAGGAACTCAGGCAGTCATTTTCACCGGTAAATGTGATGTTGTTATAAATCTTCTCTCCCATTGGGTCAGTCACGTCCTGATCGCTCATGCCGTGGAGGAGCAGGAAGCTTACGTCTTCCAGCTTAACCGAAAAGTCCGATGGAGTATACTGATCGGCTACAGGGGCGATGCAGATAACAGATCTTATGTCAAAACCGTAGTCAAAAGTGATGTTTCCATTATCAGGGTACCTTGACAGCTTATTGAAATAGCTTGCAAGAGCAGCAGCTTCTCCGCCTCTGGAATGACCGGCTACAGCTATATTGGTCTTGTCGATCCTTTCAAAAAGGTGAGTCTTTGGATCATCAGAGAATCCCAGCACCTTTTTAATGTTTTCCAGAAGCAAAACGGCTCTTGCGTCGTTCTCGTCGGAAAGCATATTACAGTAGTTCTCGTCGACTGAAACTACCACATATCCCCATGAAGCGAGGAATTCTCCTAAGTAATCATATCCCTCGTAAGAAGGAACACAAGCATCGTGGTTTCCGTGGACTATGAAGAGGGTCGGGCAGTTCTTTCCGTCTTCAGGATACCAGACCTTTCCGGAGAGTGGCGTTTCACTTAGGTCAGTATCAAAGTGCAGCTTCAACGCAGCGCCTATAAGCCCCTCACGCTCAGCAAATCCGGAAAGATCATAAGCTCCGGCATCAAGGCTTGTGCCTGGGCCGTAGGTGAGTGTCTTGACCGGTAGAGATCCTTTTGTAACTGATCCAGAAAAACCGTCGGGAGCAGGTTTTGCCTCTGGGAGCATACTCAGATATCTGTCCATATTGTTCTTTTCAAGGCCTTTGCAGGCACACAGCCAAATAGCTCCGCCGATAACAGCAAAGCAGCAAGCCATTAGGACAGCTGGCTTAGTGCGGCGGTTGTGCTTGACAAAAAAGCTCCAGAAGCATCTTCCGCCTATGTCAAGAGCTGAAGCGGCGATCAGCGCCGTCAATGATAATAACAGGACACATTCTCCCATTGATGAAATATAGCCCAAAGCTCCAAATAGGAAAAGATCCAGTATGAAGAGCAGGACCGTCACAGAGCGGTTGCCAAAGAGCAGCTTTAAAAGAAGGTACACAAGACCTCCGCCTATAGCAAAAAACGCTAATGTGAGGATCCCACAGACTATCCACGGAAAGGGTGTGAATGCTAACTTGATGATTTGAGTTACAAGAATAATAGCCGGAACACCCAAAAAGATAAGTGCACCGGTTTTTCCCTCAGTCAGATTATCCCTTACCGGAAGGAGTTTCTTTTTTATTTTTTTTAATAAAATTTTGATCTTTTTCAAACTGTTGTCCTCCATATTTTTTATAGTATTATTATAGCACGATCCTTGAACTCTTGCAACAATTTTTGGAAATACCCGCTTGACGTGACAGCTGATATGTGCTATATTTATTCTATCAGCGGAGGAGTCCGCAAATGAGGTGATAATATGTATTTTGATAAAAACAAACGCTCTATCGGTATCATTGGCGCCATGGCCGAGGAGATCGATGCAGTGAAATCAAAGCTATCCGATGCCCAGACCGTTCGTATAAGCGGCACTGACTATGTCTACGGCCAGCTCCACGGTGTCAATGTTGTAGCTGCGATGAGCGGTATCGGAAAGGTCAACTCTGCTATTTGCGCAGAGGCTATGATCTTGAATTTCACTCCTGACTGTATTGTGAATATCGGCGTTGGAGGAGCACTTCACTCGGATCTCGCAATTGGAAGCGCAGCGGTTGCTGATAAGGTCGTGCAGCACGACATGGATCTGACTCCTCTTGGTTTTGAGGCCGGTTTCCTTCCTGGTATAGACCGTGTTTATATCCAGTGCGACTCAAAATGTGCTGAGCTTCTTGAAAAGGCAGCAAAAAACTCCGATATCCCTTGCAGAAGAGGGATCATCGCTTCCGGAGATGCTTTTATAAACGACAGCGCTTCAAAAAAACGCATTGCAGAACAGTTCGGAGCTATAGTCTGCGAAATGGAGGGCGGAAGCATTGGCCATGTTTGTGCTGTAAACGGAGTGCCTTTTGCTGTGCTTAGAACAATCTCAGACAACGGGGACGAGAATTCCGACAGCGATTTCACTAATTCGCTGGAAGCCTCCGCAAACGCAGCCCTTCGTATAATGAACGGCTTCCTTGAGCTCTACTCACAGGAATGAAGCGAAAAGACCGATGTCAATGACACCGGTCTTTTTTTAGCTGTTGACATATTCTTTGATCTGGTCTAAAGTGAAGGAGTTTTCGCCAAGGTGTGCAGTTCCTTCGTTGAATGGGATCACGGAATAGCAGTCGTAATTCGTGGAAAACCACTCGCTCCTTCCGTGATCGTAAAGGAACATGAGGAAGGCATCTCCCACTTGAGGGTCCTGCTCATCAGAGCGGCCTTGCAGATCTTTGAGGGTAATATCAAGAGTCCCGTACTCCTCATAAATATCATCAAGATCCGCAAAGTCGAATTGACTATCGTCACATAGATCATAGTAGCCTCCCAGTAAAGCAATCGAAATGAGCGTATTTTCGCCAATATCGCCCTTCAGAGGATCCTTTACCAACAGATCTACTAGAGTGAAAGGCGGAGTACCGTATAAGTCCGAATAATAGACCTTTTTAACTTCTCCGATAACTGCTGTATCACAGGTTTTAGCGCATACGATGATATGTTCCTTATCAGTCATAGGATCAACAGGAGGCGGTTCTGTCGGTTCTGAAGGATCAGGGGCTATTCCCGGCAAATCTCCTTTAGGAGCTGGCTCTCCCGCTATAGGATGTGGATCTACCGCTTGCGTGTCATGATGGACGATCTCAACGATCTCTGCCAGATCTACAACAAGCTCCTTTTTCTCACAGGTTTGAAAAGGCTCAAGAGTCAGGTCGATGATAGGCGGCTCGGTAACAGGAAGAGTTGTGACTACTTGAGTCCGTGTTGCGGCGGTTGTATGAACGATGTGAGTCGTAGACTTTGCGGAGGTAGCCTTACTTGCAGGGGAAGTTGTCCTTGCAGGAGCGGTCTGCATTGAGGCAGAAGGGGAAGCCCCGGGTCTGGTAGTGTGCGCAACAGTTCTAGTGGAGGGGCTTTCACCGGAAGCGGCGGTAGTTTGAACTTTGGAGGGCTCATTTTCTTCTGGCTTAGAGATGTCAGGAGAAGCGGTTGTCTGATCAGTTACAGGAGCAGTTTCCTCCGCCGCAGTTGTCACAGCAATGATATCACTGTTAGTGGGCTTTTCCCTTGGAGGCGCTGAATCACGAAAATGCCCCCAAAGTCCAAGCGCTAGAACAGCCATTGCCACTACAGAAGCAGCTCTCATGATAAAGAACACAGGACTTCTTCGCTTTTCTTTATGACCCAATTTTAGGAAGAACTCTTCCTTATGCTCCGTTTCTGGCAGGCCAAATGCCTTTTCCAGCGCCTTTTTTTCAGTTTCTTTCATTCGAGCTCCTCCTTTCCCAATTGTATGCGAAGATCTTCTGTAATACGTTTCAGGCGTCTATTTACCGTAGATCTTGAAACGCCGAGCAAACCGGAGATAACGCTCACGGGGACGTCATTTACATACCGCAAAAGAAGCAGCTCTCGGTCCTCATAGGGCAATTCTGCGAGAGCTTGTTGAAGGGAGAGGCTCTCCAGAACGCCCTCCTCAATATCTGCACCCGAAGGAAGATCCTCGGGGAGATCTTGAGAGCTGCGTCTGCGGTATTCATCGACGCAGAGGTTGCGTGCGATCGTGTAAAGCAGCCTGAGCGTTTTTGTGCCAGAATGATAATGGGGACGCTCCAGGTAGCGCAGGAAGGTTTCCTGAGTCAGATCCTCGGCTGTGTGCCGGTCACGGACTCTAATATAGCAATAACGAAAGATCTTATCATATTCTTCACGCAGATCTATAGCCATATCGAAACCTCCCTTCATAGTGTTTAACGGCGGAGATCAAGTTCTGACGCATGACAAATGTAAATTTTTCGTGAACAAACTAGCCTTGGAAAAGTCTTCCCTGAAAAGTCTCCAGCTCGGCTAGTCGCTTGTCGATTTCACCTAAAACTGCAATCTTATCAGCACTCCACATAGGAGCAATAAGCGTTGCTTTATTTCCGTCACCTGTTATGCGCTCGATGACAGTTTCCGGCGGAAGGAGCTCAAGCTGCTTAACGATGATATCTATGTATCCTTCACGACTAAGCAGCGGCACATCGCCATTTTTCCATAGTTTTTCCAATTCTGTGCCTCGAATAACGTGGAGCATTTGCAGCTTTACTGCATTTGGCCTTAATCTTGCGACTTGCCTTGCTGTTTCTATCATCATCTCAGGAGTTTCGCCGGGAAGAGAGTTTATTAGATGCAGACAAACTTGGATCCCCAGGCTTTTCAGCCGTTCATAGCCTTTTAAGAACTCATGATGAGTGCAGCATCGGTTGATCCGGCTGATAGTCTCTTCATGAACTGTCTGCATACCGAGCTCAACGGTCAGGTAAGTTCTATCGTTCAGTTCAGAAAGCAGCTCCAAAACCTCATTCGGCAAACAGTCAGCTCTTGTTCCGATAGAAAGACCCACTACTTCGGGGAAGGAAAGGGCTGTATCATAGATCTCACGAAGATGTTCTGCCGAAGCGTATGTGTTGGTATTTGCCTGAAAATAGGCTATCATTGGTGCTGTTTTTCCGATTTTTTCTTGTATCCTGCGGCTCTCAGCAATAAGCTGATCACTTACGGATATGCCTGCGTGAGTGAAATATCCGCTTCCTCCGCTGCAAAAAATACAGCCGCCTATGCCTTTTGTGCCGTCGATATTTGGACAGGTCATACCAGCATCGATCGCTGCCTTGTAGACCTTTTGTCCGAAGAGCTTGTTCAAATGATAATTCAGCGTATGATAGCGCTTATTGTCCGAAGAATAGACAAATGGTGAGCTTTGCATATCTTCACCTCCTATTTCATGGTAGCATAGAAATCGGCCTTTGTCAATAATTGACATATTAGATAAGATCTTCGCAATTTTCGGGCAGGTTTCTCTTGACATGATAGAGTTTTAGGAGTAAAATATAATTAGTAAAAATGATAAGCTGAGGGATCAAATAGTGAAAAATAATGTTGTACTTATCGGTATGCCAGGGGTAGGCAAGAGCACCGTAGGTGTTATCCTTGCCAAGCTCTTGGGATACCGTTTTGTTGATACTGACCTTGTTATCCAAGAAAAAGAGGGAAGGCTCCTTAAAGAGATCATCGCCTCTGAAGGGATCGACGGCTTTTTGAAGACCGAAAACCGGATATGCAGCCGGCTTTCCGCAGAGAATTCAGTCATCGCCACCGGTGGAAGCGTTATCTACGGGGAAGAAGCTATGAAGCATCTTTCTGAAATAGGTACAGTGGTCTACCTTAGTCTTGAATATAGAAAGCTGAAATACCGCCTTGGCAACATTAAAAACAGGGGAGTAGTCATTCGCCCCGGACAGCGGCTTTCAGACTTGTTCAACGAGCGAAAACCTCTCTATGAGCGCTGGGCTGACATAGTTGTTGACGAAACAGGCTGTGGTATCGAAAAAACAGTTGGTAAAATAATGGAAGAATTAAAGAAGTGATCTGTCAGTATTGCACAAGATATTGTAATCAAATGCGGCTGATTGCACAATTTTCTATTGCTGTTAAAATATTTCTTTGACAAAAATACGCTTTTGTGTTATAATGTACATTAGGATAATTATTTCATTAAGACTTATGGCATCCTCTGCATAAAGCGGCGGATCAGGAAAGGAAATGCATAATGTCTAAAATAATCGCAGTTACCTCCGGTAAGGGAGGCACAGGAAAATCTACCGTCTGTGCTGGTCTTGGCTATACTCTCGCTAAGCAGGGTCACAGAACTCTTCTCATCGAGCTTGATTTCGGACTCAGATGCCTCGACATCATGTTTGGCGTTGAGGATAACATAAAGTATGACCTTGGCGATGTACTCTCTGGCAGAAAATCTGCCCTTGATGCTGTTGCTCAGGTTCCTATGGCAACTAACCTCAATCTGCTCTGTGCTCCTAAAACTCTTACAAGCGTTTCTGCTGAACAGATCGTTGAGATCTGCCGCTCAGTAAAGAAGTATTTTGAGTACATAATCATCGATACCGGCGCTGGAATAAATTCTCACGTTTTTGATATTGTTGAACAGGCTAATCTTATCCTGGTAGTCTCTACTCCCGATCCTGTCTGCATAAGAGATGCAAGCCTTATGTCTGATGAGTTCTATAACAGAGGAAACAAGAGCCAGCGTCTCATTATAAATAAGATCAGCAAAAAAGTCATCGGCGATGCTCTTGTTGCAAACCTTGATGAGATCATCGATAAGGTGGGCGTTCAGCTCATCGGCGTTATCCCCGATGATTTCAAGATGACTGTCGCTACTGGTAAGGGTACTCCTATTCCTACAGATTCATCTGCGCTTAAGGCTTTTGATGCTATCTCCAAGCGCCTTGGCGGAGAATTTGTTCCTCTTACAGTAAAGACTTCATGACAAAAAATAAATTCCGCTCATAGCGGGGAAAGGACAGATAAATGAAGATCGCTATTATTGCGCATGACGCAAAAAAGGAACTGATGGTACAGTTTTGCAGCGCATACTGCGGCATACTTTCCAAACACACTCTTATGGCAACCAACACAACCGGAAAACAGGTCAGCGAGGCGACCGGACTGCCCATTAAACGCTACCTGAGCGGCCGTGGAGGTGCAGAACAGATCCTGGCTCTGCTCTCATGTAACGAGGTGGATGTGCTTCTTTTCTTCAGAGATCCCATCAACCCCAAGGTGAACGATGTGAATGATATGAATCTCCTGAGACTTTGTGATGTTCATAACGTTCCTGTCGCCACTAATATCGCTACTGCCGAGGCGCTTATACTTGCTCTCGAGCGTGGTGATCTTGACTGGCGTGAGGTCGGTACACCGACTATCTGAGAATGAATTGTCCCTCTTGTCAGGGACAATTTTCATGTATAATAAGGTAAAGAAAGGCTGAAAAATATGGCTGAAAATATCAAGCGCCCTAATGGTACTGAGGACGTTATCCCACGAGATGTACACAAATGGCACACCGTGGAAAAGATCGCAAGAGAGACTGCTGAGAGCTTCGGCTTCGGCGAGATACGTTTCCCCACATTCGAGAACACTGATCTGTTCCTGCGCTCTGTAGGCGAGACAACTGACGTTGTTCAGAAGGAAATGTACACAGTCATGGCTAAGGAAACTAAGTTTACTCTCCGTCCTGAGGGTACCGCAGGTGCTATCCGTGCGATGCTCCAGAATAGTCTGCTGAATGAAGCCCTTCCGCAGCGTATTTTCTATCTGATCTCTTGCTTCCGCCACGAAAGGCCTCAGGCCGGACGTTTGAGAGAATTCCACCAGTTCGGTGTGGAGATGGCTGGATCTGCTTCTCCTGCTGCTGATGCAGAGGTCATCTCTCTGGGAAAGAAGATCCTTGATAGGCTGGAGATAAAGAACATTGTTCTGAATATCAATTCTATCGGCTGTCCTAAGTGCCGTGCTGAGTACCATAAGGCTCTCAAGAGCTTTTTCTCCGCAAGAGAGGACGAGCTTTGTGATACCTGTAAGGAGCGTCTGGTGAAAAACCCGATGCGTCTTCTGGACTGCAAGAGCCCCATTTGTCAGGAGATCGCTAAGGGTGCTCCGCTTATTCTGGATTATCTTTGTGAGGATTGTGCCGATCACTTTGAAAAAGTAAAGAAATACCTTACAGAAATGGGTATTGAGTATAATGTCAACCCCAAGATAGTTCGTGGTCTTGACTACTACACAAAAACAGTATTCGAGTTCATCACCACAGAGATCGGCGCTCAGGGGACCGTCTGCGGCGGCGGCCGTTACGACGGCCTTATCCAGCAGCTTGGCGGTCAGCCTACTCCGGCACTTGGTATGGCAATGGGTATCGAGCGGCTTCTCCTTGTTATGGACAAGCAGAATTGTGACTACCTCGTTCCCAAAAAGTGTGACATCTATTTCGCAACAATGGGCGATGCTGCTCTTGAAAAAGCCATGGAGCTTTGCCGTGATCTCCGTGAGTACGGATATTTTGCCGACCACGACTTCATGGGCAGAGGCCTCAAGGCTCAGATGAAGTACGCCAACAAGATCGGCGCAGCGTTTACTGTCGTTCTTGGAGACAATGAGCTGGCTCAAAACAAGGCTCGCCTTAAAGATATGGAGTCCGGTGAAGAGAAGGAGATAACTCTGGACGACAAGTTCACCGGAAATTTCGACAGCTACTATATTGATAAAATGCTCAGCAATTTGGATACAGGTGCAGATGACCTGGCATTCTTACCGCTGACAGGGGAGGATAATTAAAATGGCAGACAGTATGAAAGGCCTCAAGCGTACACATTATTGCGGTGAGGTAACTCAGGCAGGTCAGGAAGTCGTAGTTGGCGGCTTCGTTGACAGGATCCGTGACAAGGGCGGCGTTATCTTCATCGTTCTTCGTGATAGAACTGGAGTTGTTCAGATTACATTCAATGATAAGTCGGACCCCGCTGTTTTCGAGAAGGCTTCTTCCTGTAAGAGCGAGTATGTTCTCATGGCAAAAGGTAATGTCATGGAGCGTGAGAGCGTCAACGACAAGCTCAAAAACGGAAACGTTGAGATATTTGTTACAGACCTTCGGATCCTTTCAAAGGCACAGACTACTCCCTTTGAAATCACAAATGAAACAAAGGTAAACGAAGAGCTCCGCCTTAAATACCGCTATCTCGACCTTAGAAGAGCACCGCTCCAGCAGAATATCATCATGCGTCACCAGATCGCAAAGGTGACCCGTGAATACTTTTATGAGAACGGCTTCCTTGAGATCGAAACCCCTATGATGATGAAGTCCACACCTGAGGGCGCAAGAGACTATCTCATCCCTTCCAGAGTTCATCCCGGCAGCTTCTACGCTCTGCCCCAGTCTCCCCAGATCTACAAGCAGCTTCTGATGATCGCGGGCTATGACCGCTATATCCAGCTTGCACGCTGTTTCCGTGACGAGGATCTCCGTGCAGATCGTCAGCCTGAGTTCACCCAGATCGATCTTGAGATGTCCTTCGTTGATGCTGAGGATATCCAGGAGTGCGTAGAAGGCTTCATTCAGCGTGTTTTCAAGGAAGTTATGGGAGTTGACGTGCCTACTCCACTTCCTCGCCTTACATTTGCTGATGCAATGAATCGTTATGGCTCCGACAAGCCTGATACTCGCTTCGGATTTGAGATCCAGGATATCACTGATACCGTTAAGGACATTGACTTTGTTGTTTTCAAAAACGCTATCGAAGAAGGCGGATCAGTTCGTGCGATAAACGTAAAGAACGGAGCTGCCACTTACACCCGTAAGGAGATTGACAAGCTGGTCGACCACGCTAAGGGTATCGGTGCTAAAGGCCTTGCTTATATTCGTTGGGCCGATGAGCCTAACTGCTCATTTAAGAAATTCCTTGCAGAAGGAGACCTGGAGAAGATCTGCTCGTCAGTAGATGCTCAGCAGGGAGACCTTGTTCTGATCTGTGCTGACAAGACTAAGACTGTTCTTTCAACTCTGGGAGCTATCCGTCTGATCTGCGGAAAGCGCCTGGATGTTATTCCCGAGGATAAGTACAATTTCCTGTGGATCACAGAAATGCCTTTCTTCGAATTCGATGAGGACAGCCAGACTTGGGTAGCTGCTCATCACCCCTTCACTATGCCTATGGAGGAGTGTCTGGAGTATCTCGACTCTGACCCAGCAAACGTTCGTGCAAAGGCTTGGGATCTGGTGCTAAACGGAACAGAGCTCTCAAGCGGCTCTATGCGTATCACAGATTTTGAGCTTCAGCAGAAGATGTTCGAGGCTCTCGGCATGAGTGATGAGGAGATCCAGGCAAAGTTTGGCTTCCTGGTAGACGCTTACCGCTACGCAGCTCCGCCTCACGGTGGAATGGGTATCGGACTTGATCGTCTTGCAATGATCATGTGCAAGGCAGACAGTCTCCGTGATGTACTCGCCTTCCCGAAGGTACAGAACGCCAGCGAGCTCATGAGCGAGTGTCCTGCACCGGTTGACAAGGCGAGCCTTGATGTGCTTGGTATCGAAGTAACTGCAACGGAAGAATAATAGAGCTCCCCGAAACTAAACATAGTTACACAAGTTATGCCCCTGCGTGTTACATAAGTACGCAGGGGCATATTTTTTGTATTACAGTGATAGCAATGGCTTTTGTCTATTATTCGTTAGTTTCAGCCTGTGCGAACTGGCTCTCATGACGGGTGAAGAAGTCAGTTCTGGGCGGCAGGAATTTAAGCTTGTGATCAGAGCCGGTGAAATAGGTAAGCGGCTCCAAAATAGTGTCCCAAGACCAGATACGCTCGTCCACGTCGAGATACTCCCTCAGCTTCTCAGTTCCGAAAGGAGCCATAGGGTGGAGGAGGATACCTGTTATCCTGATGATGTAGAACAGGTTTGCCAGATCCTGCTTGAGAGCTTCCTTGTCAGGATAAGTTCCTGTGAACTGCCTTGCCATGTACTTGCTGCCTTTTCTGATATAGCTGTCAAGCACATAGGTACACTGGTGGAAGGCGAATTTCGACATATGGCGTTCGTATTCAAGAACAGCCTTGTTTGCTTCATCAATGAACTCCTGCTGAGGAGCAAGATCAGGAAGGATGCCTTCAAGCTCGTTCTGAGCAGTGTAAAAGGCAGTTCTGATCATGCGGTTGTAAACGTTTGACAGCAGCAGACCGTCCTTTACTACAGGATCGGAGTCCTCGGGCTTTGCATCAGGATTGTAAGGCTTAGGCATAAAGCTGACAGAGCGCTGACCAAGGCCCAGTCCAAGCCAGTGCATACGAAGCTGCTCGGGAGTGTAGTGGTCAAGCAGGTCGTCTGCCATAGGAGGCTTAACAGCTCCGGAGCTTGAGGCCTTCTTGTCCAGGAAAAGGATGTGGTGGTTTGCCACGATCACAGGCAGCTGGAGTTCACCATCGGCAGGGGAAGCGGTCTTCTCGGCATTTTCCTGCTGAGCCATCCACATTGCAGGCTCAGCGATGCCATAGAAATAGATGTTATCCTGACCGATGAACTGGTAAACCGTGGAGTCCTTGCTGCACCAATAGTCCTTCCATTCGCTGCGGTCATGACCTTCCTGCTCAAGATAGGTCTGAGTGAAGGAGATAGGAGCCCAAAGCGACTCAGGCCAAACCCATACAGTCAGTCCATCAACACCGTCCATTACAGGTGCAGGGACTCCCCATTCGATGTTTCCGGTAAGACGGAAGGGAACGAGAGTCTTTCCGGTGCGGTAACGGATAGCGTTCTCAGTAAGCACACGGCAAGCCTCATCACAATCAGAAAGAGTCTCGAATTGTATGGTGAATGAGGGCTTCTTCTTTTCCTCAAGATACTCATGCTCAGGCATAGAGTCCTTCAGAGAGAAGTATTTCTCCTCAAATTCACGCTTAACGTAAATAACAGGCTTTTTCAGGAATTCATCTATAGTCTTCCAAACTACGGGACGAATATCCTTGCGCTTTTTCAGCTCCTCCACCCAATCCTTCATGAGCTGCTCGTAATCACGGAGCTTGAAATACCAGTTTGTGACAGGCTTCATGGTAGGTCTTTCACCTGTAAGAGTGCTCACAGGGTCGATGAGGTTTTCCGGCATATACTGGTGGCCCATATCGCACTCATCTGCATAGCCCTTTTCAGAGGTGCAGCCATCAACAGGGCACTTACCGATGACCTGACGTCCGTTGAGGAAAACTCCTGCCTTCTCGTCGAAAAACTGCATAGTAGTGATGCGGTCAAGCTGGCCTTTTTTGTATAGCGAACTGATGAACCAGTCTGTCACCTCAGCGTGGATCTCTTTTGAGCGGCCAAGTCCGGAAGCTGCAAATAGGTTAGGAGAGATACCGTAAGCATTGAGAGTTTCCTTCTGCTTATTGTGATTTCTTGCAACGAAGTCCTCTAACGAGCCCTCAAATTCCCCATTGTTGACCTTAACACGCCAACCCTCAGCGATAGGAGAGCCGTAGCAGTCTGTACCGCTGACGAAGATAACGTTTTCCTTGCCGATACGGTCACGGAGAAAACGAGCATAGGTGTCTGCAAATACTAACATTCCGCCCACATGACCGAAGTGAAGCTCCTTATTACCGTAGGGCATACCGCCTGTAACAACAGCTCTCTTAGGGAAAACCGGGCGTGGGATCTCAAAATTCTTATTTTTGTCGTTATTTCTGGACATTATAGTCTATCCTTTCAGTTTATCATAGATATAAATATTATACCACAATGCTCAGTTTTTTGCAATACCTGAAAGCAAAAAATGCACTGCCCCAGGACAGTGCATCATGGCCTTTTGAAAATCAGCCGATAAGTGAGCTTGCCAAACAGGGAAAGCATATCCTTTAAGTACAGCTCCAGGTCGAACGGCTCCATATAATCGACATCAGGTGGAAGCTGCCGACACAGCTTTCCCTCGAAAAAGAACTGACTGCGCAGCAGCTTGTCGATATCCTTGATAGAATAGCGCCAGTATGGACGCTGCATCTCTGCACAGCCGCTAAGCTGAATGACTTTTGATGTGAAGGACATACAGTTATCAGCGTGCCATATACGAAATCCTCCTATGATCGGCATCGTAGCCATGGAAAAGAGGTTGAATACCCGTTTTTTGTCCCTCTCACATTCGGCAATATATGAAGTTATCTCTGAAAATGCCTGATCACTGACCGGAAGAGCAAAGATCTTCGCCTTGAAGCACTCATGTTCTCCGAAAGCGTAGGAGCTCCTTGTTTCGTGGGTGAAGCCTGCATCAAAGGGAAAGTAATGTCTTCTTCTGGAAAAGCTAAGGAAGTCCTCCATAGAGCGGTCAAGGCTTACAGCAATGTGAGTATATGGGTAGCCAGTGATCCGTCTGGCCACCGCTCCTATACCAGTGTGAGCTTTAATAAGAACTATGTACACGGTCTTCATTTTTCGAGCTCCTTCAGCCTTCTAAACAAAGCTATCGCCATTCTGACCATTTCGTAGTACATAGGCAACATTGCAGCTATCATTAGCAGATCCCCGATCATTATTCCGATACCGAAAACTGTGAACAGAGTCGTGGTTTTGAAAATCATTGCAAGTATACAGAAAACAGAATAAGCGATGTGAGCCTCTATCGGACCAAGACGAGGAAACTGGAATTCATTGAAATAAATGATGTAGTTCATCATGGTCACATTCATAACGCCGTACAGGGGAGCTGCAAAAGCTGCTGGTGCAAGGTGGGCATAAGGCGTAAGTCCAAAGGCCAGTATCAGGAAGGTGGAGATAAGTACGTCTGTGAAAAGATCGAAATATGCTCCTGCCCGTGAGGACATACCTCTAGTTCTAGCAACATAACCGTCCAATACATCAGCAGTCATATGAACGAAAAGTCCGAAGATAGTGCCTATAAAAAACAGCGGATCGATGTTAGCCAAAAGCGCACATATTATTGCAAATAGTCCGCCTAAGGCGCCAACAGCCGTCACCTGATTTGGAGTAGCATTCTTGGGGATATGTTTTCCCAGCAGCTTGTACATCAGCTGCTGATATCCTGTCTCCAATTTGCTTGGGATCAGCTTTTTGACGGGATTGGTATAATGTTCAGACATTTTTAGCCTCCAAATTTGAATAGGTTTTTAAGGAACGACTTAATAAAAAAGCCGTAGTCCACAAAGTCGTAGATGCCCTGTCTCCAAGCTCTGACAAACAAACGTATCAGCAGGATGTGATAGTGGAAATAGTAGCGTCTGACAGAGAGCTTTTCCGGCTTAGCTACAACGTGCAGATAATCCCAATGGGCAGGATCACGGGTGACCAGCCTGTCCTTATATTCTGATATAAGCTCAGAATTCATTTCGGGTGTAAATATGGAGACAGCTGCGTGCCTCAGCTTATTTTTCCTTACCCATTGCCAGATCCTGCGAAAGTCTTTACCGGTGAAATCAAGATCCACGATAAACATTCCCATTACATTTATGCCAACATCGTTGAGGATCGACACAGCTTTAACATTAGCCTCCATATCTGAGCGCTTGTTATAGCTTTCCAAATACCGCTCATCAGCAGCTTCGAGTCCTACAAGAACATAGTAAAAGCCGATGCTTTTAAGCTCACGCATAAGGTCCGGATGAGCTGCTATGAAATCGGCTCTTCCATAGCAAACATAGCGCTTGCGGATATTTCTCTGACGAATGAGTCTTATAAATTCCCTTAGACGCTCTTCACCAAAAAGAAAATCATCATCGATAATGTAAATATTCTCACATTCGATCGAATGGATCTCGTCCACAACATCGGCGATGTCTCTTGCGGAATAGCAGCCGCAGTTCAGGGTGTTCCTAAGGCAAAATCTGCACTTATACGGACAGCAGTAGGCAGTTCTGACATGAGCTGCCGGAAGGAGCTCTAAATAGCGGTATCTGTCAGTGTGCTGATAGAAATAGCTCCTGTCAGGTCTGGGAAGGGCACTGATATCCGAAGGTTTTGCCTTATTCATGGTCCATTTTCCGTTTCTCTTCCAGCAAACAGAAGAGATCTTATCTGGAGCCTCACCGGAAAGGATCTCCATGATCGGAGCAATATCAAAGCCGGTAAATACAAAGTCGATATAGTCTGTAAAGAAACGGCTGTAGCATCGCTGTGCATGAAGGCCGCCTATCATAGTAAGTGTACCTGAAGCCTTCGATGCTTTTGCATACTCCTTCATAAAGCCCTCCTGACGAGTTCTGCCGCTTATGTAGACAGCAGCAGGGGAGAGCTCGGCAAGGCGTTTTATGAAGGGCTGTTTTTCTACCTGACCGTCCCAAATATAAGGCTCCCAGCCGGAGTTTTTCAGCATGGCAAAAATGTATTCCAATTCAAGAGGCTCGTTATCGATTATGCCGGCGAAATCATATTTTGTTCTGGAAACCTCAGGATGAACCAGGAGAACAGTTCTATTTTTCATTGACAGCCTCCTTCTTGAGCTCGTTGTATGCGATCTTTCCAACGAGAGTTTTAGGCAGCTCTCTCATGAAGAACAGCTCTCTCGGCTGAGCATATCGGGCAACATTTTTCTCGATGAGCTGGTTCAAATCCTGCCTGAGCTTCTCTTCATCGCAGTTCTCAGAAGGCACAACGCAGGCACGGACCTTCTCGCCCATGACCTGGTCTGGAACTCCCACGACAGCACACATGATCACGTCTTTATGAGAGCTAAGTACCTCCTCGATATTCTGCGGATAAATGTTATAGCCCCCTGATATGATCATTCTTTTGAGCCTCTGCGAGAAGTATACGAAGCCTTCCTCGTTCATATATCCAAGATCCCCGGTATACAGCCAAGTATAGCCGTCTTCACGCTTACGGAGAGTTTTTGCAGTTTCATCAGGCTCCTTGTAGTAGCCCTTCATGACTGAGGGGCCACGGAGTATGATCTGGCCAATTTCACCCGGAGGGAGTTCTTGATCATTCTCGCCGATGATCTTGTAAAATGTATCAGCGTAGGGCAGCCCAACGCTAAGAAGGTCCTCAGAATCAGCAGGCATCAGACAGCTTCCTGTGACACATTCAGTAAGGCCGTATCCCTCACGGACTCGAGCCTTACATCCGTGCTCAGCAAGCATTTTATTGAGCTTCTTTTTGGTGGAAGGGGCCAGAGAATCACCGCCTGAGATGATACATTTGAGAAACGAAAGATCCTTTCCGTCGAAGCTCTTGTCGATGAGCATTGCCTCGTATATGGCTGGTACACCAGCGATTATGTCAGGTTTGTATCTGAATAGCAGCTTTGGAAAATCTCTAGCCGAAAATTTAGGCTGGATAACAGCAGTTCCGCCTAAGATCAGCATAGTGTGTATGCAGACGCCAAGTCCAAATCCGTGAAATATTGGCATAACAGAGAGCATTTTCATTCCTGGACAAAGCCCTCCGCAGGCATCTATGCTATGGATCGCCAAGGCGTTGAAATTCATATTGGTGAGCATGATCCCCTTGGGCTTTCCGGTAGTTCCGCCGCTGTAAAGAATAGCAGCAGTCTCGTCAGCCTTTCCATGAGAGCTTATATCTTGCCCATTCGATGCTCCGGAAATAAAACTATCCCAGCTATCTCCCGAACACTGGGGAGGCTTTTTCTGAGTCAGCTTATAGCCTAGCCTAAGAAGGAATGGCATGGTCCGGGCAGCACTAACAGTGATGACATTCAGCTGCGGACACTTCTTCTGAACGCTGCTGAGCTTGTCACCGATAAGGTCTATACCGAAGATCAGGCTGCTTTCAGTGAGCTGTATAAATCGAATGATCTCATTCTCCGCAGACATGGGGTGGATCATGTTTGCAACAGCTCCAATCTTATTGACGGCGTAAAACAGACAGACAGCTTCCGGGATATTTGGCAGGCAGATCGAAACGCTGTCTCCCTTTTTCACTCCGATAGCATCAAGAGCCTTTGCGCATTTACTTATCTTATCTATCAGCTTTTTATAGGTGATCTTTGAGCCAA
Organism: Ruminococcus flavefaciens; assembly: GCA_902760805.1. Classification (GTDB taxonomy): domain Bacteria; phylum Bacillota; class Clostridia; order Oscillospirales; family Ruminococcaceae; genus Ruminococcus. The sequence goes on along the minus strand of CACWHY010000002.1, from coordinate 100,389 downwards.
AATAATCCAGCGCAGTAAACTCAGGGAACTCCTTGCTCCTTTCTTCCAGAAGGTCGTAAACAGAACACTCAGGATATTCAAGATGTCTTTTCATGTTTTTTCCACTCCTCATAAGTTGTGAAATGCTTTGATGAGAGCTCTTCCGCAGGCATGGTCTTTTTAAGAAGAAATGCGATCGTTTCGTAAAGCCGCATATTGGTCGTATCAGCATCCGTAGAAGGAACTATAGGTCTCCCAAAAACCACAGTAAGCCTATTCCTTGACAGCAGACTATAATCACCGGTTATGGCATATGGAATGATCGGCGATGCGGTCTTTCCTGCCATGGCAGCAGCTCCGAATTTGAACGGAAGGAGCAGCTCTTCGGTGAAATTTCGTTTAGCTTCAGGCGAAACGTTCACTAGCTGACCGCTTTCGAGTGCCTCAACTGCTGAGGAAAAAGCATTATGATTATGAGCAGCCTGCAAGTCAACAGGGATAGTTCCAACGCTGCGAAACATTCCGCCAAAAGGTCCGTCATTAAGTTCCTTCTTTGCAAGAGTCCTGACCACACGCCTTGTGGAAATATCGATAAGTATCGGGTCAAGAGCGTGCTTATGGTTTCCGGCAATAACTGCGGCTCCGCTTTTGGGGATGTTTTCTGCGCCAATGATCCTAGGCCGAAAGATCAGCAGGAATACTGGCTTTAGAACAAAACGCATCATCTTATATAAACAAAACATGATCAGATCTCCTTTTCCTTATTATAAGCCTTCTGAGCAGCTTTGTCAACGAGAAGAAGCTCTCTATAGTTATATGATACAACTATCCTCGTCTAAATGTAAGCTGTCTGTTGTCATTTTAACGGTGACAAATGTCACCAAATGCGTTGATTTTTGGCACCAAATGTGCTATAATTACCCTAGCTTACCAAAAGGAGTGATACTATGAAAGATCAGATCGTTTTTCGGGGCACGTCTGGGTATCATGAGCTTGAAAAATATATTTCTGAGCTTCATTGCAAACGGTTGATGCTGGTTTGCGGCAGATCTTTGTCAAGCACTAGAGCCGGTGCTTTCTTTGATAGATTACCCGGAAACACAGGAGTGGAGATAGTTAGATTTTCCGGATTTTCGCCAAATCCTTCCTACGAGGAGGCAGTAAAAGGAGTAGAACTGTTTCGCAGCGAAAAATGCGATGGGATCATTGCTGCCGGAGGCGGAAGCGCAATGGACACCGCAAAGTGTATCAAGGCTTTTGCAAAAATGCAGGACAGTGAGGAGTGGATCAAGCAACCTATAACCTCCAATGAGATCCCCATCATCGCCATTCCCACTACAGCCGGTACCGGCAGCGAAACCACAAGGTATGCCGTCGTTTATTACAATGGGAAGAAGTTTTCAGTGACCCATGAAAGCATCATACCTGATGCAGTTCTCCTAGATGCTGAGCTGCTTTCCGGACTGCCTGAACTGCATAAAGTTTCTGCCATGCTTGATGCTTTATGTCACGCCATAGAGTCCTTTTGGTCGGTCAATTCTACCAGTCAGAGCCGAGAACTATCCAGGCGGTCCATAGGGATGATACTCCAAAACATGGACGGCTATCTTTCAGGCGAATCATCCTGTGCTGAACAAATGTTGGACGCTGCATATATCTCTGGCCAGGCGATAAACATTACAGCGACTACTGCCGGACACGCCATGAGCTATGAGCTTACCGGAAAATTCGGCATGACACACGGCCATGCTGTGGCTGTCTGCGTCCCGGAGGTCTACAGATATATGCTCGAAAATCCTGACAAGCTCACAGATCATCGAGGCAATGAGTATTTTCAAGAGTGCACGAGGGAGCTTGCGTTTCTCCTCGGCGAAAAGGACCCGTTCGCTGTTTATGAGAAACTAAGAGAATTACCTATAAAACTAGGTTTGGAGCTGCCAGTCGGCGTCACCGATAATGATTTTGAGCTGTTAGCTAAGTCGGTGGATCCTGGCAGGCTCAAAAACAATCCTGTCCTCCCAGATAAGGACGGGCTCAAACTGATATACCGCCGTATTTTTAACAGGAGCAGCATATGAAAGCAGAACGTTTTACCAAGATCTTAGGAGCAGAGTTTTTTACCGGTGTTCCTGACAGCGCCCTAAAAGGCCTATGTGATCATCTTTGCGAGAGCTTTGGAACAAATAGCGCTCATCACCTTATAGCCGCAAACGAGGGAAATGCTGCCGCTGCTGCTGCCGGTTATTATCTTTCTACTGGAAAGATTCCTGTGGTATATATGCAGAATTCCGGTGAAGGCAACATTATCAATCCTGCCGCAAGTCTATTGAGCCCAGAGGTCTACGGTATCCCCATGATCTTTGTTATCGGCTGGAGAGGCCAGCCAGGTGTTCCGGACGAGCCGCAGCACCGCTTCCAGGGAAAGATAACTCTTGCGCTTTTGGAAACTATGGGCATAGATCGCATGGTGATGACTAAAGACACCACCGAGCAAGAACTCTCTGATATGATGAAAAGAGCGGAGCCCATTTTATCTCAAGGCAGGCAAGTCGCTATCGTTGTGGAAAGCGGAGCCATAACTCACGACCGAAAGATCTCCTATCAAAATAGCAATACCCTGACCCGTGAGGACGCAATTAGGCTGATCACCGAGTATTCCGGCGAGGAGCCCATAATCGCTACGACCGGAAAGGCCGGCCGTGAGCTTTTCGAGCTTAGGGCGAAAGCAGGAACGGGTCATCACAGGGATCTTCTTACGGTTGGATCAATGGGACATTGTTCATCCATCGCTCTTGGCATCGCTATGAATATCGCTCAAAGAGTATGGTGCATTGACGGAGATGGCGCCATGATCATGCACATGGGCGCAATGACGGTCATCGGAAAAACCAAACCCCAAAATCTAGTCCATATAGTGATAAATAACTGCGCACACGAATCCGTTGGCGGTATGCCAACATCAGCCGAAAGCATAGATCTTCCCGCTGCTGCAAGAGCTTGCGGATATGAGCAGGTCTTCACAGCAGATGATGAGAGCTCTCTTCGGTCTGCCCTTTCTCAAACTGCCAAAGGGAACAAACTCACCTTTATCGAGGTCAAGGCAGCTATCGGTTCACGAGCCTACCTTGGAAGGCCGACCACAGCGCCTATAGACAATAAAAAGGAATTCATGGATCATCTTCAAAAACTAAACAGAAATACACACTGAAATCAACGGAAATACTCCCATTTGACTGTTGCATTTCATAAAAAGATGTGCTATAATATTCTTTATGATAACATAATCGAAAGGACGTATAAAACATGAAAAAATCATTCACTCTTGCAGCAGCGGCTGCCCTCTTAGCTTGCTGTTTGACTGGCTGCGGATCAAGTGCTCCTGCCAACACAGTGCATAACGCCGATGATCTTGTAGGCAAGAAGATCGGTACCCAGCTTGGAACCACCGGATATATCTTCGCCGGAGATATTGAAAATGCTACTGTTGAGCCCTATAACAAGGGCGCAGATGCTGTTCAGGCTCTCAAGCAGGGAAAAGTTGACGCTGTTATCATTGACAGTGAGCCTGCAAAGGTCTTCGTTTCAAAGAACGATGATCTTATGATACTTGATGATCCTTTTGCAGTTGAAGAGTATTCTATAGCATACAAGCTGGGCAATGACGAGCTTGGCAAAAAGCTGGACGAAGCTCTCACTGAACTCAAGAATGACGGAACTCTCGATGAGATAGTTTCTCATTGGGTAGGCGATTCAGCTGACCAGGTATCATACACTCCTGACTCAAGCGTTTCTCGTGACAACGGCAAGCTGATCATGGCTACAAATGCAGAATTCCCGCCCTATGAGAGCATGGATCATGAAGCTGTGGTCGGGATCGACGTTGATATGATGAACGCAGTATGCGACCGCCTTGGATATGAACTCCAGATCGATAATATGGAGTTTGACTCTATTATCGCTGCAGTGGATTCGGGCAAGGCTGATGTTGGTGTTGCCGGTATCTCTGTTACCCCTGACAGAGAGAAGAACGTTTCCTTCACTCAGGGCTACGCTACAACAACTCAGGTCATTATTGTCCGCAAGGACTGATAGGTGGATCTTATGAGCAGTTTTTTAGATAAACTCCACGATACCTTCATCGTGGACGACCGCTGGAAGTATCTAGCCAACGGTCTTAAAACTACATTGATCATAACTGTTTTCGCTGTTATGATCGGAATGGTGCTTGGCTTTCTGATAGCCATTATCCGTTCAACTCATGATAAGACCGGCAAACTGAAGTTCCTAAACCTTCTTGCAAAGCTGTATCTGACAGTGATTCGAGGAACTCCGGTAATGGTGCAGCTCCTTATCATTTACTACGTTATCTTTGCATCAGTCGCTATAGATAAGACAGTCGTCGGAATACTGGCCTTTGGCTTAAACTCAGCAGCCTATGTTGCTGAGATATTCCGTTCAGGCATCATGTCCATCGACAATGGTCAGTTCGAGGCAGGTGCAAGTTTAGGACTGAACTACCGCAAGACCATGATGTATATCATCATGCCCCAGGCTTTCAAAAATGTTCTTCCGGCTTTGGCGAATGAGTGTATCGTTCTGTTAAAGGAGACCTCTGTCGCCGGATATATCGCACTGAACGACCTGACAAAAGGCGGAGATATCATCAGAAGTCTAACTTATGAGGCGTTCCTGCCGCTTATCGCAGTTGCCCTGATATACCTGACCATCGTACTGATACTCAGTTCGCTGGTATCCGCACTTGAAAGGAGGCTCGCTAAAAGTGATAGAGGTTAAAGACCTGCAAAAGAGCTTCGGCGATCTTCATATCCTCAAAGGCATCAGCACGAAGATCGAGAAAGGCGAGAAGGTGGTCATAATTGGACCCTCCGGATCTGGAAAGAGCACCTTTCTGCGGTGCTTGAACCGTCTCGAACAGCCTAGCTCCGGAACAATATTGTTCGAGGGCGAGGACCTGACAAAGGCCTCTGATAAGCGCTTGTATGAGATCCGTGAAAAAATGGGAATGGTATTCCAGCATTTCCACCTTTTCCCTCATCTTACTATCCTGGAAAACCTTACCCTTGCGCCTGTCAAGCTAAAGCTGATGACCAAGGACGAGGCTGAAAAAAGTGCTAGGACTATGCTGAAAAAGGTTGGTCTGGCTGACAAGGAAAGTGCCTATCCCAATCAGCTTTCCGGCGGACAGAAGCAGAGGATCGCCATTGCTAGAGCTCTTGTCATGAATCCGGATGTAATGCTGTTTGACGAGCCGACTTCAGCACTCGACCCTGAAATGGTAGGCGAGGTGCTGAGCCTTATGAAACAGCTTGCTGACGACGGTATGACTATGGTGGTAGTTACCCACGAAATGGGCTTTGCAAGAGAGGTCGCCTCTCGGGTGATGTTCATGGACGGCGGCCATATCATGGAAGAAAACAGCCCAGACAAGTTCTTTACTGATCCTCAAAATCCCAGGCTCAAGGACTTCCTCTCCAAGGTGCTTTGATGTTTACAACAAGGATCTATACCTATCTTTCTGACGACTGCCGATCTATCCGTGAGCAGGTATTTATGAAAGAGCAGGGCTTTGAAAATGAGTTTGACCAGATCGATCAAAGCTGTACTCACATCGTTGTTTACGATGAAAATGGAGCACCAATTGGCACGGGACGGCTATTCTCCGAGAACGACGGCGAATTCTTTATAGGAAGAGTTCCGGTATTGAGGGAGTATCGTGGCCGGAAGATCGGTTTGCTCATTATTTCCGGACTGGAAAAAGAAGCTGTTAATCAAAACGCAAGCTCTATCAGTTTATGGGCTCAATGCAGGGCATCAGGCTTTTATGAAAAGAGCGGTTATACAGCCACAGACCAGTTTCACGATGACGAAGGATGTCCTCATGTTCTAATGCGCAAGGAATTATAAAAATGCCTTGAGATATAGCCGAGTACATATATTATTTTAGCCCCGAAGCTTTCAGATTGCTTCGGGGCATTTTACTGTAATTGTGGTATAGGCTAATTGAAATCACCAATTACAAAGTCTGCATATTTGCCAAAGGTTTTCATAAAGGTATTCCTCAGTTAGCCAAGTATACTTTTTTAAGCAAGCATTGATCAAAATGTCGCAGTATTTTTGATCTGATCCATAGTCATTTCGTGGTAATGCTCCGTAATTTTGATAAATCCCAGCAAATGTACAGCATATATCCAGAAGATACTTTCGTGCCGATGATAGATACTCTTTTAGTCGTACGATTTCTGCTTCACTTAGATCCGGATATTTTTTGAGCATATCTTCCGCAAAAGCGCTGCTGTTTGAGCATTGCGGCAACCACAAATGGAAGTAACTATCGAATAGCTCTAAAACGCATTCCCCGCAGCATGGCGGAATAAGTGTTTCATCATTTTGGGCAAGCTCTATCAAATTGCTAATCTTTCTTTCCTTATCGGTCATAATGCTATACTTATTAGCTGTTAAATCTCTGCAAGAACTGCTTGACTCTGTCGGAAGCGTTCTCACCAAAAAGCTGCTCAGGAGCACCTGCTTCTACAATGTATCCGCCCTCCATGAATATGACCTTATCAGCTACATCTCGGGCAAATGCCATTTCATGAGTGACGATGACCATTGTCATGCCCTCTTTTGCCAGTTCCTTGATGACCTTTAGGATCTCGCCAGTGAGCTCCGGATCCAGAGCTGAGGTCGGCTCGTCAAAGAACAGCACCTCCGGGTTAAGAGCAAGCGCTCTAGCAATCGAGACTCTCTGCTGCTGGCCGCCGGAAAGCTCACAAGGATAGGAGTCTCCTTTGGTCTCAAGACCCATTTTTTTCAGAAGCTCATCTGCCTTTTTAGAGGCCTCGGTCTTGTCTTTTTTTAGGACACATACTGGCGCCTCTGTTATGTTTCGCTTGACGGTCATGTGAGGGAATAGGTTGAAATTCTGAAAAACCAGACCAGTTTTGAGACGAATATCACGAAGAGTTTTTTTGTCGGCGTAGACAGTCTTCCCGGAGCCGTTCTTTATCAGCATATCTGTTCCGCAGACCTTTATAACACCGGAATCAGCGTGCTCCAGCTGGTTTATACACCGAAGGAGAGTAGATTTACCGCTGCCCGAAGGTCCGATAACAGCTACTACCTCGCCCTTCTTCACATCGAAGGAAATATCCTTTAGCACCTCCAAGCTGCCAAAGCTCTTGGAAAGATTGCGTATTTCAAGCATTGACATAATTATGTCTCCTTATTTATAATAGTTCAGCTTCTTCTCGATAAATGCGAAGAGAAGCGTCAGCAGAGTTGCAAATGCGAAATAGAATAGACCTGCCATGAACAGCGGTACCAGAGAGCTGTAGAAGCTCATCTGTTTCTTGGCGATGTACATGATCTCCATGTAGCCCATGGCATAGGCAAGAGAAGTATCCTTGACCAAGGTTATGATCTCGTTGGAGCTTGCAGGTATAACACGCTTTACCACCTGCGGAAGGATGATCCGGAAAAAAGTCTGGAGCTTGTTGAAACCCAGAGCACCGGCAGCTTCGTACTGTCCCTTGGGTATCGATTCGATACCGCCACGGAATATCTCGGAAAAATAAGCAGCGTAGTTAAGTACAAATGCTATAAGTATCATACGGAACATATATCCGCCGGACTGTATATCCACCTTATCGAGAATGCCACGCAAGCCTTCGGGACAATTAGGCGACAGCTTCAATATAGGCACCGAATAGTACACAACGATTATCTGGAGCAGCAGGGGAGTTCCACGCATAATGAGTATGTACAGATTTGTCAGCCATGATACCGGCTTGATCCTGCACATTTTAAGTAGTGCAACGATCATTCCCAGCGGGATCGCATAAAGCAAAGTAAACCCAAATAGTTTAAGGGTAGGTGGAAGATGCTCCAGCATTAACTGGAATAAGCTAGATATCTGTTCGCTCGACATATTTTTTGACCGCCTTTACTGTGTTAATGTTTCACTGTGATATAATAACCCGATATGCAGGGAGCAGATATGTGATCTGCGTATCTGCAAGGGCATTCAGAAAATTTATAATGGATGCATTTGAATTCATTATATCACATTATCTGTGAAATTTCAACCCTCACTGTGAAAATACGATGTTTTCAGCTGATTTTAGCGATGGGCATATCACTTTGGTCAACATTCGGTCAACATTCATGGCACTTCAAGATATAAAAAGATAGACTTTACGCAGCTTTTTTCAGGTCTTGGGATTTTTGTAGTATGCTCCGTAAAAGCCGTCTCTTTTTGTATCAAAATATTTACGTTTCATCTGACGTTACTCCTTTCAGAATGCTCAGCACCGCATTTACCGCCAGATCCCGCATTATACCGGCATTCAACCCGTAAAGCTCGTTATTCATCATCATGTGGCAGTGCTGTTCCATAATGCCGATTGCCGTATACGCCTTTTCACGGATATTTGTATCATCATGCAGGAACGCCGCAAGTCTTGATATAACTTCTTTCATTTTTTCATCGGTTATCTCGCTGTACAGCTTTCTCACATCTTCATCCGTATGCTGCAAGCCCTCAAGTTCCTCGTGAATATCACGGTACCTGATATGATATTCCTCAAACGCTTTCAATATCGCTTCAAGATACCGCCGTATATCCGTAACAGTTTCGGGAATGGGAGTATCATCTATATCAGCTATATGACTGATATGTTCTGCGCCGTAAGTTATGACCGAAAGCAGGATATCCTTCTTATTCCTGAAATATCTGTAAGCGATGCCCGTGGAAACTCCCGCTTCTGCCGATATATCATCGACCGTTGTTTTATGATAGCCTTTCTTTTCGTACATAACAAGCGCCGCTTTCAGCAGATCGTCCCTCGTTTTCCGTGACCTTGCCTGTACAGGCTTTACCTTTTTATCCATGTCAGCTCCTTTTCTTCAGCACAGCGAATCGGAACAGATCGTGACCGAGTACCTTTGCACCTGACTGATCCGCTGCTTCTTCAAGACGACGTATCTCTCCCGATGTGAGCTTAACATTCACTGCTTCTGCAAGCTCCCTGACCTGCTTCGGTTTCCGACAGCCGCATATCGGGACAACGCCCTTGTTTACGCAGTACGCCTCAGCCACCTGCGGTACGGTAATATGATGCCGCTTTGCAACTGCGATCATCACTCTGTAAAGCTCGTACATTTTCCGTTTTTGACGGTCCATGAAGAATTTCATCAGCGAGAATTTTGTTTTTACTCTCGGATCGGTGAGCATACCTTCTTCAAGCACCGCCCACGCCCAGAACGCTATGCCGTTCTCTCTGCACCAGTCAAGCAGACCGTTCTTTTCCCATTCACGGGAGATCAGGCTGTAATGATTCTGTACGCCGTACAGCGGTATCCCTGCTTTGTCAAGTATACGCTTTGCAAGTCTGCATTCTTCAAGGGTGAAATTCGATACGCCGATATTGCGGATCTTGCCCTCTTTGTAAAGCCCGATGATTTCCGAAAGGTGCTGTTCGATATCCGTAGGCAAATGCAGCCAGTAAATATCCACATAGCTGCGTCTGAGAGCTTTTCCGTAAGCCTTGCCGCCCCATGAGTTCGTACCGATGACAGCTTTCGCCTCAATATTCCCCATAATAACGCCACCTTTCAAAAAAATGTGAGAACTCTCTCACCTTCAATATACCACAGACTCAAAGAGCTGTCAATAGAAAGTGAGAAAGTTCTCATATTATTTACAAATGCAATACTGCCCTACAACTTATGGTATGTAGGAGCTTGTGAAACACATCGATCTGCTCCTCGCTCAGCGAATCTTCAAACGGTATGCAGAGCTTGTCCCAACTCGCCAGAGAACTCAGCGTCAGCCCCGAAAACAGGAACACAAAGCTGACGATGCGGATCGTTTTCGGGATATGTTCACGCTTGCCTGCGCCCTAAAAGAAAGCGTCTGTTTCATATTGCTCCCTTTCCGCTACATCCGCTTTCGATCCCGCCGTTTTCAATATGCAGTATATGGGTGCAGCAACGGTCGATTAGTTCCATATCATGGGTCACGATCAGCACAGTGATATCCTTATGCAGTGAGCGCAAAAGCTCCGCCGTACATTCCATACTGCGGTAATCGAGTCCGCTTGTGGGCTCGTCAAATACCAGCAATTTCTTTCCTGCAAGCAGTGCCGAAGCGATCGCAGCACGCTGCTTCTGTCCGCCGGAAAGGGACATAGGATGCCGTTCTTTGTATTCCGAAATATGCAGCTTTTGAAGAATGTCCAGCGCAGTTTGTTCTCCGGTATCATCGGTACCGAGCATCACTTCTTCCAGTACCGTTTCTGCAAAAAGCTGATGATTCACGTCCTGCATGACCATATATGAAAGCCAAACCATATCCTTTGAGCGATATGGTTTCCCGTCGATATTGACCGTGCCTTTGAAATGCTTTTGCAGTCCGCACAGGCATTTAGTGAATGTGGTTTTTCCCGCACCGTTGTGACCGACCACAGCAATGACTGCGCCTTTCGGTATAGCAAGCTCCGAAATATGGATAGCATACTGCTTTCCGTAGCTGTATGTGAAACCATTGAGCGTTATCTTTTCAATGCCATCAAATGGCTTTATCTGTGTCAATCCTGTTTTGCTTTCAAGGTAATTATTGGCTGTCAGGACCGCTCGAAGCCCCATACTGCTGAGCTTTTCCGCAGGCAGAGGAAAGAATGCTTCCCCTGTAAATTCTGCGGAAATACTGCCGTTTTCCATGTATACGACCCTGTCACACGATCTGCTGAGCCAGCCCAGCCTGTGTTCTGCGATGACGATCGTTTTACCCTGCGCCTTCCATCCTCGGATGATGTCACGCAGTTCATTTATTGCATCATGGTCAAGGTTTGATGTCGGCTCATCCAGTACGATTAGTTCCGGCAGCATCGCCGCCACACCTGCACAGGCGATCTTCTGTTTTTCACCGCCTGACAGATTGAAAATACTGCGGTTTTGGAGTTTTTCAATGCACATATCTGCAACGGTTTTGTCTATTCTTTTTTGTATTTCTGTTTCAGAGAGTCCCATATTCTCACACCCGAATGCGATCTCTGCTGTGGTATCCACGCAGAAAAACTGGCTCCTCGGATTCTGGAACACACTTCCGACAATGCCTGCAAAGTCTTCTATCGGGGTATCAGAGATACTTCTGCCAAACACTGAGACAGTGCCCTGCAATTCGCCCTCATAATAATGCGGGATCAGACCATTCAGCAAACGGGTAATTGTAGTTTTTCCACAGCCTGATGCACCGCAGAGCAACACACATTCACCTTTCCTGATTTGCAGATCTATACGATGCAATGCACCCTCATTGGAATTTCCGTACTGAAATTACACATCTTTTAATTCAGCCGCTATTTCGTTCATGTTATCACTCCGATCATTCCGAGGATCCATAGCATATGAAGTGGTGTTGTCAGCAGTAGCACTGCGATATCCTGTGCGTGAGATCCTATTTTACAGATGTTTGTCCGTTTCACTTTTGTGCCGAGTCCACGGGTCAATGCAGCCGCTGACAGCTCACTGCCGATATTAACCGAGCAGACCATGAGTGGCACGAGTCTGTACTCTATGAACTTACCTGCATTTTTGCCGCCGATGCGAATGTCACGCATTTTCATTGCTGTGTTGATCGCTGCAAATTCTTCCAGTACAGTCGGAAAGAAACGGAACATCACAGACAGCGGTATCGTGATCTGCTGCGGAATGTGCATCCGGTGCATTGCTGCGATGAATTCGCTGACAGTCGTTGATGAGAGCATATATGCGCCCATGATAAGCCCGGGCATCAGCCGTACAAATATCAGGCAACATAGTCCGATGATGCTCAGTGCGACACCTGTGATATGCGGTACGAGGAAGATCTCTGCCGACTTCATTATCGCATACAGGATACCGAACACAGCAGCCTTTTTGTATTGCTTTGCAGTCATGAGAAGAATAAGCGGCAGAATGCTCAAAGCGGTCGTACCGTATCGGACAGTCTCAATATCGCTGCCTGTACCGCCGAGAGCAAATACTACAAGTGTTATCATCACGATCAGCTTTGTACGCGGATCGAGTACAAGTCCTCTGTTTTCGATATCTGCCGTGAAAAGTCCTGCCATTTACATTCTCCACGAAGCGGCTTCACGCCTGCTTTCAACGAATCTCCGATAGATGCCGTCTTCACGCATAAGCTCATCGTGCGTACCCTGCTGTGCTATCTTTCCGCTTTCGATAACGAGTATTTTATCGGCGTTTCGGACGGTTTTCAGCCTGTGTGCTATCATAATAATGGTCTTTTCTCTGGTCAGTGCGTCTATCGCTTTCATCAGGTCAGCTTCATTTTCGGGATCAACATTTGCGGTCGCCTCATCAAGGACTATTATCGGAGCGTCCTTCATAATAGCACGGGCAATAGAAATACGCTGCTTTTCACCGCCAGAAAGACTTGCACCGCCCTCTCCGATAACGGTATCGTACCCGTCGGGAAGCTGCATGATAAAGTCATGGCAGCAAGCCTTTTTCGCCGCATCTATGACCTTTTCCATCGGTGCATCAGGCTGTCCGAAGCGGATATTATTGGCTATGGTATCCGCAAACAGATACACACGCTGGAACACAAAGCTGTAATTCTTCATCAGTGCGTCCATACTGTAGTCCCTCACATCTATGCTATCAAGCGTGACTTTGCCCTCGTCCACATCCCAAAAACGGGATAAAAGTGAAGTCAAAGTAGTTTTACCGCCACCGGACGGCCCGACGATAGCCGTAGTTGTGCGCTCAGGGATATGCAGTGAAATGCCGTCGATTATCTTTCTCTGCTCATATGCAAACCCGATATTTTCCGCTGTTATATCAAAATGCTCAGGCTGAATATCCTGCCCCGAAATATCCATCTGCGGCGTTGCAAGGATCTCCTGCGCCTGCCTGACCGATACATCGACTGTTCTCAGCAGAGCGGAATATTTGCCTGCATTGTCAAGCTGTGCATAGATCAGGTAGGAGCTGATGATCAAAATAATTGTTGTGAGTAAGTCCATTGCCCCGCCGATATGCAGAAGGACCGATACCAGCACGATGATCGTTCCGAGGGCTTTCAGCCAGAAGCTTTGCAGCGTCATATAGGGAATGAGCTTTAACTCCATAGCCGAATTTGCGTGTTCGTTCTCATCTATTGCAGTGTTGAGATCTTTACTGCGTTTGCCGGTCAGGCGAAATGTCCTGACCTCGAAAATACCCTGAATATACTCGATGACCTTTGCAACGAGCGCAGAATCCTTCTCGACTTTCTGCTTCGCCATACTTGCCGATTCTTTCATCATACCGCTGTTTATCAGGAAGAATACCACAAGTCCGCCGCAGAGGATCAGTCCGATACGCCAGTCGAAAAACAGCAGCATAACGGTAATGACCGCAGTGGAAAGCAGTCCGGAGCAAACCAGCATAACTACTCTTGTGGCGACATTTTCAAGATTCTGCATGGTATTTGTCGTCACAGACATGATATGCCCGAGGCTGTTTTCGTTGTAATAGCCCATGGGCAGATAACGCAGATGCTCCGCAAGCTGCATACGCTTGTTTGCACAGGTGTTATAGCCACCCTCAGTCTGGAGCATAGTCGCTTTGCTCTTTGCAATGCCTGCACCGATCACGCTCACAAGCATGATACAAAGACAGGTCAGACAGGTTTTGGATGTCACGTTTTTATCAAGGAGTGCCGACACCATACAAGCGATAGCAGGTATTTTCAGTGCTTCAAACATCGCCTGCAACAGGCTGAGGGCAATGGAAATATAGAAGCGTTTTCTGTCCTCCGCATTGCAGAAATCAAAGAAATTTTTCAGTATCTTAAACATTGTCCTCACCGTCCTTTACTGAAATATGTGCCGCCCACATTTTGCTGTACAAACCGTTCTGTGCAAGCAGGTCTTCGTGCGTGCCCTGTTCAACTGCAATACCGTCCTTGATGACATAGAGCCTGTCAGCGTTCTTCACGGTCGAGAGCCTGTGTGCGATCACAATAAGCGTTTTTCCTTCAACGAGCTTTGCTACGCTCTTCTGTATCACCGCTTCATTTTCGGGATCAGTATAAGCTGTTGCTTCATCGAGAATGATGATATCCGCATTTTTGAGCATGGCTCTTGCAATAGAAATTCGCTGCCGTTCGCCGCCCGAAAGATGTCCGCCCGACGAACCGACAACTGTATCATAGCCGTTTTCAAGGCTCATGATGAACTCGTGGCAGCCGCATTTTCTTGCTGCTTCCTCAACCTCACTGTCGGTCGCCGACTGTTTTCCGAGACGGATATTTTCACGTACAGTCATATCAAAGAGGTAATTATCCTGCGAAACATAGGCGATCTTGTCGTTATAATCGTCAAGCGGAATATCCCTGATATCAACACCGCCGAGAGTAATACTTCCGCTGCTGATATCCCACAGGCTTGCAATAAGTCTTGCAACGGTGGATTTGCCGCTTCCGGAAGGTCCGACAAGTGCGATAAATTCGCCCTTATGGATCGTCATGGAAATGCCGTGAATGATCTCCTTGTCATCATATCCGAAGCGGATATCATGCAGCTCAATGTCGCCGTCACTCATCGTTTTTGTCAGCTTTTCGGGGCGTACCATTTCGGGTGCGTCTATGATATTTCTGACCTCTGTCACGATCGTGTCCATTTGAGCTATGTCATCGGAATAGGACATGATACCGAGCAGAGGTTCGATGAGCCCGACTGTCAGAATAATGACCGTGATAAAATCGGCTGTGCTGATCGTTCCGTGAATAGTCATGATACCGCCGATGGGCAGAACGGATAGCATTGTCGCAGGCATGATGCACATTGCAAAGGTCATATACACGTTGCATTTGCGCATCCAGTCAACAAAACTTGCGGCACTCTCTTTGGCGGCGGCAGCAAATTTCTCATAGCTGGACTGCGCCTTGCCGAACACCTTGATGACCTCAATGCCGTTTATATATTCCGTTGTGACAGCATTCAGCGCCTTGGTAGCCCGAACAGTCCTGCTGTAATTCTCCTCATATCCGAACATCATGAGCATATAGCAGATAACCCCTAACGGCACCGTGATGAGCGCAGCAAGTCCCAGTTTCCAATTGATAACAAAGGTGTAGAGCAGTATGATTATCGGAGCGCCGATGCCGGTCGTGAACTCGGGCAGGATATGTGCAAGCGTTGTTTCGATACTGTCGATACGCTCCACAATCGTGCTTTTCAGAGCTCCCGACGGCTGACTGATGACATTGCCGAGGGGCATTCTCGCCAGCTTATCAAGGGCTTTTTTGCGTATCACTGCAAGTGTATGAAATGTGGCAAGGTGTGAATTTGCCGTACTCAGCGCATGAAAAAGCGAGTGTCCCAGCCACAGTGCAAGTATCACAGCACAATTGATGATGTATGCGCTTTTATCGGTGCTTCCTGCGAGCAGGTCTTTTACGATCCTTGCAATAAAATAATACGGCACGATACCGCACAGCATACTTATCGCCGCAAGTATTACGCTTACGACAAACTTCCCCTTCCGCTCATCGGACTGCCTGAGCAGCCAGCCAAATGAGCCATTCTGATCCTTCACCATTATCGTTCCTCCTGTCTGTTTCGATAATTCTGCGGTGTTACGCCCATGACATCACGGAAAGCCGCCGAGAATTTTGAAGCATTGTCATATCCGAGCCGTTGTGCAATGTCTGCGATATTCATTCTCCAATCAGAAATAAGCATTTCCGCAGCAGCTTTCATCTTGTAACTTTTTTATGTACTGATACACAGGTGTACCGTATACTGCCTTAAACAGCTTTCGCAGGGAAGCAGGCGGCATTCCTGATATTTCGGAAAGCTCCTCCACTGTAAAGGTCTTATCGAGCCTGCCTGTGATAAGAGTATGCAGTTCCTTGACCTTTGCGGTCTGGCTTGCAGGAAAATACTGCCGCTGTTCTGAATTCGCCGCAGTGTCAACAGCAGAAAGCAACAGAAGCAGCTCAGCGATCTTTACCCTGAAAAATCCAAGCCGCATACTCTCAGGCGTATGGTACAACTGTGAAAAAACAACATTCATCTGTTCATTTGTACGGAGCAGAAATTCCTTATTCTCAGGGCAGATCTTTTTGCCAAGCATATCCAAATCAACCGAAAGAAACGGCATTTCCTGCCGGAGCGATTCCTGCGCAGCCCCTTGCATAAACCCTATGGTAATGCCGTGATAGTGAGAAAGCGGCAGCTCTACCTTGCCTGCGTGATGCACACGTTTGTCGATACGCAGATCGCCCGCCTCCATATAGTAGCGCTCGCCGAGAGCGTTTTCATGCTCGATCCGTCCCTCCCGGCAGTGATCGATGCAAAGCACCGTATCTGCGTTCTGATATTCCGATACACAGTGCTTCATGTGAAAATCGTTATACATAAGATAAATACCGTCAAACACACGGTACATCGTCATAAAGCCCTCGCCTGATTCACCATCGAGCCGCAGCACACGACACTCTCCCTCGGCTGCGATCTCGTGTACATTAGAGCCGAAGCCGGCTTTATCAAGTGTATCGAAGATATCTCGGCTCATGCGATGCCCGCCTTTTCAAAATGCTTTTTCATCAGACGTCTGCCGATCAGTCCGCCGATGATACCGCATAGAAATGCCACTATAAATGTGACCGGACACATCCATGTCGGCATAAGTTTCGTAACGGTGTCGATGTAATCCTGTCCGAAATTCTGACGGGAAGCCCAGTATTTCTCCGCAGCGAAAAACAGCGGCAGATAGTTCGCAGCGACCCACAGGCTGAATACGCCGTTTGTGATTACTGCCTTTGCTGCACTCTTATAGTTTCCGCTTTTGTAGATCAGCTCTGCGATCAGTCCGCTGAATACCGATACCGCAAGCGGCGGCCAGCTCATACCGGTCAGAAGCATCAGAATGCCCATGATAATGCTCATGATCCATATCATACCGAATTTTCTGACTTTTGTCAGAAAGAGCATGAACGGGATACCGCCGATGATTGGGACAAGCACCGACAGCAGAGGCAGAAAGATCGGTATCATGCCGAGCATAGCGATAATGAACAAGATAGCAAAATAGATCGCTGAGAAAATACCGATGTTGATCAGATCTTTACCTTTCATAATTACCTCCAATTAAGTTATACATAGCTAACTAAATACAATAAAAATTAGTCTTGCGTCCAAGACCATTACATATTATACCACAAGCATATAGATGTTTCAACTCCATTTTGTTCCTGATGCTCCGATCTGATATTATTTTGAAACCCTAAGTCGGATCAGGCAATAGCACATTATTCGAGAAATTGCAAGGTGTACCCTCCCATGAAACTGCTTTTTTCAAAATATTCTTTCTCCGATTGACAAAGCCTGACAACTGTGATATTATATAATTACTATTAGTGCTAATGCACGGATCATTGGAGGATCATGAAATGAATGGAGAAAACAAACCGACAGATGCTGTTTTCAAAGGCGGAAACAACGCAGCTACTTATTTGATCATACTTGGCATTGCTGCTCTCATGCTTTTCTTGGGCATCAGCGGAATGCTAAAGGAGCGTATCGACCTTTCCGAAGGCTTTGAAGGAGGTTTTGAGAAAGGGGACTACTATTCCGGAGTTCCTGAATGCGGACTCGACACAGCATATCTAGACCTTTCTCACAGCATTAACGGCATAAAAGTCGCCCACGAGTATTTCTACATTATCACTAATGAGGATATGACTAGTGCTATCTCAGTAAGAGCGGGAAAGGACTTCGCTAAGAACTTTAACGAGGAATACGAGAATACCGGCAAGGTAAAGGTCACCGGCAAGATCAGGGAGCTCCCCCGTGAAGCCGAGGATTCTCTTGCGTCAATGGTCATAGAGGGAAAGAGAGCCGGTATCGAAATAGACGGCTATTATTACATTGACACAAAGTCAGGAATGCTTAACATTATCAAGATCGCAGTTGGCGCTATAAATGTTGCCATTGCTATCCTATTTGCTGTAAGCTCCTCCATAAAGCGCAAGGCTTTCGAGAATGGTGAGCGCAAACTGACAACTCCAGCAGGTACGATCGCTGCATTTCTTCTCATTGTTGCCGGAATAGGTATCATTTACCTAATGCTGATGTCATTCTGATCACTACAGCCTGAAAGTTGATTCTTTCAGGCTGTTTTTATATGTTGTAATGTTTGACTTTTAGTTCCCGAAATGATATAATGATGTTACAAACTACTAAAAGGGAGCTGATCATATGCCGCCCATGGGAGGCCCACGAGGAGCTAATTTTCTTACTGAAGAGGAAAAGAAAAATCGGCCTAAGGTAACAAAGGAGCTGCTTATTAGGATCTTCTCGTATATGAAGCCTTATTGGAAGCAGTTTGGTCTGGTATTGATAGCCATACTATTCTCCGCTATCCTTACACTGCTGCCTTCAGTTCTGACCGGACGCATCATAGACGAGGGACTTATAGCAAGGAGCATGAAAGCACTTGTAAAGTACATCTTGCTTTCGCTGGCAGTCACTCTGGGTGCAAACATAATTGGAATACTAGAGAGCTATCTCAATACCTGGATTGCTCAGCACATTACCTTCGATATGCGGAACGCTATGTACCTCCACCTTCAAAAAATGTCTCAGCGTTTCTTCACCTCAAATAATCAGGGCGACATAATCACCAGAATGACCAGCGATATTTCAGGAGTTCAGCAGATAATAACAAACACACTTACAAGCATCATCTCCAACGTGATCACATTGGCAGTTGCTCTAGTGGTGATGTTCCGAGAAAACTGGCTCCTGGCACTGCTTGGAGTAGTGATCGTCCCGCTGTTTACAATACCCACAAGATCCGCCGGAAAAACACGCTGGAGCATTACTCGGGAATCACAGGCTTGCAGCGATGAGATCAATGGTATCCTGAACGAAACCATGTCAGTCAGCGGTCAGCTGCTGGTCAAACTCTTCGGAATGGAGAAAAAAGAATACGCCAGATATGAGGATGTCAACCGCCGTATGATTAACTTAAATATCCGGGAGAGCATGGCTGGGCGCTGGTTCAGAATGGCTCTGAGCACCTTTTCAAGCGTTGGTCCTATGCTGATATACCTTGTTGGCGGTATCATCATGATGAAGTACGATTCGACTATTACTGTTGGCCAGATCTCAGTTCTTGTAGCTCTCCTTGGCAGAATGTACGGCCCGGTAAATCAGCTGCTTAACATTCAGGTGGACTGGATCAGGTCCATGGCAATGTTCACCCGCATCTTTGAATACTACGATATGCCGGTAGAGATAGAGAACGCTCCCATGGCTGTTACTCCCGGAAAAGCAGACGGAGAGGTGTCTTTTGAGCACGTCAGCTTTCACTATGAGCCTGAGCGAGAGATCTTGAAGGATATTTCTTTTAAGCTGGAAAAAGGCAAGTGTATTGCGATAGTTGGTCCATCCGGCTCAGGAAAGAGCACCCTGATCAACCTCATACCAAGGCTTTATGATGTATGCGGAGGCAAAGTCAGCTTTGACGGTATCGATGTTCGCAGTCTTGATCTTGCCTTTCTTAGGCGAAATATAGGTATCGTTAGTCAAGAGGCCTATCTCTTCAACGGTACTGTTCGGGATAATCTTCTCTATGCCAAGCCTGATGCTACTGAAGAAGAACTGATCGAAGCCTGTAAGCAAGCGAATATCTACGATTTTATCCAGAAGCAGGAGGATGGGCTTGATACAGTAGTGGGAAATCGTGGCCTAAAGCTGTCAGGAGGCGAAAAGCAGCGTATCTCGATTGCAAGGATCCTGCTCAAGGACCCTGTTCTGATGATCTTTGACGAGGCTACTTCTGCACTTGACTCTATTTCTGAGCAGAAGATACAGGAAGCTATCGAGCCTCTTATAGCAACCAGAACAAGTATACTTATCGCCCATAGGCTCTCAACGATACTAGCAGCAGACGAGATCCTTGTTGTAAAGGACGGAGAGATCGTTGAGAAGGGGAGTCACGAACAGCTCATCAGACAAAACGGAGTCTACACTCAGCTCTATGAAACTCAGTTCAGCAAAGCAGCAAAAACTGACGAACGATTCGACTATACTGAAGGGGAGGATCAAGCTCGATCTTCTGAACAGCTCTAAACCAAAACGAAAAGGCAGATACTTGATCGTATCTGCCTTTTACTTTCTTTTGTTCTTATCAGCCGTTTACGACCTTTTCGAGAATAGCCATGTTTTCAGCTGTATCTCTCAGGCAGTAAGCAGAGCCATTGATCGTTACTATAGCGATAGGCTTCTCGTTCCAAAGCATAGGATTAAGAGCATTGAGAAGATCAGCAACATCAGCCTTATTATCTACATTTAAGCCGTTGATGTAGTCCTCATCATAACTTGATCCACCGTCAGGAGTGGTGTAGTAGCCATATCCATAGTAGTCAGAATAGTAGGAGAATCCAAACTGTGATATCGTCTTCTCCTCGTCCATCTCAAAAGGCTCAGTAGACCAGCTAAAATACTTGTCGTGAGTCATGCTATAGGACAAATGAGAGCATATCTTGAACTTGTCATAGATCCTTATAGAAGGATCGTAGCCGTTATTAGCTAATGTGGTATTGATAAAATGTTCATCGATCTCAGAAGGAGAGTATCCCAAAGCGAAGAGGACTGACTTAGTTTCCTTAAAGGAATCGAGTATCCAATGGTCGCCAACATAGCAGAATACTTCCTCGTTGCTCAGGTCGTCGATGGTCATATTCAACATATCAGTTTTGTATGCATCACACAGCTTTTCCATCTCATCCTTCTTGAGATTCAAAGCCTCGCCCTGGAGCATCAGCTTATCCTCAATGCCGACAATGCCCTTTTGAGCTTTCTTCTTAGCCTCTTCATAGCTGCGATACCAAACCTCATCAGTAAATGAATTAGCCATAGCCACATACATATTCTTAGAGCTCATATCAGCATAATCATCCGAGGTGTACACGGTTTTCATGAGGTCAGTGAGCATTGAGCCTGTGATGCTATAGGTCCTGGACATTGTTGATCCTGATTTGAGATGATATACCAAGTTGAAATTGCAGTCGGTGTAGAACCATTTTAAGCGTCCAGCACCATCTAGATGAGAATACTCATAATTCTCGGAATGATAATGTCTGTCTATTATCTCTTCCTGGAGTTCGATAGCCTTGCTGATGACTTCAGGATCCTTAGTGACGTAATCGCCGATCGAAGGAGCAAAGCCAAGGGAGTTGTTTATATTGAGCTCAACAGATGATACGCTTCCAGCAGAAGGTACCTTTCTGGAAGCACCAAATCCATCAGTTGCCTTACACAGAGCACATACTCCAAATACAAAACCAACTGCGCAAACAAATCCGATACCGGCGGTCCAGAATTTCTTGAAGCCTCTTCTTGTAATGACTTCCATTACGAACCAGCCAACTGCACAGATAATGATACCTGCGATGATGTTGTCGCCGTCTGAGATAAACAGAGACATTATGCAGAAAACAGCCATTGTGATGATAGCGTAGTAGTAGCTCTTGAAAATATAGGGCTTGGAAACGTCCTCAGCTCTGCGCTTTTTATAGAGCAGGAAGGCTCCAAAGAGTGCAGCCAGGATAACAACTATCGCAGCGATCATCCAGCGGAAGTAATTCATAGCCGCCATAGGAACGCCCATATTGCCAAACACATAGAATTCACCGCTGGATATGTAATCACCGAAGAAAATTGCAGCACCAACAGGACTTGTGGAAGTGAATAACAAGCTCTTGATTATATTTCCCTCATCGATACCAAAAGCAGATGAGTTGATCATAGCGATCCAGAGGCAGGCGATCGTTGCAGGGATCATGGAATTGATGGCTGCAATGCTGAATATCGCCTCAAAAGTGCTTCCGCAGAAAACGATGCCGAGCACCGAAAAGGTGTAGAGCATGATAAGTCCGATAACTACGATGATACCGCTAGTAGTGAAGTGACCAAGCATCGTAGTGATCACATTTGATCCAAAAGCAGCCTCACCGATCAAGATCACGCCGTAGCTCAGGAGAGTTGCAGCAAATATGGGAATAAGGTAAACGAACAGACCAGAAAGGTAATCTGCAAAGAATCGCTCACATGAATTCAGGGGAAGGGAATAGTTCATATCCACGAGCTGCTTCTGGTACAGATATCTAAAATGGAACAGAGCAACTACAAGCCCCATTGCGAAGCTGGCAAATAAAGCGACCATTCCTATCATCATGTAAACATCCGGCTGGAAAACGTCGTAAACGTTCGTATGATGTTTTTCATAGTACTCCATAATGACTGCGATAAGGCAGATGAGCGGAAGTCCAAGTAAGGAGAAAACGCTGTTAACTATAAGGAGCTTTTTGCTCTCAGCAAGACGGGTAACAAATCTTCTGCCGAAATAGCTCTTAGTCTTCGTTGATGTCGCTGCTGTCATAGCCAAGCACCTCCAATTCGTAAATAAATATCTCCTCAAGAGTCAACGGTATGAGCTCAAGAAGCACAGGCTTTTTCGGAGCAAATACAGCCTTGACTGTATCCTCCTCGCCCTTAGCGATGATGTAGTAGATACTCTGAGTGCGCTCGAAATGAAGGATCTCGATACCAGAAGAAACGAAATCAGAAATGCTGTACTCGGGGGTGCTTCCGTCATCGTTCTTCGGGAATACCACCTGGATCTTGTGGATACTGCCCTTAACATCGTCGATATCACGGGAGAAAATGATCTTTCCTTCATGAAGGAGTGCGCAGGTGTCGCAGACCTCATTGATCTCCTTGAGATTGTGAGAGGAGATGATAGTCGTCAGCTGTCTGTCCAGCATAGCATCTACAAGCATCTTCTTGACGATGATACGCATTGTCGGATCAAGACCGTCGAAGGCCTCATCCAGCAGCAGATAATCTGTTCTGCAAGCAAGTCCGATGATAACGATAGCCTGACGCTTCATGCCCTTTGAGAATGTGCTCAGCTTTTTATCAAGAGGCAGCTTGATCTTCGAGCGAAGAGTCTCAAATACCTCGTCAGAAAAATTTGGATAATAGCCTTTGTAGAAGTCCTTCAGCTTTTTCAGCGTAAAGCTCTGAAACTGGACAGTTTCGTCGTTGATAAAGAATACCTTTGACTTTGCGTCAACATTGTCATAAACTGACTCGCCATCAACGAGCACCTCACCCTCCTCAGGTCTATAAATCCCGGAAAGCAAGCGAAGTATAGTTGATTTTCCTGCACCGTTAGAGCCGAGAAGTCCAAAGGCAGTGCCCTTCTCGATCTTCAGGTCGACCCCATCAAGAGCCGTATAGCTGTCAAACTTTTTGACAGTCTTTTTTAGCTCGATCATATCAATTCTCCTTCCTCATATCATTGTCTATTTTGTCTATCCTGCATTTCAGGTCTACAGGAGAGAGCCCATTCTGGAGAGCTTCAGTTACAGCTGAATCAAAATCAGCCAGAACAGCCTTCTGGAAAGCAAGACTGTCCTTTTTTGAAATAAAGCTGCCTCGTCCTGGGACAGAGTAGATGATCCCGCTGCGCTCTAGCTCCTGATACGCTTTCGCAACGGTATTTGGATTTACGCCCGTGGATTTTGCCAGACTCCTAACGCTGGGGAGCTGGTCGTTCTCACTAAGAGTGCCATTCATGATCAGAGCAATTATTTTGTCATGTATCTGCTCATATATAGGCACCCGGCTTGTAAGATCAATAGAAAACATAGCCGCTCCTTTCTGTAACAGGTGTACTAAATCATATAGTACGGTTATTACAGTTATATAATACCACGTCTTTTCACGTTTGTCAAGTCTTTTTTTGAAAAAAATCCCCGTACATTTCTGTACGGGGAGCATTTAGCGGTTTTTAGTGATATTTAGTTCTTCTTAGCAGCCTCGATCTCAGCAAGAGCGTCCTTGCGTGAGAGGTTGATCCTGCCCTGACGATCGATCTCTGTTACCTTAACAACGATCTCATCGCCTACAGCAACTACATCCTCGACCTTCTCAACTCTCTGCTTATCCAGCTTAGAGATGTGAACAAGGCCGTCCATTCCGGGAACGATCTCAACGAAAGCTCCGAATTCCATAAGACGAACTACCTTACCTCTGTAGATAGCGCCTACCTCAGGGCCATTGGCGATAGTCTCAACGATCTGAAGAGCCTTGCGAGAGTTAGCAGCATTGATACCGCTGATAAATACACTTCCATCGTCGTTGATATCGATCTTAACATCACAGTCAGCGGAGATCTTCTGGATGACCTTACCGCCCTGACCGATGACCTCACGGATCTTCTCAACAGGGACCTTTGTCTGGAGCATCTTAGGAGCGTACTCGTTTACAGTCTCTCTGGGAGCGGGGATAGCCTTCAGCATAACCTCGTCAAGAATGTACAGACGAGCCTTTCTTGTCTTCTCGAAGGCCTCCTTGATGATAGCAGGAGTAAGACCATCGACCTTGATATCTACCTGGATAGCAGTGATACCCTTGTGAGTACCGCCTACCTTGAAATCCATGTCGCCGAAGAAATCCTCAAGGCCCTGGATATCTACCATTGTCATGAAGTCATCGCTGTCAGGAAGAGTGATGAGTCCGCAGGAGATACCAGCTACAGGAGCCTTGATCGGTACACCGGCGTCCATAAGAGCAAGAGTTGATCCGCAGATAGAGCCCTGTGATGTAGAACCGTTAGAAGAAAGAACCTCAGATACCATTCTCAGAGCATAAGGGAATTCCTCAACGGGCGGGATAACAGGAGCAAGAGCTCTCTCAGCAAGAGCACCATGACCGATCTCACGGCGTCCGGGGCCTCTTGAAGGCTTAGTTTCGCCAACTGAGTAGCTGGGGAAGTTGTACTGATGCATATATCTCTTGGATACTTCCTCGTCAAGGCCGTCCAGCTTCTGAGCATCGCTTACAGGACCAAGAGTACAAATTGTCAGTACCTGTGTCTGACCTCTTGTGAACAGACCAGATCCATGAACACGGGGAAGAAGGCCTACCTCAGCAGCCAGAGGACGGATCTCGTCGATGCCTCTGCCGTCAACACGCTTGCCCTCATAGAGCCATGTGCGAACGATCTTCTTCTGGAGCTTATAGATACACTCGTCGATCATAGCGATCTGCTCGGGATACTGCTCATCAAACTTAGCGTGGATATCATCAACGATAGGAGCAAGTCTTTCATCACGAACGTTCTTATCGTTAGTATCAAGGGCAAACTTCACACGGTCAGAAGCGAAAGCCTCGATAGCATCGAACATATCGTGGTCAACTTCCATTGACTCGAATGTGAACTTAGGCTTACCGATCTGTGAGCGGATATCGCTAATGAAAGCGACCATTTTCTTGATCTCTTCGTGGCCCTTGAGGATAGCCTCGAGCATAGTGTCCTCGGGTACCTCATTAGCGCCGGCCTCGATCATAACGATCTTCTCAGCAGTACCGGCAACAGTAAGAGTGAGGTCAGTCTTAGCTCTCTGCTCAAGAGTAGGATTGAGCACGATCTCGCCGTTTACCAGACCGACGTTGATACCGGCGATAGGTCCGTTCCAAGGGATATCTGAAATAGAGATAGCGATAGAAGTTGCGATCATACCAGCGATCTCAGGGGAGTTATCAGGCTCAACAGCCAGAACTGTCATAACAACAGAAACATCGTTTCTCATATCCTTAGGGAAGAGAGGACGGATAGGTCTATCAACGCAGCGTGAAGTAAGGATAGCCTTCTCGGAAGGCTTTCCCTCACGCTTTGTAAAGCTGCCGGGAATCTTGCCTACAGAGTAAAGTCTCTCCTCATAGTCAACAGAAAGAGGGAAGAAGTCGATTCCTTCTCTAGGCTTAGCACTTGCAGTAACGTTAGCCATAACAACGGTCTCGCCATAGCGTACCCAGCAAGATCCGTTTGAAAGTCCGCAGGTCTTGCCAGTCTCTACAACAAGAGGTCTGCCAGCGTAGGTAGTTTCAAATTTTCTGTAATTCTCAAACATAAAAAATCCTCCAATTTAGAATTTCTCCGCCAGAGGATGAGCCCTTAGAAGTTAGAGGCAAAAGGTAGGCAGCAGGCATACATCTTGCCTCTGACTTCTAATCTCTTTCTCCGGCAGAAAGACTTAAAGGCAGAGGGGCAATAAGCCCGTCTGCCTTATAACGCTTTTCTTACTTACGGAGACCGAGCTTCTCAACGATAGCACGGTATCTGTTGATGTCCTTCTTCTTCAGGTATCCGAGAAGGTTGCGTCTGTGACCGACCATCTTAAGAAGACCTCTTCTGGAGTGGTGATCGTTCTTGTGAGACTTCAGGTGTTCTGTAAGGTCGTTGATCCTTCTTGTAAGAATAGCGATCTGGACCTCAGGAGATCCTGTGTCGTTCTCATGGGTTCTGTTAGCTTCGATAACAGCAGTCTTTTCTTCTTTCAGTAACATTGAAAGCACCTCTTAATAAATAGTATTCCGCAAACATAGACAGGGTGGATCTCGAGGACAAGCCCATGTCCAAGTACACGGTGATAATATTATAACACAAAAAAACGTTCTTGTAAAGGGCTTTTTTGAAAAAAATTCCGAAAAGGGAAATTTCCATAAAAATAGGCAACTAACAGGGCCTTAAGATAAAAGTAAATGAAAAAATAAAGGAAGTATATTGACGTTGGGCGAGAAATATTATATAATAGAAGTGTATGAAAAAGTATCAATTGTGATTTGATGGAAGAAGTGATAAATTGAAAAATCAAGTATCCGCTTCAGTCCTCAGTGCAGATCTGCTCCATCTTGAGGACGAGATAAAAAGACTTGAGCAAAGCGGAGCTGAAATGCTCCATTTCGACGTTATGGACGGAATTTTCGTCAATAACATCTCCTACGGGCTGCCTCTTCTTGAGCAGGTCAGGGGAGCTACAGAAATGATCCTAGACGTTCATCTCATGATAACAAAGCCCGAGCGGTATGTGGAACGCTTCGTTAAGAAAGGAGCCGACATCGTTTCATTCCACATTGAGGCTACTGATGATGTTATAGGAACTATCTCCGCTATTAAAAATGCCGGAGCCAAGGCCGCTGTAGCTATCAAGCCCAATACTCCTGCCGAGGCGGTTTTTGAATTCCTCCCGCTGCTGGACATGGTGCTGGTCATGACTGTGGAGCCCGGCTTCGGAGGACAGAGCCTTATACCGGAGACTCTCAGGAAAGTGGAGATCATCCGCCAAAAAGCTCAGGATATCGGGCTTGACCTAGATATAGAAGTAGACGGCGGAATCAACGCCGATACAGCTCCAGAAGCTAAAAAAGCAGGAGCAAACGTCATCGTTTCAGGGAGCTTCCTCTTCCACGCTGACGACATGAAAAAGACTGTAGAACTTATCAAGAAAGGAAACAAATGCTGAAACAAGCAAAACAAGAACGCCTGATCTGGCTTGACATAATGCTGACGCTGTTAACATTAGAGCTGATGGCCTACTTTTATTACGGACTCAGAGCGCTTGTATTAGGCGGAGTCTGTATCACCGTATCTGCGGCGGCAGAATTTATTTCTCTGCGTCTTATGCACAAACGCTTTACAGCAGATGACTTGACCTGTACATCTGATGCTTTGATCATCGCCCTGATGCTGCCGACGGTCATCGACTACAAGATAGCAGCTATCGGCTGCGTTTTTGCAGTCGTAGCAGCTAAGAACATATTTGGCGGACGGCTGAATATGATATTCTCACCCGCAGCAGCAGCCTATGTTTTCCTGCTTACTTCATGGAAAAATCAGACGCTACAGTTCACCGCCCCTCACGTCCACACAGGCATTTTTGAAAAAGCCACCGGTCTTGTGACCTCAGCAAGCCACAGCTTCAATCTGACCGGAGAAATGAGTGTCTCCGATTTTGAGATACTCATGGGAAATTTCAGCGGACCGGCCGGCGCAGTAAGTATCCTCTTGCTGGCAGTCGCCGCACTGATACTTATCCTTAGAGGAGATATCTCCGGCGGTGCATTTATCGGAACAATAAGCGGAACGGTTTTGCTCTCATACCTCGTCCCGATGTCAGGCGGCATGGTCGATTCGATCAAATTCCCGCTTGTAACTAATATGGTATTATTCGCAGCAGTGTATATCGTTTCAGACAAACGAATAGCTCCCAGAAGGCATTACTACGCATTTTTCTATGGGCTGTTCATCGCAATGACTTCATATATCATCGTCCTGACCACTGCAAAGGAAAATGCTATCGTCATCGTGGCACTTCTTTTCACTCCTATCGCTCTTGCTTTCAAGAATTTGGAGAAACGCATAGACGATCTGGAGATCCAAGCTCTATCCGTAGCCGCACAGAAGTCCGAGATCACTGCCGAAGAGGAGACCGAAGCAGCTCCTGAGCCGGAGGAGATCTCTAAGCCAGATGATAGTCTTGATGAAGAGGCGTTCGATCTCCCGGAATTTTCCATCAACGAGATCAACGAGCTTATCGAAGCCGAGCATCTTGCAGATACTGACGAAGAGCAAAATGCAGAGGAGGTGACCGGCGATGAAGAATAAAAAGCGATCTGTTTTTGATGGACTTTTAGCAGACAACACTGTGCTTTCCTCGTGTATGGTCATCTCACCTGTTATCATTTGCGGTGACACTCTGCGAAATGCCGAGGCTTTGGCGATGGCATTTACCTCGATAACTCTGTTGTCTGTTCTGATCTCATCGTTCACCCCTAAGAAGCTGCCCTACGCAGTTAAGATCATCATTTACGCCGTGATCTCTTCTCTGATATACATTCCTGTTCGAATGGCAGCACAGGAGTTCTTTCCCGGCATAATCACCAGAATAGGCATTTACTTCCCGCTGCTTGCGGTGAATTCCCTTATCGTAGTTCAGACCGAAACTAAGTTTTTCCGCATGAAACGGCTGAAAATGATACCTACGCTGCTGTTTTATGTTGCCGGATTTGTTGCTGTTATCCTTATTACAGCCTTTATCCGGGAGCTTCTAGCTTACGGAACGATCAACAACCGTATGGTAGATGCAGATACTCTTATCTCCGGCCTGAGCCAGCCGTTTGGAGGCTTTATCTTCTTAGGCCTTCTCTGCGGACTGTATCGTGCGCTTCGCTCACTGTTTTCATCTGAGCCGGCTACAGAAAGGGAGTGATGTGAATGTTTCTTGTAAATGACTTCATTGCCCTTCTTGCGGCAAACCTCATCTTGACTCAGGCTCTCGGAACAAGTACGATATTCATCGCCTCCGGAAGCCGAAGAAAGCTAGTGTTCACTACACTAGTCATTACGCTTTTCACAACTTTTGGAGCTGCCGCTGCTTACGCAGTTGACCGATTTCTTCCGTCACAGTACAATTACCTCACACTGCTCTGCTATACAGCAGCAGTAAGCGCCTTGTACGTGATATTCCTTGTCCTATTCTATTTTATTAGTAAAGAACGCTTCCAAAAGATCAGAAGGTATATCCACATCTCGGCATTCAACTGCGCTGTTATGGGAACTCTCTTCACTATCAGCGGAAGAGCATCTGAGGATCCGGCTCTCATGAACATTGGAAGCTATGTATTCGCCGGACTTGAGGCAGGCGTAGGCTTTGTACTCGCCGCACTTATCCTTTCAGCTGCTTTTCACAAGCTGAATTCAGCAAAGGTGCCGGCTTCATTCAGAGGTTTTCCGGCAATGCTTGTATATCTTGGCATAATATCAATGGCAGTATGGGCGCTTAAATAAAGAAAAAAGCCTGACTGTATTTTAGGAGAAAAATAATGAGAACAAATAAAAAAGGAAGGAAACTTTACAAGACCAAGGAAAAAAACTACTATGGCAAAAGCCCGGTAGGAAAGGTCTTTTCAGCCGTATTGTCCGTGCTTCTCATAGGCGGACTAGGCTTTATTGGCTACAGCGTAGCTGAGCCGCTTCTCAACTACAACAAAAAAGTCGATGATGACACCTCTAATACTGCTCCAACTACAGAGCCTACGCAGGAAGAGACTGTTCCTGACGAGTCATCGACTTCTGAGGTCGCTCAGGATCCAAGGACCAACGAGATCTATAAGGCTGCTGCGGTCTCCGCAAATGCCATGAACAGCATCAATGCGCTTGAAGCTGCACTTGAGGCCGTTCCAACGGATCAGGGCATTGAATATGTGGAGATCCCACTGAAGATCTCCGGAGGAAACATTTACTACGCCACCTCAAATTACGAAGCTCAGTCAGCAGGCGCAGTTCAGTCGTCTCTTAGTCTCAGTGAAGTGGTAGCAGCTGTAGAGTCAGCGGGCTATAAGCCTGCGGCTATAATCAGCACATTCTGGGACAACATCCTGCCGTCAACATATCCCCAGGCGGGCTATGTTACCGTAGACGATGGCTCTCAATGGATCGACAACAATTACGATTCCGGCGGAAAACCTTGGGTATCGCCCTATTCAGATGTTGCTGTAAACTATATTTGCAGCATTGCAGAAGAGGTTGCAGCTTCGGGCTTCGATAAGGTGATATGCTCTGATTTTATGTTCCCGCATTTCAGAGACACTGACCTGGAAATGCTGGACAGCCGTCTTTCGGGAAAAGAGCGCTTTATGGCTCTCACCTCTGTGGCAAACCTGCTCTATGACAAGATCACATCCGGTGGCTCAAGAATGATCGTAGAGGTCTCAGCAGCTGAGATACTCAGCAACAACGCTGATATCCTCCAGCCTATGATGCTCACTGCGGATACAGTCGTTGTGGACATCAACATGGACGAGATCAGCTGGGGGATCTCAGACGGCTGGACGATCTACGAGTTCAGCGGAACTCCGGCAGAAAAAACAAAGAAGTGCCTTGGATTCATCAGCGAAAAGCTGGAGGGCTTCAACGTGGCAGTAAGGATCTCAGGGGACTCCGCTACAACAGAGGAACTCATCAACGCAAAGGAAGAGATCGCTGATTTCGGATACAGATCATTCGTTATCGGCTGAAAATATGACCCTGTAAAGGGAGAACGGAGAAAACTATGGCAGAAAACTTCAAGGTCTCACTGCAAAAGGTGATCGACGAATTCAAGCTGGAAGTCATTTATATCCACAAGGACGCTGAGTCCATACTTATCGACGAAAATGATGTCAACAGGCCTGGACTCCAGCTTATGGGCTTTTATGAGTATTTCAATCCGGAGCGTATCCAGATCATTGGAAAAATGGAGTTTGCGTATCTCTCGACTATAGACGAGAAAACTCGCCGTGAGCGTTTAGAGCTGCTTTTTGCTCAAAGGCTTCCTGCTCTTATAATCACCAGAGAGCTGCCTTATTTTGCTGAAATGCTCGAGCTTGCAAAGGAATACGAGGTGCCTCTTCTCAGGAGCAAGGAGAGTACGTCCAACTTTATGTCCGGTCTCATCGCATTCCTCAATCTTAATCTAGCACCCAGAGTGACACGTCACGGCGTTCTCATCGAGATATACGGCGAAGGCGTCTTCATTACCGGTGAAAGCGGCGTTGGTAAGAGCGAAACAGCTATCGAGCTGGTCAAGCGTGGACATCGCCTTGTAGCAGATGATGCTGTTGAGATCAGAAAGGTCTCGAATATCAGCCTTGTAGGAAGCTCACCTGACAATATCCGTCACTTCCTTGAGCTTCGTGGTATCGGTATCATCAATGCACGAAGGCTCTTCGGTATCGGTGCTGTAAAGATGACTGAGAAGCTGGATCTTGTTGTTGAACTGGAGCAGTGGAATTCCGAGAAGATCTACGACAGAATGGGCGTTGATACTGAATATGTGACTCTTCTTGGAGTAAAGATCCCATCCCTGACGATCCCTGTAAAGCCCGGCCGAAACTTAGCGGTCATCCTTGAGGTCGCTGCTATGAACAACAGACAGAAGAAGATGGGCTACAATGCAGCTCAGGAGCTTCTTAACAGGCTCGGCATGGATTCTGATCCTAAGGAAACTGTAAGAGAATACGACTCATTCTAAAATCTGCAATAGATATAGGAGATAATGATGATCAATATTGATTCACTGACGGCTCTAAGCGACAAGCTCGGATGCCGCATAACCCCGGACTGCTCTCTCAGCGAGTACATCACTTTTCGCTTCGGCGGTCCATGCAAAGCGCTGATAAGCGTGAATTCGGCCAGATCTGCCGCAGAGCTCATTCGTTATCTGAAGCAGAACGATATTCACTTCGGCATCCTCGGAAGGGGCAGCAATGTTCTCGTTCCCGATGATGGTTTTGACGGAGTTATCCTGCTTTTCGGAGGAGATTTTGCCCGTCTTGAGATCGAAGGCACTAAGCTGAAATGTCAGGCCGGTGTCCTTCTTTCCTCCGCTTGTGTCCATGCTCAGCATCAGGGACTCACCGGCATGGAAAACCTTTTCGGTATCCCTGGAACAGTCGGCGGAGCGCTCTACATGAATGCCGGAGCATACGGCAGCGAAATGAAGGATATCGTAGTAGCTGCCGAGTACATCGATGAGGACTGCAATATCCGCACTATCAGTAAGGACGAAATGCAGCTCGGCTATCGCAGGAGCATCTTTACGGGTACCGGCTGTGTGATCACATCTGTTACATTGCAGCTTTCCGAGGGTGACCCTGACCAGATCAAGGCCGCCATGAACGAGTGTATGCAGAAGCGCAGCTCAAAGCAGCCTCTGGAATACCCAAGTGCCGGAAGTACCTTTAAACGCCCCGAGGGCAGCTATGCTTCTCTGCTGATCGATCAGTGCGGATTGAAGGGGCTTTCCTGCGGCGGAGCAATGGTCAGTGAAAAACACAGTGGCTTCGTCATCAACAAGGGTTATGCGACCTGCGCTGATGTTTTGGAGCTTTGTGACCAGATCAAAACAATAGTTAAAGAAAAGACTGGCTACTCGCTGGAGCTTGAGCCTGTCATACTTAAATGACCGCAACGACTGGAGGAAAATGTATGCAGCTGCTTATAGTTACAGGTATGTCCGGCTCCGGAAAGTCAAGTGTTATGGACGTAATGGAGGATATCGGATACTACTGCATAGACAACATCCCGCCCAAGCTGATCACACGATTTGTGGATCTGTGCCGCAAATCTGAAACTGGTATAAACAAGATAGCTGTGGCCGTTGACATTAGAACAGGCGATATGTTTGCTGAGATCTTTCGAGCATGGCAGTCCTTGAAGGACGAAAGCGATGTGGAGGTAAAGGTGCTCTTCATCGAAGCCAGCGACGAGGTGCTGATCAAGCGCTATAAGGAAACTCGCCGCAAGCACCCTCTTGACGAGAAGTTCAACGGCAATCTTCATGAGGCTATAAAGTACGAATGGAATCAGCTGTCTCAGCTCAGAGAGATAGCAGATTTCTATATCGAGACCTCTGATCTCAGTGCAAATCAGCTGAAAGAACAGGTCAAGGAGCTCTTTCTTGACCGCCGCTCTGACTCTATGACTATCAAGGTAATGTCATTTGGATTCAAGTATGGAGTTTCCACAGAGTCGGATCTGGTTTTCGATGTAAGATGTCTGCCGAATCCTTACTATATAGACGAACTCCGCAGTCACACGGGCTGTGAGGCTTGTGTCAGAGATTACGTTATGAGCTTTGAACAGTCTCAGAAGCTGCTTGAGAAGCTCATAGACCTCATTGATTATTTGATCCCCCTCTATGTTCATGAGGGCAAGAGTCAGCTGGTCATCGCATTCGGCTGTACCGGCGGAAAGCATCGCTCGATCACCTTTGCCGAGCTTATGGCAAAACACCTTTCCGAGAGCAATTTCAAGGTACAGAAGTACCATAGAGACATTACTAAGGATAAAAAATTCTGATCATATGTCCGCATACCTTTCTGGTGTGCGGACAAATTTTGACTGGGAGCTGAAAATATGTCGTTTTCAAATGATGTGAGAAAGGAAATATGCGAGTCGATCTCTGACAAAAACCAGCGTTACTCATGCTTGTATGGTATGCTGCTTTTTTCCAGAACTCTCAGCAGCGAGAGAATAGTCTTTCAGACAGAGAGCAAGCTGTCCGCAGATACTTTTTCTGAGCTCTTTTCCCGTATTTTCAAAGCTGTTCCTGAGTGCAGGAGCAACGAGAGGAAAAGCGGGACCGTACTTTTCACCTTTGAGATCACTGACAGGGAGCTGATTGGCACCATTCTTTCCAAATACCGCATAGACCCTGATCAGCCACGCAGAATAAATGCCGAGATGATCACTACCAGCAGCCTTGGGATCTTCACAGCAGGTATTTTCCTTGCCTGCGGAAGCGTCAATGATCCATCTAAGGAGTATCATTTGGAGTTTTCTGTACCAGAGGATGATCTTGCTCAGGAGCTGGTCGCTCTTCTGGGCGATATTGGCGTTAAGGCCAAAACAGTGACTCGCCGAGGCGCCAAGGTAGTCTACATCAAGGGCAGTGAATCCATAGAGGACACTCTCACATTTATCGGCGCACAGCAGTGTACCCTGGAGATAATGAACGTAAAGATATATAAGGACGTCCGCAACAAAGTCAACCGCATAGCAAACTGCGACAGCGCCAATATCGACAAGGTAGTCAACGCCGCCATGAAGCAAATCGAAGATATCAAGCTCATAGACGCTGTATCCGGACTTGACAGTCTAACGCCTGAGCTTCGAGAGGTAGCTCAGCTTCGGCTGGAAAACAGCGGAATGAGCCTTTCAGATATAGGAGAGGCTCTTTCAGATCCGATCAGTCGTTCCGGAGTCAATCACCGCTTCCAAAAGCTGGCTAAAATAGCCGATGACATCAGAAAGCGAGGAGAAAATGAGACCTGACCAGTTCGTACATCTCCACGTTCACACAGAGTACAGCCTTCTTGACGGAGCTTGCCGTATCGACAAGCTGATCAGTCGTGTTAAAGAGCTGGGTCAGCCAGCTGTAGCAATCACTGACCACGGCAATATGTACGGTGCTATTGAGTTTTGGAAGAAGGCTACTGCTGCCGGCATCAAGCCCATAATCGGCTGCGAGGTCTACGTTGCACCAAGATCTCGTTTCGATAAGGAAGCAAAGATAGATAACAAGCCCTATCATCTCATTCTGCTTTGCGAGAATAATGAGGGCTACAGCAACCTGGTAAAACTGGTATCTGCCGCTGAGCTGGAAGGCTTTTACAGCAAGCCAAGAGTTGACAAGGAGCTATTAAAAAAATATCACAACGGCCTTATCTGTCTGTCTGGCTGTATTGCAGGCGAGATCCCACGTCTGCTGCGAAGAGGTGAGACTGAGCTCGCTAAAACTACCGCAGCAGAATATCAAAAGATCTTTGGCAAAAACAACTACTATATCGAGATCCAAAATCATGACCTGGAGGAAGAAAAAGCCGTTCTTCCTCAGCTTTTTGAGTTGTCTCAGGATCTGGGGATCCCTCTTGCCGCCACCAATGACTGTCATTACATACTCAGCCAGGACGCAGAATTACAGGATGTTCTCCTGCATATCCAGACCGGAAAAACGTTGGGCGACCCTGATGCTTTGAGTTTTGAGACCAAGGAGTTTTTCGTAAAAAGCGCCGATGAGATGCTAAAGCTTTTCGGGGGCAGGGAAGAGCCGCTCATAAATACATGGCGTATCGCTGAAAGATGTAATGTACAGCTGGAATTCGGCAATATCAAGCTGCCTAAGTTCGCTATGGAGGGTGTCACCGACAACCGAGAGTATTTCCGCAAGATCTGCTACGAAGGTCTGTACAGGAACTATGGCACCTCCCCCGATAGCAAGATCATAGATAGGCTGGAATATGAGATATCTGTTATCGAAAAAATGGGTTATGTAGACTACTTTCTCATAGTTCAGGACTTCATTGGATTTGCCAGAAAAAACAATATTCCTGTGGGGCCCGGAAGAGGCTCAGGTGCAGGCAGTCTTTGCGCCTACTGTATAGGCATCACAGGCATCGACCCTATGAGGTTTGGACTTCTTTTTGAGCGTTTCCTCAATCCGGAACGTGTCAGTATGCCGGACTTCGATATAGATTTCTGCATTATAAACCGTGACCGTGTGAAGGATTATGTGGTGGAAAAATACGGAGCCGACAAGGTATCAGACATCATCGCATTCGATACCTTGAAGGCAAAGGCGGCTATCCGTGATGTTGGACGAGTTCTTGGCATTTCATATCAGCTCTGTGACAAGGTCGCCAAAATGATCGACGGGCGCTCGACTCTTGCTGATGAACTCAAAACAAATGAGGATCTTAGTGCGATATATCGCTCAGACCGCTCTGTCCGTCGACTCATAGACCTGTCCATCGGTATCGAGGGAATGCCTCGGCACACCTCTACTCATGCAGCCGGTGTGGTCATCTCAGCATTTCCCCTGAATGAGATCGTACCACTTAGGCTCAATGACGGCGCTGTTGAAACTCAATATCCGGCTCCGATCCTGGAAGAGATCGGTCTGTTGAAATTTGACCTTCTTAGCCTGAGAAATCTGACTATCATAAACGAAGCAGTAGAGTCTATCCGCAGAAAAAAACCAGACTTCGATATAAACTCCGTACCGACAGATGATCCCGCAATATATAAAATGCTCTCAAAGGGCGACACCATGGGAGTGTTCCAATTTGAAAGCGCCGGGATAACTCAATGTCTCATGGATATACAGCCAACAAAACTGGAGGAGATCATCGTCGTATTAGGTCTGTACCGGCCCGGCCCAATGAAGAGCATACCGGTATATATAGCCAACAAAAACCACCCTGAGCACATACAGTTCCTTCACCCGCTTCTGAAGGATATCCTTATGGAGACCTACGGGGTCATGGTATACCAGGAGCAGGTAATGGAGATTTGCCGCAAACTGGCCGGTTATTCATACGGCCACGCCGATGTAGTACGCCGAGCAATGTCCAAAAAGAAGCATGAGGTAATGCTAAAGGAACGTGAGAGCTTTGTTTCCGGTGCGCTGAAGAACGGAGTTCCAAAAGAAATAGCCGATAAAGTCTTTGATGATATGGTCAGCTTTGCCTCATACGCATTCAATAAATCTCACGCTGCCGCATATGGCTATCTTGCTTATCAAACAGCATACCTTAAATACTACTACCGTGGCGAATACATGGCAGCTACCATGTCCAGCGTCATGTCCAACACCGCAAAGCTGGCGGAATACATCTCTGACTGCCGCAGTGCTGGTATCGAGATAGTTCCTCCGAATATCAACCGCAGTCTGACCGGCTTTTTCTACGAAAACGGAAAGATGTACTTCGGACTTATGGGCATCAAAGGAGTTGGCTCAGGACTATGTCAAAAGATACTTTTCGAGCGCAGAAAAAGCGGTGATTTCACAGGACTACAGGATTTTTGCGAAAGGGTAGAGGGCAGAGAGCTGAACAAGAAGGCTCTTGAAAGCCTTATAAAAGCCGGCGCCTTTGACGGGCTTGGCCTAAATAGAAGGCAGATGCTGGAAAACTATGAGATGCTCCTTGACGCAGCAGGCGAGAGCTCCAAAGGTATGATGGAAGGCCAGCTGGATCTTTTCGGAGGCGCTGAAAGTGACAAAGTAAGGATCAGGATCCCGTTCAAAGAGGAACTGGACAGCAAACGTCTTCTTGCTTTGGAAAAAGAAGCGACCGGAATGTATATCAGCGGCAGTCCTCTGGACGAATATGGGTATCTGCAAAAGCTGATGCACCTCCAAACTATCAGCGAAGTTCTCTCTGAGGAAAGATATAAGGACGGCGACAATGTACGCTTGATGTGCATCGTTCAGTCAAAGAAGATCCATATCACCAAAAAAGGGGACAGGATGTGCTTTTTGACACTTTCTGACGGCAGCGGCGAGATCGACGCAATAATCTTCCCGGATCTGTTTGCCGTTTCCGGACACGCTACCACTGAGGAAGGGATAGTCCTTATCAGCGGAAGGATATCCGTTAAGGATGAGGAAAGAAGCATTGTTTGCGGAGCAGCTTTTTCCGAGAGGGAATTCCCTGTCATGCTCCAGCGGCAGTTTCTGTGCATCAAGACGACCTCGGATAAAGTTGGCATAACACCGGATCTATACGCCATCGAAGCAAGATCTCCGGGAAAAACAAGGATCTGCTTTTATGCCGAGGACATCAAAAAGAAGCTCATACCAAAGCAGGCTCTTTCTATTTCGGTGACAGCTGACAGCTTTGAGGAGCTAAAAAAACTGTTTGGAGCCGATAAAATTGGCTTAATAGACCCCAAATGACCATAATTTGATAAACAAATTGCAAAAAATCCCGAAATCCCCTTGACAAATCTCAGAAATGTAGTAAAATATATATGTATGGAATTATGCAAGCTGGTTTTGCTTTAAGCGCCGGCAGTTGAATAAAATGCGCAAGCGCAGAATGGAGAATATGTATGATCAAGAAAATCGCAGTTTTGACCAGTGGCGGAGATGCCCCCGGAATGAATGCCGCTGTAAGAGCAGTCGTTAGAACAGCTCTCAGCAAAGGCATGGAGGTTTACGGTGTCAGCAGAGGCTATGTAGGTCTTATCAACGGCGACATTTTCAAAATGGACGAGAGAAGCGTTTCCGACATCATCCATAACGGCGGAACGATCCTCTATACCGCAAGATGCCCCGAGTTCAGAACAGCTGAGGGCGTTGCTAAGGCTAAGGCTAAGTGTGATGAGCTGGGTATCGAGGGTCTGGTAGTTATCGGCGGCGACGGCTCATTCAGAGGCGCAGCAGATCTTTCCGCACAGGGTATGCTTTGTATCGGTATCCCCGGAACTATCGATAACGATATCGCCTGCACAGATTATACCATCGGCTTTGATACTGCCATGAATACAGCTATGGAGCTGGTAGACAAGCTCCGTGACACATCTCAGTCTCACGACCGTATCTCAGTTGTTGAGGTAATGGGAAGAGGCGCCGGACACATTGCTGTGAATACTGGTATCGCCTGCGGAGCAACTGATATCATCACTCAGGAAGTTCCCTACGATCTGGATGCTATCGCTAACACAATGCTTGAGAAGAAGGCAAAGGGCAAGCAGAATTTCGTTGTTATCGTTGCTGAGAGCATCGGACATTCTCAGGAAATTGCAACTGCTCTCCAGGAGAAGACCGGCATCGAGGCTCGTGCAACTATCCTTGGCCATGTTCAGAGAGGCGGATCTCCTACAGTAAGAGACCGAGTAGAGGCAACAAGAATGGCTTATTACGCTGTTGAGCTCCTCGAGCAGGGCATAGGCAACCGTGTTGTTGGTATCAAGGACAATGCTCTTGTTGACTATGATATCCAGGAGGCTCTGGCTATGGAGAAGCCCTATGATATCAAGCTCCACAAGATCGCAGAGCAGATCGCATTCTGATCTCAAAATATCAAACGCCATAGTTTTTGCTATGGCGTTTCTTTATGCTTATAAAAAGAGCCCCGAAACATTCAGATAGATGTTTCGGGGCATTATTATCACTTGTTTACTTCAGCAGCCACCTCATCGAACTCATCGGTGATTTCCTTAGAAGGAGCGGGAGTTACCAGAGAAACTACGATTATAGCAATAAGTGCGCAGATGAAAGCAGGAAGAAGCTCATAAATATCAAGAGCTCCGCCTAAAGGACGAACAGCGAACTTCCAAACAAAAATCATCACGCCGCCAACAAGAAGGCCAGCGATAGCACCGTACTTGTTTGTGCGTCTCCAGAAAAGAGAAGTCAGCATAAGAGGTCCAAATGTGGCACCAAAGCCTGCCCAAGCGAATGAAACTACACGAAATACCGAGCTGCTGCTATCCCAAGCCAGGACAACTCCCAGAACTGCTATAATAAGCAGAACGGCTCTTGCAGCCATCATTGATGACTTCTCAGAGAGCTTGATCTTGAAAACGCCCTTGAGAAGGTTTTCGGACATACTTGATGAAGCAGCAAGAAGCTGCGAGTCGGAAGTCGACATTGTGCAGGCGAGAATTCCTGCGAAGATAAGTCCAGCCACCAGCGCAGCGATAACACTGTGCTTGCTGAGGAGAGTAGCCATTTCAAGTACGACAGTCTCAGAAGAGGAGGAGTCAAGGAGCTCCTTAACATCGCCCTGAGCGGTAAGTGCTCTTCCGATAAAACCGATGAATACAGCAACTCCCATTGCGATAACGACCCAAATAGAAGCGATCCTTCTGGAAATACGGATCTTGTTCTTATCGTCGATAGCCATAAATCTCAGCAGGATGTGAGGCATACCGAAGTAGCCAAGTCCCCAAGCAAGAGTAGAAACTATCGGGATAAAGCCGAATGATACGGGATTCCCTTCGCTGTCAACAGTTTTTGTGAAGTGAAGGTAGTTTGTGAGCCCCTTTGCGTTGTCAATAACGTTTTCAAAACCGCCGGCAGTGCTAACACCGAAAACAACAAGGATCACAAGGGCTGTGGTCATTACTATGCTCTGGATAAGGTCAGTGAAGCTGGCTGCGAGAAATCCGCCAAGTGAAGTGTAAGCAATGATGATCGCTGCACTGACAAGCATAGCAACGTGGTAATCCCAGCCAAATAGCTGGTTGAACAGCTTACCGCAAGCCGAGAAGCCGGAAGCTGTGTAAGGAACAAAAAAGATAATGATTATCAGAGCAGAAATGCCCATGATGATCTTCTTATTGTCCCTGAAGCGGTTTGAGAAGAAGTCGGGGATAGTGATAGAGTTGAGACATTTTGCTGAATAAACTCTCAGCCTCTTGGCAACTATCAGCCAATTGAGATAAGTGCCAACAGCCAGACCGATAGCAGTCCAGCCGACCTCAGCGGCACCGCAGAGATAAGCAAGTCCCGGCAGACCCATGAGCAGATAGCTGCTCATATCGGAAGCCTCAGCGCTCATTGCAGAGACCAGCGGACCCAGCTTTCGGCCGCCCAGGTAGAAATCGCCAACGTTGTTGTTCTTCTTTGAGAAAACAACGCCGATGATAACCATCATGGCCATATAGACCAAAATAGTTATAAGTATGCAGATAACAGATCTTGTCATGATTTTCAGATCAGAATTATCTGATCATACCCTCCTTTCAGTGATTTGATACGCAAAACTGCAATTCACATTATATCACAAAATCATCACAATTGCAAGGAAAATCGACATATATTTTCAGCCGGAGTCACCTTGCACAATGAGGAGGAGGGATTATTGTGCAGCATAACAAAAGACCCGAAGGCAGACGATCCAGCATTCGGGTCTTTTAATATGTTTTTAGTCCTTATATACAGAGTCTATATCAAAATACTCCTCAAGAGTATACTGCGGATCTCCGGCTTTTTCTGCCGCTTCTTTGAACTTTTTGACGAAATCCTTCCCAACATATCTTATATGCCAGGGCTCATACTTATAGCCGGTAATATCGGCCTTTCCCTGAGGGTAGCGGAGGATAAAACCGTACTCCATGCAGTGTTCTTCGATCCAAATAGCCTCCGGAGTTCCGGCAAAGCTGTCGTCTATGATGTTTACGTCGATAGCCATGCCGGTCTGATGCTCCGAATGACCGGGACGAGCAGAAAACGTATCTGTAGCAGACTTTCCATAGGCAGCGATATAGTTGTTATAGATCTCGTTTTGGTAATCATAAGAACGAAAACCGGAGGAAAGATAGATATTGATCCCGTCATCAGCTGCGCCTTGTACCAATTCATCAAAAGCTGCACTCGTTTCAGGAGTAAGGCCTCCGGGGTTGTATGTGGCAGGGAGCGCATAAGACTTATTTGCTATGAGAATGCCCTCCATGTAAGTAAGACCGGGCTCAGGAGCCACAGTGACCTCAACATCTGCCTTTACATCAGGAGTAGAAACAGATGTAACTGTTATAGTGCAACTTCCCTCGCCGACGGCAGTGATATTACCCATATCATCCACCTTAGCAACATTGCTGTCAGAGCTTGTCCATTTTTCAGACTTGTCCGGAGCAGTTTCAGGCAGCATAGTAACAAAAGGCATGGCCGACTCGCCGATGCTGAGCTTTGCTTCATAGAAGGAAAGAGAGATCGTGTCTACATCATCCTCATCGTGTGCAAGTGTAGTAGTAGCAGGGGAGGTGGTAGTTGTTTCTGCGGTGGTAACAGGAGCTTCAGTTGAAGCAGGCTCGGTATTCTCCTGAGTATCAGGATCCACCGTCATCTCCTGACTATTTTGATCCTTAGGAACAGTAGTGTTCTTGCCGCAAGATGAAAGCCCCAAAAGAACTGACAGTGCAATGCAGACGGCCATAGGCTTATTGAACTTCATAAAAGTCATCTCCAGTTATATTTTTCTCAAAATATTATACCACCAGGCCGCCCAA
This sequence comes from Ruminococcus flavefaciens, assembly GCA_902760805.1. Taxonomy (GTDB): domain Bacteria; phylum Bacillota; class Clostridia; order Oscillospirales; family Ruminococcaceae; genus Ruminococcus. Next base: position 58,203 of record CACWHY010000002.1, on the reverse strand, counting down.
AAGTAAAGTATATCCATAATAAATTGTAGAATAATACAAAATGTTAGCCATGCGAAACAGCCTTTATGAAAGAATTGCAGCACCATTTACTAACTAAATCAAAGAAATCCTTCTAATTTTGTTAGCATGAACTAAAATCTATTTTTCCCTTTGACACAGTTGGAAAACTGTATTATAATATTGTTAGTCGAAACAAACTAAGGAGATGATGAAATGTCAGAAGAGCTCGTTGTCCGTCACTGCTCGCCAACACTTGCAGGACTGAAAACAGGGAATATGTTTACGGCGGAGTTTTCAGATAAAGATGACCTGCGCTGTGAGCTATGCCGTCTAAATCGCATCTTCGTAAAAAAAGGTCTGCGTGCGATACCCTTGAGATATAAAGATGACCGTGCGCTTATATACATTTATCGTCCGACTAAACTAAATGAAGACTTAAACAGCAGTGATGCCTGCCGGGTGCTTGAAAGCTGCGGATACAGCTGCAATAGCGCAGGAAAATGCATAGGCAGACTTATCAAAAGGCTCAGAAACAGTGATGAGTTTCCTCACGAGATAGGGCTTTTTCTGGGATATCCGCCAGAGGATGTTACCGGATTTATAGAAAAAAGGAGCTGTAAGCTAACAGGCTTCTGGAAGGTCTACGGCGACCCAGGATCTGCCGAGAAGCGCTTTGCCAGCTTCCGCAAATGTATGAAAGTTTACTACGACCGCTGGAGTGAGGGCTGTTCTTTAGAACGCCTCGCTGTGGCAACTGTCTGACAACACCTCTTTCCTGTGTCCCGTCTGAATAAGGCGGGACTTTTTTCGTCTTGCCTTACCGCTTGCATTTTCTTAAACTATATGCTATTATAAAGAAAAAGAAAATTTGGAGGAAGCTATGAATATACAGATCTTTGGGAGCAAAAAATCCAACGACTCCAAAAAGGCAGAGCGATATTTCAAAGAACGTGGCATAAAGCTGCAATTCATCGACATGAATGAAAAGGGTATGAGCAGGGGAGAGTTCGACAATGTCGCAAGAGCTCTCGGCGGCTTCAAAGAGCTTATCGACGAAAACGCAAAGGATAAGCAGACTCTTACCCTGATGAAATATCTTTCCGACTCTGACGCTGAAGAGAAGCTCTTTGAAAACCAACAGTTGATAAAACTGCCTATCGTGCGCAACGGAAAGCAGGCTACTCTTGGCTATCAGCCAGATATATGGAAAACATGGGAGTAAGCTCCGACACATACCACTACACGAAGTCAATAAAAAAATCGGCTTTTTTTCTCTGTAATTGTTGCAATTTCTGAAAAAGTATGTTATAATAGCTACATAGTGTGTGTTGATCATACCAATTTACAAGAAATATGTTTTTTCAAAAGCCGCCCCTCGGTTGGCTGTGAAAGGAGTAATCACTATGGGACTTATTCAGGCCGCTCTTGTTGGTGCAAGCTCGACTCTTGCCGATACATGGAAGGAATTCTTCTACTGCGACGCTCTTCCGCCCGATGTTCTCGCAGTTAAAGGACAGAAGCGCACAGGAAAGCATTCGTCCAACACTAAGGGCAGCGATAATATCATCACTAATGGAAGTAATATCGCAGTTGCCGATGGTCAATGCATGATCATTGTGGATCAGGGTCAGGTCGTTGAGATCTGCGCTGTTCCCGGCGAATACACATACGATATGTCCACAGAGCCCGGTCTGTTTTCAGGCAGCTTCGGAAAGAGCGTCAAGGAGACTCTCAAGACTATCTGGAAACGTATAGGCTACGGCGGAGATACCGGCCACGATCAGCGTATCTACTACTTCAACACCAAGGAGCTCATCGACAATAAGTTCGGTACACAAAATCCGGTTCCTTTTAGAGTTACATATCAGGATCTTGGCAAGAGCTTCACAGTCGGTGTTCGCTGCAACGGCGTTTACTCATACAAGATCTCAGATCCGCTGCTGTTTTATACAAATGTCTGCGGAAACGTAGCGAGCCGCTACACAAGAGCTGATATCGACAATCAGCTGAAGGCTGAGTTCCTTAACGCTCTTCAGCCTGCATTCGCAAAGATCTCAGCTTCAGGCGTTACATACGACCAGCTCCCCGGCTATACCTTCGAGCTCTGCGACGCTCTTAACGAAGCTCTTGCACAGCGCTGGAAGGAGCACAGAGGTCTTTCTGTAGCAACTGTTTCTATCAACTCCGTAACTATCTCAAAGGAGGACGAGGATAGGATCAAGAAGACCGAGGATACTGCTTGGAACAGAGACCCCGGCAATGCTGCTGCAACTATGGTCGAGGCTCAGGCTTCCGCTATGAATACTGCCGCTGGAAATGCCGGCGGAGCAATGACAGGTTTCTTCGGAATGGGAATGGCTCAGCAGGCTGGCGGACTCAATGCCGGAAATCTCTTCGCAATGAATCAGCAAAATCAGCAGAACGCTGCGGCTGCTAATTCTTGGACCTGCTCTTGCGGAACTGCCAACTCCGGTAAGTTCTGTGCAAACTGCGGCAAACCCAAGCCGGCTCCTGCTGGTGAATGGCAGTGCTCCTGCGGAACTACCAACTCTGGCAAATTCTGTGCAAACTGCGGCAAACCCAAGCCGGCAGATAAAGCTGCTGAAGGCTGGACCTGCTCATGCGGAGCTATAAACAAGGGCAAGTTCTGTGCTGAGTGCGGCAAGCCCAAGCCGGCAGGCGCTCCTCTGTACCGCTGTGACAAGTGCGGATGGGAGCCCGAGGATCCGTTCAATCCTCCCAAGTTCTGCGCTGAGTGCGGAGATCCATTCGACGATTCAGACATGGTAAAATAACAATTATCCGGGCGGACCTAAGCGTCCGCCCTCTTTCTTGATGTGATACGAGGTGAGTTATATGGCAGAGATAAACGAATATAAATGCGCATGCTGCGGCGGAAAACTTGAATTTAACAGTACTGTACAGAAGATGAAGTGTCCGTTCTGCGAATCTGAATTCGAGATCCAGGCGGTTCAGGACTACAACAACAGTATTTCTCAATCCTCAGGCGACCAAATGAACTGGGAGACTCAAGCAGGAGGTGAGTGGCAAAGCAGCGAGCTCAACGGCATGAACGTGTATTCCTGCCAGTCCTGCGGAGGCCAGATCATAGCGGATCACACTACAGGAGCTTCCAAATGTCCCTACTGCGATAATCCGGTAGTTATGTCAGGCACATTCTCCGATGACAAGCGGCCTGACTCCATAATCCCATTCAAAGTCGATAAAGAGGCCGCAAAAGCAGCCTTGATCGTTCATATGAGCGGTAAAAAGCTCCTCCCAAGCGTTTTTAAGGAACAAAACCACATCGACGAGATCAAAGGCATTTATGTTCCGGTCTGGCTTTTTGACGCTGAGGCCGATGCCGATATGGTTTTCAAGTGCGATAAGACCCGTTCTTGGCAGGACGACCAGTTCGCTTATGTTGAACACAATATGTATTCAGCATACCGTTCTGGAAAGCTCGCTTTCAAAAACGTTCCTGTTGACGGATCCGAGAAAATGGACGACACTCTAATGGAGTCCATTGAGCCTTTTGACTACTCTCAGGCAGTTGAGTTCAAGACCGCCTATCTTTCCGGCTATTTAGCCGACCGATACGATGTATCTGCCGAAGACAGCATCAACAGGGCTAACACTCGTATCAAGCGCAGTACAGAACAGACCTTTGCTTCTACCGTAAACGGCTATAATTCTGTGAATTTTGAGCACAGCAGCGTTCGGCTTCGCAACGGCAAGGCCAAGTATTCCCTGTATCCAGTATGGCTGCTCAATACCAGTTGGAACGGCCAGAAATATACCTTTGCAATGAACGGGCAGACTGGAAAATTCGTAGGTGATCTGCCTGTGGACAAGTCAGCCGCCATAAAGCATAGCATGATCACCTTTATTATTGCATTTATTGTAACAATAGGAGTTCTCTTCCTATTTACTAACAAGATCACAGGCGGCTCTATAATTACAGGACTCGTTGTCGGAGCTATAATAACGATGATCGTTGTTGGCTCGCTGAAAGCACAGCTGAAAAGTGTCCACAGCAAGCAAACTGCTGCCGATTACAAAATAAACGAAAGTCTCCATTTAAGCGACAACAGAGACATCTTCCTCTATAAAAAACTGGATAAGACACCCATCATCCGCAATAACAACGGAAACGGCGGAGCTCCTCCATCACAGAACAACAGACCGCAGGCCGGTCCCCCTGTAAGGCCTCAGTTCCGGAAATAAGCGGTTGACAAATTACACACTTTAGTGTATAATAAATTTATTAAGCATTTATACCTAATTACACTTTATTAAATTCACTCAGGAGGTACATAATATGTGTGGAATCGTAGGCTTTACGGGCAATCATTCAGCAGCTCCTATCCTGCTGGACGGTCTCTCGAAGCTGGAATACAGAGGCTATGACTCTGCCGGAATAGCAGTTCGCAACGGCAGCAATGAGCCTGAGATCATTAAGGCCAAGGGTATGCTTCAAGTACTCAAGGACATGACAAACGATGGTACAGCTGTTCAGGGCGATTGCGGCATAGGTCATACTCGCTGGGCAACTCATGGCGAGCCATCTACCCTCAATGCTCATCCTCACGCAAGTGATGACGAGAATGTTATCGCTGTCCACAACGGTATCATCGAGAACTACCAGGAGCTCCGTGAGAAACTCACAAAGAGCGGCTATGAGTTCAGATCCCAGACCGATACGGAGGTCGCAGTTAAGCTCATTGACTACTATTTTAAGAAATACGGTCTTGGCCCTGTTGACTCTATCGCCAGAGCAATGCTCCGTATTCGTGGATCCTATGCACTTTGCGTAATGTTCAAGGATCATCCCGGCGAGATCTACGCAGCTCGTAAGGACAGCCCCATGATCATCGGCATCGCTGACGGCGAGACATATGTTGCTTCTGACGTTCCTGCTATCCTCAAGTACACAAGAAACGTTTATTACATCGGCAACATGGAGATCGCTCGTCTTGAAAAGGGAAATGTCACCTTCTACAACATCGACCGTGAGGAGATCGAAAAGCCCCTCACCGAGATCAAGTGGGATGCTGCTGCTGCTGAAAAGGGCGGATATGAGCACTTCATGCTCAAGGAGATCCACGAGCAGCCCAAGGTAATCCGTGACACTATCAACTCAGTTGTTAAGGACGGAAATATCGTTTTAGACGAGTTTGGCCTGACTGATGAAGAGGTCAAAGACATACAGCAGATATACATCATTGCCTGCGGCTCTGCTTACCACGTTGGTATGGCTATCCAATACGTTATCGAGGCGCTCACGACTATCCCAGTAAGAGTTGAGCTGGCATCTGAATTCAGATACAGAAAAATGCCTCTCAATAAGAAGAGCCTGGCTATCATCATCAGCCAGTCCGGAGAGACAGCTGACAGCCGTGCGGCTCTTACACTAGCCAAGGAAAACGGCATCAAGACCCTGGGTATCGTAAATGTTATCGGATCCAACATCGCAAGAGATGCCGACAATGTATTCTACACCCTTGCCGGTCCGGAGATCTCGGTTGCCACAACAAAGGCATACAGCACTCAGCTCATCGCAGGTTATCTTCTCGCAATGCAGCTTGGCAAGGTAAGAGGCGAGATCACTGACGAGAGATTTACCGAGCTTCTCGACGAGATCCAGACTATTCCTGACAAGGTAACAAAGATCCTCGAGGACAAGGAGAGGCTCCAGTGGTTTGCTGCTAAATTCGCAAATATCCACGATGCCTTCTTCATTGGAAGAGGTATCGACTACGCTGTCAGCCTTGAAGGAAGCCTTAAAATGAAGGAGATCAGCTATATCCACTCTGAGGCTTACGCTGCCGGAGAGCTCAAGCACGGACCTATCTCCCTCATCGAGAACGGTACGCTAGTCATCAGTGTTATCACTCAGCAGGATCTTTTTGAGAAGACTGTTTCCAATATGGTCGAGTGCAAGTCCCGTGGAGCTTACATCATGGGTCTGACCACATATGGCAACTACAGCGTGGAAGATAACGCCGACTTTACGGCTTACATTCCGAAGACCGACCCGCTTTTCGCAGCAAGTCTGGCTGTTGTTCCGCTTCAGCTTCTTGGCTATTATGTTTCTGTAGCTAAGGGTCTAGACGTTGACAAGCCGAGAAATCTCGCTAAGAGCGTTACAGTTGAATAAATCGAAAGGGGCGCAGACTGCGTCCCTTTTTTATAAACAAAGCACAAAAGCTCAGTCATTGAGCACAAAACGTCATTTACACTTTCGTAATAATATGGTATAATCATCTCAAATATAATCGGACAGTGTGGAGTTTTATAGTCAACTGTACGAAATATCATTATATTTAAGGAGTTGTATATCATGATCCGAAACAGAAAACTAGGTCTATCTGTAGTGTCAGTTTTTGCTGCGCTATGTATGCTTCTGGCCCAGCTGATCGCTTTCCCTCAGCAAACAGCAGACGCAGCCGGAACTGACCTGTATGTTGGCTATTCAGGCAAAGCCAACAACTACTCAACTGTTCAGGCAGCAGTTGACGCAGCAGCTAAACTCAACCCGACATCAGAGTCTAACAGAGTCACGATCCATATCGCTCCCGGCACTTACAGACAGCAGGTGCAGGTAAACACCCCCTACATCACATTTGTCAACGATGAGCCCGGCAAAGGCGAGGCCAAGCTCACCTGGTACTACGGTATCGGCTACACCTACTACAGCGCCAACAGCTCAGGTGTATACGACAGCTCCGCTGCTGCCGCTAAGTCCTCAAAAAATCCAGCCAATAAGCGCTGGGGTGCTACAGTTCTTCTTGGAACAAAGGCTCAGTATTTCAAAGCAAAGAACATCGTCTTTGAGAACTCGTTCAACCGCTACATGACCAGCGAGGAGATCGCAGACGGCGTCACTCTCCAGAACGATCCCAATGTTTCTGCTATCTCCACCCAAAGGACCTCCTCCACCGACGTACAGTCCAAGGCTGCTACAGAGCGTGCAGCTGCTATCTCTGTAGAGGGCGCATACAGCGAATTCTTGGGCTGTCAGTTCCTCTCAAGCCAGGATACTCTCTATACCGGCGCATCCCCTCTGTATTTCAAGAACTGCACTATCGAAGGCCAGACCGATTACATCTTCGGCGACAGCTCAGCAGTTTTCGATGCCTGCGACTTAGTATGGAAGGGATACAGCTCCGGCTCTACAGGCGGATACATCACTGCAGCCCGTGACGACAATAATGACGATACCGGCTATCTCTTCTCAAACTGCAACGTGAAGAAGGGCTCACTGACAGTATCCTCAGGCTATCTGGGACGTCCCTGGAGAGACACAGCAAAGGTTATGTTCGTCAATACGACCCTCCAAAGTGCAGACTGCATCAAGGCAGAGGGCTGGTACTCCATGAGCGGCGTGCAGCCTGAGAATGTTGCAGGCTTCAAGGAGTATGGTACAAAGCTCTCAAACGGCAGCGAAGTCAGCCTTTCCTCAAGAAAGGGACATATTCTCTCTGCCTCTGATGCTCAGGGCATAAAGCTCACAAGCTACATGAAGAACTGGACTCCCACATATCTTTCCGAGTCAGCCTCTTCTTCATCTTCTTCTGACCCATCAACTACAGCAGACGGTGCGATCACACGCTGCGGCGGTTGGTATGAAGAGGCTTTCGCTGAATGGGACAGCTCCAAGATCGGCAGCAGCGTAAAGGTAAGCTATGCTCAGTCAGGAAGTACATCTTTTACAGCAGTTGACTCTGAACTCATTCGCAGCGATCGTGTAGATATTCCCGGTCTCAAGGGAAATACGACCTATACGATCAAAGTAGAGGGCTCTTCTGGCACAGCTTCCTGCGAGGTAACTACCATGCAGTTCGACCGTTCCGGTTATGCTCACTATAACTACAACTCCGGCGTGGGTGCCTATAACAACGACGGTACTTTGAAATCCGGTGTTACAGTCATCTACGTTACTAACTCCAACAAAGACACGATATCCTACGGCGGAAAGACTGGACTGTACAACATTTTCTACAGTGCAAAGCCCAGCAATGTCTGCTTCCGTTTCATTGGAACTATCGACGTTCCCTCCGGAGCAAAGGCAAACGATGGCAAGCAGAACGACGGTTCCAGTATGCTGTATCTCCAGTACGGCGAAAACGTAACTATCGAGGGAATCGGCTACAATGCAAACCTTAACAAATGGGGCTTCGAGATGAAGCGCTGCACAAGCTGCGAGGTCAGAAACCTGTGGCTTGGCCAGTATCCTGACGACGGTATCTCAATGACCGGTGATTCGTCTAATAAGTCTACTCATATGTGGATCCACAACAACACGATCGAGAAGGGCTATAACGCCTATGCCGGAAACGGTACTGTTGACGCAGACAAGGCTGACGGCGACGGCTCAACAGATATCAAGTGGTCTGAGTACATAACCGTTTCGTACAACTACTACATCGACTGCCACAAGACCTCTCTGGTCGGCGGTGGTCCCACTCAGTTCCAGGACTACATCACTTACCACCACAACTGGTTTTCCAATACTGAGTCCAGAAATCCCCGTGCAAGAAACGCACACATCCACAGCTACAACAACTACTTCACCACCAATAAACAGTACGGTCTGGGAGCTTCCTACAACTCTAAGATTTTCTCCGAGGCCAACTACTTCGAAGGCACCTACAAGCCTCTGGCTGCCGAAGCAATGGGCTCTGATGCTTATTCCGGAACTATCAAATCATTTAACGACAAGTTTGACGGATGCACAATGGGCAGTGGTCTGGCCTATGCTATCGTTAATTCCAGAAACACCAGCGCTAATATTGCAAACCAGAAGTCCGGCGGAGATGCCTACGACAACTTCGATCTGAAAATGTACAGCTACACTCCCCAGACAGCAGATCAGGCAAAGGCCGAGTGTAAGGAGTATTCCGGCAGAATGGACCAGAATAAGAACTACAACGGCGGAACATCATCTTCCTCCGGCGAAACTGCCGCTGAATTTGCAGACGGCTCACTGTTCATGTTCAAGAACGTTAACAGCGGCTTGTTCATGGAAGTAGCTAACGGAAGCGCTGAGAACAACGCAAATATCCAGCAGTGGGAAGCTAACGGCGAAGGTACAAACGGCGCCGCCGAGTGGAACACCTGGAAGCTGATCTCAGCAGGAAATGGTTATTACTATATCTACTCATCTCTTGCAGGGGGCAACAGCCTAGTTCTGGACGTTGCTGGCAGAAAGGCTGATGACGGCACAAATATCGACCTGTATCAGTCCAACAGCGGCGATAATCAGCAGTTCAAGTTCGTTAAGAACAGCGATGGCTCCTACAAGATCCTCACTAAGATTTCCGGCGACAAGTCCGCAGTTGAGATTGAGAACGGGAGCATGGAATACAGCGCAAATGTTCAGCAGTGGACAGTAAACGGCTACAACTGTCAGGATTGGCAGCTCATCCCAGCAGCTCTTCCTGTAAACGGTATTATCGCTAAAAACCTTGTAGTTTTCGACAGCGAGAACGCCGCAGATTGGACCATAGCTGAAAATGCACAAATAGGCGACAAGGTATTCGGAGATCGTGATTTTACATATGCATCGATCCCGAGCACAATAGCAGGAGCAGAGCGTGTGATCACAGCCTGTGACTCCAAGAACAGTACAGAGGATCTGGCTTCGTTTACAGCCGGAACAAACGCAACAGTATACATTGCTCTTGACAGCCGTGTAACTGCACTAGCTCCATGGCTTTCCGGATACACTGCAACTGGCGAGCAGATCGTATTCAATGATGGCTCGGCAGATCGTACATTTGACCTTTACGCACTGGATGTAAACTCCGGTGACAAGGTAACTCTTGGAACGAACGGCCAGGTCAGCGGCGTAATGAATTACACAGTATTCGTAAAGGAAAAGGAGACTGTTGTGACTACAACTGAAGCTCCAGCTACCACAGAAGCTACTACTACTACAACTGCAAAACCTGTTTGGGGCGATGCCAACTGCAACGGATCGGTCGATTTATCTGATGCAGTTGCAATACTTCAGTTCTCAGCTCTTCCCGCAAAGTATCCTCTTACTGAACAGGGACTGGCAAATGCGGATATCATCGATAACGGCACAAGCGGTGTAAGTGGTACAGACGCACTTGCGATCCAAATGATCGACGCAGGTCTTATTGACGCAACTAAGCTGCCGATCACTCAGGATCAGATGATGGCACTCATTAGCTAAATAAAACGATAAGCACCGGCATTCCTGAAAAGGATCGCCGGTGCTTTGTACATTTATCACATATAGTATTGCAATTTCAGTGGTGAAATGATATAATAGTATTACAAACGAAAAAGGGAGGGCTGTAATATGAAAAATAAGGATATGCTGCTGACTATAACTGCCGCAGTTTTGTTTTTCAGCAGTTCCCTGGGATCGTTTTTTATCAACCACCGTGACAAAAAGCACCATGATCCAATCGTTATAGAGAAGATCGAGGATACAGAAACTACATCAGAAGAAGCTACTGATGCAACTAAGTCAACTGAGCCTCTATATCTGGATCTAAACCTTGCCAGTCATGAAGAACTCCAGCTCCTCCCAGGGATCGGCGAAAGTCTTGCACAGAGGATCATTGACTATCGTGCTAGTGAAGGGCGCTTCCGAAATATCGAGGAGCTCATGAACGTAAATGGGATAGGTCAGGGCATATTTGATGGGCTAAAGCAATACATCTTTGTTACAGATCCGGTTTACGAGCCGACAACTGCTCCTCCGACCACCCCGCCGGAAACTGAGCCGCCTACAGAAAAGCCCACATCTCCGCCTGCCCCACCTGAGCCTGTTGATGAAAATGAATACTCTGAATTCCAGGAGCCGGAGGATCCTGAGCCCGAACTAACTATCGACGACATCGCTCCTATCGACCTTAATACAGCTGAGCCGTGGCAGCTGGAGCTTTTGCCTCATGTTAATGAGGACATCGCACAGAAGATCATTAGCCTCCGAGAAAGTATCCACGGCTTCAGCAATACCTATGAGTTGATCCTCGTTGAGGAGCTAGAGCAAAGCCAGGTAGCTGAGATACTGAACTATGTAGTGGTTTATCCCGAAGAATAATGATCATCGTCTATAATTAAAAAGCCCTGAGAAATGCTTTCTTGCATATCTCAGGGCCTTTTATATTCCGATCGCGATCGTGTTACTTAATTTCCTTGCGTATGACAGTCCCTGCCGGGAAAACAAGCTCGGACTTGAACGAAAACTTCATCATTGCGTGATTTGCGGTATCAATGGGAGCCCCTTCTTCATCGAAAAGCTCAGTGAGAGTCATTTCCACAGGCTTTGAGGAAGGCGAGAGCAGTTCTACATTATCACCGGCAAAAAACCTATTGCGCTGAGTGCAGTAAACCGTTCCATTCTCACATTTATCAACAACAGCAACAACATCGTAATTGCGGATATAGCCGCTGTTTTCATAATACTGCGACTCCTCAGGTCTTCCAAAAAGGAAGCCTGTACAGTATTGTCTATGACTGACCTTATAAACCTCATCACGGATCCACTGGGGCAGCTTGAAATTGTACGGATCCTTATAATACTCGTCTACAGCCATTCTGTAGGCATTCGTGACAACGGTAACGTAATACGCTGACTTGGCTCTTCCTTCGATCTTGAGGCTGTAAACACCGGCTTCTGCCAGTTTATCGATATACTCTATCATGCACATATCCTTGGCATTAAGGATATATGTACCCTTCTCATCCTCAAAAATAGGGAAGAACTGGCCGGGACGCTTTTCTTCCATAAGGTGATAGCCCCAGCGGCAGGGCTGAGCACACTCTCCTCGATTTGCATCTCTGCCTACAAGGTATTGAGACAGCAGGCATCTTCCGGAAAAGGATACGCACATAGCTCCATGTACAAAGCACTCGATGTCAAGATCGGGGCTGGTCTTAGCTCTTATCTCAGCTATCTCATCAAGTGAAAGCTCTCTAGCCAAAACTACTCGTTTTGCACCAAGATCGTGAAGCTCACGAGCTGTAACGTAATTAACGATACCTGTCTGAGTTGATATGTGGATCTCCATATCAGGAGCATATCTCTTGATCAGCATGAGCAGGCCAATATCTGCAACGATAAGTGCATCTACCTTCGCCTCGACTGCCTCACGGACAAATCGCTCAAAGAACTTTATCTCATCATTTCGTGGAAGAGTGTTACAGGTAAGATAAACCTTTACACCCTTGCTATGAGCGAGCTCCACTGCCTTGCAGAGCTTCTCAAAGGTAAAATTCTGCGGCGAGGCTCTCATACCAAATTGCTCTCGCCCTAAATAAACCGCATCAGCACCGTAATTAAGCGCAGCGGTAAGGCGTTCCTCATCTCCGGCAGGAGAAAGGACCTCCAGTTTGTTCATACATTTGCCTCCTTACCAGCTCTCGCCGTTCTCAGCAGCCTCAGCGGCAGCGGCCTCATCAGCATACTGTTGGTCGATCATTGCCAGGTTAGCCTTATGCTCTTCATCTGTCTTAGCGAAATAAGTGATCTTAGTGTTGATATTAGCAGCGAAGAAGAAATCATCAGACTCGAACTTCTCAAGTACAGCATCGATAGCAGCAATACCAGGATTGCATATAGCTCCAGGCGGAAGCCCTCCGGTAAGATAGGTATCATAGGAGTTGGCAATGGTGAGATCAAGTACCTCCATATTAGGCTTGATGACATCATTAGCATAGTTAGAAGTCGGGTCAGACTGGAGGAGAGCAGGATCCCAGTTGTCAAGACGATTCCAGAAAACAGAAGCGACCTTGACCATAACGTCCTCAGTAGCAGCCTCCTTCTGAACGATCGAGGCCAAGGTGATAATCTGATCAAGTGAGTAGCCAAGCTCATCCATTCTCTTATAGCGATCCTCAGTCATCTTGCTGTCGAAGTTAAGATATATCTTCTGGCAGACCTGCTCAGGATCCATTCCTTCGTACAAGAAGTAAGTATCGGGGAAGAGATAGCCTTCCATACGCATAAACTTCAGTGAGGAATTTAGAGGCAGCTTGTCCTCGAACTCAAAGCCGTATCCGCCTGAATTGAAGTAGAACAGGAAATCATCAGCTGAACAAATGTTGTTTTCCTCCAGCTTCTGGGCTGCGTCAATAAGAGTAATGCCCTCAGGGAAGGTCACCTCAACCGTTTCGCCCTGTTCCTCTACCTGTTCACTGGTGAGCTCTTTGATAATGGTCTCATAGGCCATATTTGGACGAACAAAATGCTCTCCGGGAATATAAAGTCCATCAGCCTTTCTTAGTCTTGAGAAGAGCTTGAATGCTTTCGGAGACCTAATGATCCCCTCTGTTTCGAGCATATTTGCAATGTCATCAGTTGTGGCACCCTCAGGGATCACCATAAGCTGAGTCCTGTCGCTTTTTCCGATCCCCAGCATATCCTTTCCGTAGCCTATAATAACCATGGATAAGACGATAGAAAGGCCAAAAATAAATGTAGTGAGGATAAGCACTCCCGGCAGTCTGCTGCGCTGCTTTTTCTTATGGCGCTTTCTTTTGCGAACTTGCTGACCCTGTGCAGAACCTCTCATCTGAGGGCTATTATTCACAGAGCGCTGCTGTGGAGCTCCGTTCTCCATAGTTTGGCGAACGATCTGCTCCGGAGAAGCAGCAGGAGCCTGCTCAGGCTGTCTTTCGTGCTGAGCCGGCTGAGCCTCATGTCTAACAGGGGCCTGCTCCTGCACCGGCTCCGGCTCAACTGGAGCAGCTTCCTTTTTGCTGTCGTTTTCAAGCTCTTTGAGAATATCGTTTACAAGGTCCTTGTTGTCGTTATTCACTTACAGAGCACCGTCCTTTCTTCTGTAACGATGATATCGACCCGCAGGTCGTGCTGCTCTTCCGGCAGCTTATCTGAAATGCACTCTTCGTAGGCAAGTGCAATCGTATGAACAATGTTTTGCGCCAAAAATCTGTCGTAAAAGCCTCCGCCGTAGCCAAGTCTGCCGCCGTTTTCGGTAAATGAGAGCCCGGGCACGATACAGACTGTATCACTGCTGATAACAGGGCAGGGGAGCTTCTCGTCCGGCTCACGGATACCGTAGCTGTTTGGGTTTTCAACTAGCTGAGAAAGAGCATCAACGGTATGAAAGGTCATGATGCCATTTGCACCACACCGTGGATAGCTCAGCTGTTTGCCGGCTTCCAGTAAATGCTGCGCTAAAGCCCATGTGTCCGGCTCAGAGCCAAATGAAGCGAAAAGCAACACCGTATCCGCTCTTTTTACCAGATCATTCTCTATGACCCGTCCAGCGATACGCTGATCTCTATCAGTAGTTTTAGTGCTTTTTCGCAGCTCTGAAAAATATTTGCGGAGCTGTTTTTTGTCCTGCATATTAGTCGCAGAGAATGGCATTGCGCTGACGTCTGCTCTCCTCAGGAGAAACAGCCAGCTCCACCAGCTTTAAGCCGAAATCTACAGCAACTCCAGCTCCTCTAGCGGTAATGATATTGCCGTCAACAGCTACAGAGCCCTCTCCGATATCAGCGCCGGTAAGCTGCTCCTCAAAGCCAGTATAGCAAACAGCAGTCTTGCCGTTGAGCAGTCCCTTATGGCCCAGGATAGAGGGCGCAGCGCAGATAGCTCCGATAAACTTGTTATTTTCAGCGCAGTAGTCGATAGCTGCCTGAACATGATCGGACTTCTCCAGGTTGAGAGTTCCTGGCATACCGCCGGGAAGAACTATCATCTCAAGCTCGTCTGTAAGAGGAGCCTCCTGTGCGATAGTATCAGCAACAACAGGAACACCGTGTGAGCCAACGATGATATTATCGCCCACGCCCACAGTTATCACCTGCTTGCCAGCTCGTCTGAGCAGATCGATAGGAGCGATAGCCTCGGTCTCTTCAAAGCCGTTTGCAAGAAAAACGTAGATCATATCTTTATCCTTTCATTTGAAAATGACAATGTATTTTTCAAGGAGGAAAACCGGATTGTATGAGAGTTTAGCTTTGCGAAGCCCCTCTATACCGAGATCCTCCTCACGGTTGACATATTTGTATTCACTCATACAGCTTTCTGCAAAAAGATTATTTATACCTGCATACGCTCCGTTGTAGGAGGTATCAGCTTTTTCAATATGAACGCAGAAAGTATTGGAATTCAGGCCTTCACCTATAGTCACAGCAGCAGTTTCACCGCCGATCCTAATGATGCCGCCCTTCAGGTCGAGCTTATAAAAATAGTTAAAATAAGTGTTTATGGCGTATTGCTCGGCAACAGCCGAGTGATCGGCTTCCGTCTTGCCATTATATGCATCGGTACAAAACAGTATAGCATCATCGAAATCCTTCTCAGTCAGAGGAGAGTATGTGTAGTCCAATTCCTTGAAACGAGCAAGATGATTTCTCTTGCCGTGGAACTTTCTCCCGGCCAAGCTGATCAGATCTGAAGACAGATATATGTAATCTGAGCTGTCCCTGTCAAATTCAGCAGTAAACTGATCCGGGTACATTTCCTCCAGCATTTCCAGCGAAGGCTTAGTTACGCCGGCAAGCACAAGGGGCACTCCCATGCTTTCAGAAAAACGCTTCATCTCAGCTATGGCATCTTTCAAGTCTCCCTTACCGGCCGGAAGCACAAATGAAGGGCCTTGACCGCCAAAAGCACAGAGTATGTAAAAGTCCTTATAAAAGCAGACCTTTGTGTCAGCAAGTCTGCACCAAGCCAGATTATTTGCGAACGTGTATTCAGCCCCCATAAAATCAGAACTGCGCAGCGCTGCATCAGCTTTTTCTCTGTCGTTTATATCCAAAGCTCTGAATTCGAGCATACAGGACCTCCTGTCAAATATTTTTCTGCTTGAACTGGTCGAAATAAGCTCTTACTTCCTTCATTTTTCCGCAGCTCATCTTGCCCTCAGGACATTTTCCTTCGGCAACACAAGAAGGGCCTGCATATCGGAAGATAGCCGGCGCCTCTTGCAGACAGAGTCTTAGCATTTCATTGGCAACTGCTCTTATTTCCCACTGAGCTCGGTTGCAGCAGCGGTGACGGAAGAAATTGAACAGCGAACGCACGTTCATTGTAACAACGATCTTAGTCTCACAGGCATTCGGAAGAAGAAATCTAGCGTCCTCGTTAGCCAGCTTCCTCGCCTTAGAGGATGCAGTCTTCTCATCAAGACCTTCTGCAATAAATCGCTGCTTGTGGCTCTCACAGAGCATATCTGCGATCTTTTCGTAACTGTCGGTCAGAGAAGCGATAACTCTGTCATACTCTGCTTTTGCCTCGGGAAGCTCTTCGATGGCCGGGGGAGTGATGAACTCAAATCCGCTTTCATCAACATAGCGCTGGCTTTTCTGAGAGTAAGAAGCTATCCTGTGGCGGACAAGCTGATGTGAGCAGGCTCTTGAAATGCCCTCGATACCGAAGGTAAAGCTAACGTGCTCAAGAACGCTCTCATGACCGATAGAAACGATCATGTCGATGAATCTCTCAGTCTTTTCCGGGTCAAGCCCCTCTCTCAGTTCGCCGATACCGCTGCTCGAATAACATAGCTTCGCTGCGGTAGCCGCAAGATTTTCAGGGTCAGGCGTATGAGCTAGCAGAGTTACCTTCATTTCTTTCATCCTTCCTTCACAAATACATATATTATTATTCTAACATTTTTTTTCTTTCAAGTCAAGAAAAATCACAAATTTCTGGCTGATCCCAGCATCAAGACTTGTTATTGTGAAAAAATGAGGAAAATTTTGCTTTTGCTATGGACAAAACCAAAAATATGTAGTATAATTAAAAAGCTAATGGAAATTTATTTATCGGAGGATAAGTTAATATGAAGTCATTAAAGAAAATAGCGGCAGGCCTTAGCGCTTTTGCCGTAGCAGCAGGCTCCTTCGGATGTACTCCTTCTGTTGGATCTGGCTCACAGACAGCTCTCACAGCTGACGGCTATGAGGTCAAATCAGGAATTTTTATCTACTACACCATGCAGGCTTACGACGAGGCTGTTTCGGTGATCTCTGAGAAGAATGAAGGCGCCACACCTACATTAAAAGAGGTCAAGAACGCCTATATCGACGAGGTAGAGTCTTCAGATTGGATCCAGGATAAGGCTGCTGATTACTGCAAGGCTTTTGCAGCTGTAAAAAAAGAATACGATAACATCGGCGGTCAGCTCAGTGCTGAGGACAAGGAAGAGGCCGCTCAGATGGCAGAATACTATTTCAACGGCGATGAGAGGAATTCTCTCAACGGTATCAGCCTTGACTCGATGAAGGAGATCGCAGAGAATTCATACAAGGAGGAGCAGATCTTCCAGCACTATTATGGATTTGAAGGCGAAAAGGGCTGCTCTGAGACCGAGCTCAAGGACTACTTCGACGAGAACTTTGCCCGTGTAGAGTATGTCACTATCAGCCTTAAAGATCCCGAGGGCAACGCTCTTTCAGAGGACGATGCCAGAAAGGTCCGCAAAATGGCTGAGGACTACGCCGCTCAGGTAAATAAAAAGACCAAGCCTCAGGACAAGATGTTCGAGATGGACACAGTTAAAAAGCAGTACGACGAATATGTTGCAGCTCAGACCACAACATCGCCGGAGGAAGCGCTCTTGCCAGAAACAACGACAACTACAGCTGCTGAAACTACTGAGACCACTACCACAAATCCTCACGAGAACGAGATGCTGCTCCAGCGCAACACAACAACTACCGCTTCTACAGAGGAAAACAGTGACACGACCGAAACAGAGGCTGCTCCAACTGACGAGAACCTTTCAAAATTCAAAGATTACGTCTTCAACGAGCTCCCCATGGATACCGCAAAGGTCTATGATTACAGCGAAGATACTATCTACGTTGTCATTAGAACTGACTTGAGAGAAAGACTTACAGAGGATGACCTTTGGAATGAGACATATATCACAAATCTCCAGCAGATGCGTTACTACAATGATTTCGTAAAGTTTATGGAAGACATCGCTGACGGAATGACAATTGATAAAAACAAATCCGCTTTCAGACGATATGCTCCGTTCAAGCTGGTGCTTGAAACCCCCTCAGCCTAACAACATAAGCCGCACAGCACCTAGCTGTGCGGCTATTTTTATATTGGTCCCTGCTCGTACATTTTCCTTAGCTTGGCAATAGCTCGCTTCTCAATCCGAGATACATAAGATCGTGAGATCCCCATTTTATTTGCAGTCTCATTTTGAGTATGGGGCTCGTTATCATAAAGTCCATAGCGGTATACCACTATCTCAAGCTCTCTGCTGTCAAGAGTTTTTTCCAAAAATCCGTAGAGCTGCCTAGTGCGCATTAGCAGGTCTACCTGCTCATGAATATCAACTCCGTCATCGATAAGGTCGATAAGCGAGAGTGCATTGCCGTCCTTATCAGTCTCTACAGGCTCATTAAGATAAACATCACCGGCAGATTTTTTTGCAGCTCGAAAAGTCATTAGGATCTCGTTTTCAATACACCTGCTGGCATATGTGGCAAATTTAGCGCCTTTTTTGTAGTCGAATGTGGATACTGCCTTTATCAGGCCGATAGTCCCTATAGAGATCAACTCGTCCTGCTCCGCCGACGACTGAGCGTACTTTTTAACAATGTGAGCAACAAGCCGCAGGTTGTGCTCTATGAGCATATTTTTTGCTTTCCTGTCGCCGGACTCCATTTTCATAAAGCATTCCAGCTCCTCCGTCTTAGAAAGCGGCTTTGGAAAAGCATTCCCGCTCTCCACATGAAGAGCAAAGAAAAACAGGTTTTTCAGCAATTCTATCAGCATTATCAACACCTCCGCTTAATCATATGCCAAAGGGCTTGAACAATATTTTGGAAATAGAGGAAGGCTGTTGCGTTTTTGCGCAAAATGTGATAAAATAAATCTATAGAAATAACGGAAGGAAGTATCCATTTATGGACAAGAATTCAGCTGAAAAGCGTATCGCAGAGCTCTCGGCTTTGCTGGACAAGTATAGCTACCAGTATTATGTTCTCGATAATCCGGAGGTCAGCGATTATGATTTTGATATGCTCATGCAGGAACTAAAAGGCCTGGAAGAGCAGTTTCCTGAGCTTATCCTGCCAACTTCTCCCACGCAGAGAGTAGGCGGAGCTCCTCTGAGCAAATTTGAGAAGGTGGAGCACGCCGTTCAGATGGCAAGCCTTCAGGACGTCTTCTCTTTTGAGCAGGTAGAGAGCTTTGTTCAGCGATGCAAAGCTGAACTTCATGACCCTGAGTTCACTGTAGAGCCAAAGATTGACGGATTGTCAGTTTCTTTGGAGTACACAGACGGCGTTTTCACAAGAGGATCTACTCGTGGTGACGGCTTTGTAGGTGAAGATGTTTCCGCCAACCTAAAAACTATCCGTTCTATCCCCCTCAAACTCTCCAGCTCTCCCAGCTTCATCGAGGTCAGGGGCGAGGTCTATATGCCTAGGAGCAGCTTTTTTGAGCTGATCGAACAGCAGGAGCTGCTGGACGAACAGCCATTCAAAAACCCACGAAATGCCGCTGCCGGCTCTCTCAGACAGAAAGACTCAAAGATCACCGCAGGAAGAAAGCTGGATATCTTTGTTTTCAATGTGCAGCAGACTGAAGGTCTGGAATACACCGCCCACAGCCAATCTATAGACAGTCTACGCACGCTCGGTTTTAAGACGATCTCCTACAAGCTGTGTAAAGAATTCAGTCAGATAAAGGATGAGATCATGCGTATCGGTGACGAACGTGCTGATCTGCCCTATGATATTGACGGCGTAGTTATCAAGGTCAACGACCTCGCTCAAAGAGAGCTTCTCGGAGCGACTACAAAAACCCCCAAGTGGGCTGTTGCCTATAAATTCCCACCTGAGGAGAAGGAGACCACTCTGCTCGATATAGAGGTAAATGTGGGACGTACCGGAGCCATAACTCCGGTGGCTGTTTTTGAGCCTATCCTTTTAGCCGGGACCAGCGTTTCTCGTGCAGTTCTCCACAATCAGGACTTTATCGATGAGAAGGATATCCGCATCGGTGACCGCATAGTTGTGCGAAAGGCCGGAGAAATAATCCCCGAAGTCCTGCGCTCTGTCAGCCATAAAGAAGGTGCCGCTCCTTTCACGCTCCCTACTGTCTGTCCTGTATGCGGAACTCCCTCTGTCCGTGAAAACGGCGAGAGCGTGCTCCGCTGCCCGAATGTGGAGTGCCCGGCACAGCTGCTCAAAAACATGATCCATTTCGCCTCAAAAAGCGCCATGAACATCGACGGACTTGGCCCTGCTAACATGAAGCTGCTGGTAGAAAGCGGACTTGTTTCATCGCCTGCGGATCTGTATAGCCTTCGCAAAGAGCAGCTCCTTAGCTTGGAGCGCTTCGGCGAGAAGTCTGCGGAAAACCTTATTGCTTCTATCGCAAACTCCAAAAACGCCGGTCTTGAAAGGCTTATCCACGCCCTGGGCATTAGGAACATCGGGCAGCGTGCCGCTGTGCTTTTGTGCGAAAGATTTCCGGATATCGATAAGCTCCTTGCCGCTGATAAGGCTGATATCGCTGACATAGAGGGCTTTGGTGAGATCATGGCCGAAAGTGTGAGCGATGCACTGGCTGAGCCCCACCGAATCGAGCTGATAAACAAGCTCCGTGAAGCTGGACTTAACATGACCTACAGCAAGGCTTCTGCGGGAGATGACCGATTTGCGGGAATGACATTCGTTCTTACAGGAACTCTCCCAACTATGAAGCGTGACGAAGCCAAAAAGCTGATCGAAAGCTACGGCGGAAAGGTCTCAGGGTCAGTTTCCAAAAAGACCACATTCGTTGTGGCCGGAGAAGATGCTGGAAGCAAGCTGACAAAGGCTCAGGAGCTTGGTATCTCGATCCTTTCAGAGGACGAGCTCCTTGAAAAAACTCGGTAAGGCCTATGGACATCAAACATCTCGCAGAGCTCGCCTGCCTTTCGCTAGACCCGGAGGAGGCTGAGCTCCTTGCAAAAGACATGGAGTGCATCGAGGGCATGATAGGGGAGCTGCCAGATATTGACGGCGCTGTTCGGCCTAAGGCTATGGAGCTTCGTGAGGACGCTGTATCGCAAAAGTATACCCGTGACCAGCTTCTAGCAAACGCTCCTAAAACTACGGACGGCTTCATCGTTATCCCTGAAACGGTGGTGTGATATGGATCTTCGTAAAATGACCGTTAGTCAGCTCAGAGAAATGCTCATTTCCCGTAAGATCAGTGCATCAGAGCTTCTGTCAGTTCACCTTGAAAGGATAGAAAGATCTCAGCTGAATGCCTATATCACACTGAATGATAAGGCCATGGAGGCTGCCAGGGAGATCGACCGCAGGATCAGCTCAGGCCAGGAGCTTCCTCCATTGGCCGGGTTACCGATAGCGGTCAAGGATAATATTTCCACGAAAGGCCTTCGTACCACCTGTGCTTCTAAAATGCTGGAAAACTACATTCCGCCATTTGATGCCGGAGTTGTAGAAAAACTAAGGTCAGCCGGTGCTGTCATCATCGATAAGACTAATATGGATGAGTTTGGAATGGGCTCTTCCTCAGAGAATTCTACATTCGGACCAGTCAGAAATCCAAGAGATCCGTCACGCTCTGCCGGCGGCTCATCAGGAGGATCTGCTGCTGCGGTCTGCGCCGGAGAAGCTGTCCTCGCTCTCGGAACTGACACGGGAGGATCTGTTCGTCAGCCTTCTTCAATGTGCGGAGTTGTTGGGATAAAGCCTACTTATGGCAGCACCTCACGAAGCGGGCTCATCGCCTTTGCTTCCTCATTAGAGCAAGTTGGCGCGATCGGCAGAACTGTAGCAGACGCAGCCCTGCTGCAAGGCGTAATATCCGGCCCTGACCCCATGGATCCAACTTGCGTCATAAAAGTTAAGCCAAAAAACTCCATCCAGGGGACACTTTCCGGGCTTCGGATAGGCGTTCCTAAAGAGCTTTTCGGCGAAGGCATCTCTGATCTCACAAAGGATGTGGTCATGAGAGCTCTTTCCTTTATGGAAAGGCACGGTGCCAAGCTCATACCTCTGTCTTTGCCGGAGCTTAGGTACAGTGTCAGCTGCTATTATATGATCGCATCCGCTGAGGCCGCATCAAACCTTGGCCGATACGACGGCATAAGATTTGGCCACGCTTCCTCAGAGCACAGCTCTCTTGCAGAGCTTTTCCGAAATTCAAGAAGTGAAGGCTTTGGCCGTGAGGTCAAACGCCGGATACTTCTCGGTACCTATGTTCTTAGCGCCGGATATGCCGAAAAATACTATCGAAGAGCTGCATCTATGCGAGCTAAGATCTGCTCAGGCTTTGAAACATCGTTTTCAAAATGCCATATGATTGCTTCGCCCACAGCCACCGGGGTCGCATTTCCCCTTGGCATTAAAAGAGATGACCCTACCGAGCTGTATTCAGCGGATATCTGCACTGTTCCTGCAAACCTGGCGGGACTCCCTGCGATAAGCTTTCCCTGTGGCTCAGGAGAAGGTGGCCTTCCTATCGGTATACAGCTGGTCGGAAGAAAATTCGCCGAGGATCAGCTGTTTTCCGCAGCATATTCCTTTGAGAGCTTGAGCGGCGGTTATGAACAGTTGATCACGTCAGGAGGTGTCTGAATGGCCGAATACCAGTCAGTTATAGGACTTGAGGTCCATGCGGAACTAAAAACAGCCTCTAAAATGTATTGCAGCTGTGAAAACAAATTCGGTGCGCCCCCAAATACCCTGGTCTGCCCTGTGTGCATGGGCTATCCGGGAGCTCTTCCTCGACTTAACAAAAAAGCTGTGGAGCTTGCTGTAAAAGCAGGTATAGCTATGAACTGCACCATTCAGCAAAACTCCTTTCAGGACAGAAAAAACTACTTCTATCCTGACTTGCCTAAGTCATACCAGATCTCTCAATCCGAGAAGCCGCTATGTGTGAGAGGGTATCTTGACATACTGGTCAATGGAGAACACAAGCGTATTCGGATAAACCGAATACACATCGAAGAGGACGCAGGAAAGCTGATCCACGATGCTGAAAAGGGTATCACTCTGGCCGACTATAATCGCTGCGGAGTGCCGCTTATCGAGATCGTGACAGAGCCTGATATATCCTCTTCTGAAGAGGCCCACGCCTTCCTTGAGACCGTCCGCAGCACCTTGAAAGCTCTTGATATCTCTGACTGCAAGATGCAGGAGGGCTCGGTGCGTTGCGATGTGAACGTTTCCCTCAAAGAAAAGGGGAGCGAGATCCTTGGAACAAGATGTGAGATGAAAAACATCAATAGCTTCAGCGGTGCAGTAAGAGGCATCGAATATGAGATCAAAAGGCAGCTGGAGCTGCTAAGATCAGGGGAGCATATCCAGCAGGAGACTCGCCGCTGGGACGACAGCAGGGGAGTCAGCACGGTTATGCGCACCAAGGAAAACGCTATGGACTATCGTTTTTTCCCCGAGCCAGACTTGGGACTGATCAGCTTGCCGGATGATCTTGTCTCGCAAATAAAAGGCTCTATGCCTGAGCTTCCCGGAGAAAAGCTGTTCCGCTACACTGAGAAACTTGGGCTGAAAGAACAGGAGGCTAAGATCATTGCCTTCGATAAGGATAAAGCTGAGCTTTTTGATCACTGCTTGAGCTTAGAAAGGGCATCTGCAAAAACTCTATGCAGCCTTATTGTGGGTGAGATCACAAAGTATCTCAACGACACCGGTGATCAGATCAGTGACACAAAACTGACTTCGCTGGCTCTGGCAGAGCTGGCAGGGGACACTGAACAGGGGAGGCTCTCCTCTTCTTCTGCCAAAAAAGTATTGAGCGAGCTTATAACAAGCGGAGGAAACGTAAAAGAAATAACTGAAAGGCTGGGACTTGCACAGATCTCAGATCCAGAGCATATCCAAAAGATCGTCGCTGAGATCATAGCTCAGCAGCCCAAGTCTGTTCAGGAATTCCGATCAGGAAAAACAAATGCTCTCAACCACTTGATCGGACTTTGCATGAAGGCATCAAAAGGACGTGCTAACCCTGCAATGGTCCGAGAAATTGCTGAAAAACTCATAAAAATGGAGGAATGAAAATGCTGTTTATCTGCTATCCTAAATGCTCGACCTGCAAGAAAGCCCAGAGCTGGCTGAATGAAAAAGGGATCAGCTACGAACTTAGAGACATCAAGGAAAACAATCCCACTTACGATGAACTGAAAAAATGGTACTCAGCAAGCGGGCTTCCGCTAAAACGTTTTTTCAATACAAGCGGGCTGCTTTATAAGTCGATGGAGCTAAAGGACAAGCTGCCGGAAATGTCAGAGGAAGAGCAGCTCCAGCTTCTTGCGACTGACGGTATGCTGGTCAAGCGGCCGCTGCTCATCGCTGAGAACGGAATAGTCCTTACCGGATTCAAGGAAAAAGAATGGGAAGTGCTCTTATAAGAACAAGCCCGAAGGCTGCTATATTGCGGCTTTCGGGCTTGTTTCATTCGTCATCGCTGCTTCGTCCGTTTTTAACTTTAGCAAGTGGATTGCTTTCCACAGCACTGCGAACGTTCTCATCATTTAGGTGCGTATAGATCTCAGTTGTGGACACGCTTACATGACCAAGAAGCTCCTTCAAGGTCAGTACATCAGCATCTCCGTACTGATACATAAGAGTTGCCGCAGTGTGGCGCAGCTTGTGAGTAGTGATACCTTTTCCGTCAAGGCCAGCCTGCTTGAGAGTGTCCTCGACGATCTGCTGAACACGGCGCTTGGAGATACGCTTGTTCTGGTTACTTATAAATAGTGCCGGCTCTTCCGCAGCTTTTGGGTTTTCTTTTCTGACTTTCAAATATTTAACTAAAGCACTTATGCAAGCCTCGTTGAGATAGATCATTCGTTCTTTATTGCCTTTGCCTAGAACTTTCATTCGGTTTTCAGAAAAATCAATGTCAGAAATATTCATGCCTACAAGCTCGCTAAGACGAACTCCGCAATTTAGAAAGATCGTAATTATGCAATAGTCACGGAGCGAATCACGGCTTCCGGCAGTCTCTAAAAGCCTAAGACTTTCCTTTAAGGAAAGAAACTTCGGTAAGGCGTGCTTTGGCACAGGAACATCAATATCCTTGGTGGGATCTTTTTCAAGAATATGCGCCACTTTAGTAAGATATTTGAAAAAGCTCCTCAGAGCCGACAGCTTTCTATAACGTGCCTTATCAGCATTTTGACGTTCATCAGCTGTGTAAATAATAAAGCTGTAAATGTCTGACACAGAGATCCTGCGAAGATCATCCGATGTCATAGATACTATCGAAATATCCTCAATTTGTTTTCCAGAATCATTTACAGATCCATAGTAGAACTTCAGAAACAGCCTAACATCAAGATAATACTCGCTGATCGTCCGTTCTGAAAGCATTTTCACGACCTTCAAATGCACAAGATATTCGTTGAGAAATTCAGGGTTTTCAGCATTATTGACCTTCACATAAAGACTCCTTCCGTTATGATATATCCAAAGTTGCACCAAACTTTGATTTGGTGCAACTTTGGATATAGTTTCAACATTGCTATTAAATTCATTATACATCATTTCCCCCAGGAAATCAAGTGTTAATAAACTTAGCTTTATAGGCTTCATGAATGGCTTTAGCATAAGCACATTGTTTTTCAGCAAGACAAGTAAACCCACGTTTTTCATAGTATTCGACAGAATGCCAGAAAGCATTCTCTATTTCTTTCAGAATAGACTTTGAATATTCATCAGTATCACCACCGACAATTAAATCAAGCGCTACTAAATCAATCGATATATGCTTATCGTTAGCTTCAAAAGTAATATTCATAATAACCTCCATACTTGACAAAATCGTTTTCTTATTGAATGTACCTTTACGAATTTCGTATCCTATGAAAATATTTGCCATAATATTACCTTTCTCCCCTATCGGCTATGGGGTTGCCGTTCTTGTTGAGCTCACACACGCCCACGTCTGCGGACGTGCGCTTTTGCTCTACCCCATTTGGGGTACAACTTAATAATACCCCATATGGGGTATTTTGGTATAATAAACAAAAAGGGGGTGAGCCAATTGTACAAGTATCACAGAATAAGGGACTTAAGAGAAGACAACGACCTAACACAAGTAGAATGTGCAAAGCTATTCTATATTTCAAAAAACACATATATACGATATGAGAACGGAGAAAGAATACCAACTATTGACTTTATGGAAAGAGTTGCAGATTATTACAAAGTAACACTTGATTATCTGGCAGACCGTAAACCATTAAAAGAAAACAATAAAGGAGGAAATGAAAATGCCACCATATGACAACTATCAAGACGCTTTTGAACATGAGAACATCAAGAAAATCAAAGCAGAAATCGAGGAGCTGGAAGCCAGACGCAAACTTGAAAGCTCTTTGAACACTCTCGCTGTTTTCGCTATCATCGGTATCGTTGCCGTTATTACTCTAGTTGCTATAGTCGTTCTTGGTGCGGACTCCGGCAGCTACTCGCACTAAGAAGATACCACGGCACCCCAGGCGGATTTTTTGGCCGCCCAAAAATAAACCGCTCCCTTTATATAGAAGCGGTATCGCTTACGCGATTTATTTGAAACCCTTCGGGCTCTATCGAAAGATATTCTAGTTGGGGGAGGGGGTTTCCTCCCCCAACGCTTAAAAAACAGTCTAAACCGCCATCTGTCGCTCCTATGGTCGCGCCCCCACCCACTCTGCGAGGCGCAACGAAAGGAATGTGCTAATTTCCGTTCTCATACAAAGCATGAGGCCGGAGCGAGTTTTCATCATGGACAATAAGAAAAGGCCGTGCCCTCGTACTAATTCGGGCACGGCCTTTGAATTTCTAGATAGCTTTGATTTGGTGCAACTTTATATTGAACTCAACAATATAATAATTATACATCTTTTCCCTATTGTTGTCAAACAGCTTGACATCAGGGTGATAATGTGCTAGAATCTAATTATGGGCGAACAGCTCTAAATAGTGATTTAATGAGATCGACTACTTATGTTTGTCAATCTCATTTTTTATTCCGTTATATATCTCAACGATGAGAATGACTATTGCAGTTAACTCATTAAGATTCTATCCATCTAATAAGCGGATGCCAGCTAATGTTAAGATGACAATGATCACCGAACTAAAATACAGAAAAACGGCCCAGATGCTCCTGGACCGTTTTCATTATTTGTGTCTTTGTTAAAAACTAGTTCCCTGCGGAACAAAAAAATTGCGGCTCAGAAAAACTAAACCGCAAAACTGCGCCCACTCGGGCTGGTGCCGCTGACCGGGGTCGAACCGGTACGGATTTTACTCCGAGGGATTTTAAGTCCCTTGTGTCTGCCTATTCCACCACAGCGGCTTCTTATAATAACACAAGATCCTCGAAAAATCGAGGATCCTTGTGGTGCGGATAACAGGAGTTGAACCTGCACCGAGTTGCCCCGACTGGCACCTGAAGCCAGCGCGTCTGCCTATTCCGCCATATCCGCATAACTCAGCTTAATTATTATAGCACAGTGCAAGGAAATTGTCAAGGGTTTTTTCAAAAAAAACTCAAAAAAATTTTTCAGCTAAGCAGCCCCTATTTTTCGGAATTTATTGACAGAAAAACTTATCCATTATATAATGGAGCAGAGTTATTCTTTTATAATTTGTTACACTCTACCCTGATGAGCTGTATGTTTATTATGAAGGCGCTCTGCAGAACTTACTTCACTTTGATGAAAGGAGGGAGCGAATGACCGACAACCAGATCAAGCGATCTATATACGACTCGCCGGAGGATGGCTACAGAAAGCTATTCGACCAATATCACAGCTATGTATACACTATCGTTTTTCAGATACTTCGTGGCTGCGGATCTCAGCGTGACGTTGAGGACTGCGTTGTAGACGTTTTCAGTGACGTACTCATTCACTATGACAGCTCTTATGAAGGCTCTATCAAGGCTTTTATCGGGACCGTTGCAAAAAATAAAGCAATAAATCTGAAACGTTCGATCAGCACAAGATCTTTCCGTACAGTCTCCATGGACGAAATGGAGATACCGCTCCCCTCTCAGCAAAACTTGCAGGAAGAAGCCGAGCTTTCGGACAGAGCTAGGATCCTGATCGATAAGGTCAAGGAGCTTGGCGAGCCAGATTCCACTATCATTATCCAGAAATTCTTTTTTGACAGAGACTCAAAGCAAATTGGCAAGATCGTTGGTATGAGCTCGACAGCTGTTAGGATGAGATGCTCAAGATCTCTCAAACGACTCAGAACAGTTCTTGAGGAACTGGATATCACCCTATAAGGAGGAAATGCTATGAAAAACAAGAAGAAGATCCGAGAAGTCTTTCACAGCGCCGGCGACGAGGAGCTCAGCAGAATTGCCGAATCCTGCAAGGTCGTTAGCGATGAAAAGAAAGAAGAGCTCTATAGGAGGATAACTATGAACGAAGAGAAAAGAAATATCAATATAGAATACGGTGATTCCGTACATGGAGTTGAAGTCAGAAAGAAGTCCGGCCTGAAAAGAGGCCTCAGCATTGCGGCCTGCGGTGTGCTCACAGTTGGAGCTGTGGGCGGCGCATTTATCCACCATGGCCTGCACAATGTCTCCCCTGCTGATGAGATCTCAGAGGAGGTTCCTGAAGAGATCCCTGAGGAGGTAGTTGACGAGGACATCGTCCTCACAATGGCAGTATGGTCCGACGACGAGGACAACAACATCTACAAAGAGGCTGTAGACCGCTTCAACGAGGAGGACAACGGCTATCGTATCGAGTTCAAGGCTTATGAGGACGAATATCCCGGCGACATCGAGTACGATTCGACTTATGTTGAAAACAGAGAAGCATATTTTGACAATCTCCAGGCTGTTCAGGATAAGTACAATGAGGATGCTTTAAACGGGGCATTCGATATTACCATCAGCTATGCAAGCGGCGGCAGAAACGATTTTGAACGTCTTGCAGCAAAGGGCGCTTTTGCTGATCTGAACACTATCATGGCTATGGACGAGGATTTCGACAGCACAAGCCTCAATTCCCATGTTCTGAGCCTTTTCGAGCACGACGGACAGCTCTTCTATATGCCCCAGGGCTACTTTATCCAGACTCGTCGTGGCGAGACGAAGTACGCCGGAGACAAGGAGAACTGGACCTTTGATGAAATGGTGGAGCACTGGAACCAGATGCCTGAGGGCTCTGCTGTAGGCGGAGGCGGATATACCTCCCGTTTCTACACATACCTTGAGCTCATCCGTGATGACATGGGAAGATTTTTCGATTACTACACAGGCGAGGTCAATTTCAATTCCGAGGAATTCATCAATTATCTGAGATTCATCGAAAACTTTGACGCCGAGCCTGACGGTTTCACAAAACCTGATTACAATTATTTTGCTCCACAGCTTACCTCCAATACCCCTATCTACGGCTTCGGAGGCTATCACGCAGCAGTATGGCCCATACTTCCCGGCAGCGACGAGGAGCATGAGTGGTGTCTGGTAGGCTATCCCAGCGAAAACGGCAGCGGCTCATACATCGCTCCCCTTAACGAGCTGGCAGTAAGCGCTTTCTCCGACGAGAAGGAGCAGTACGGTGCATGGCTCTTCATCAAGGAGCTTGTAAGCTACGATATGCAGTATCGTACTCCCGGAGAGGATGTTGCCGCATATCCCGCAGAGGGATTCCCCATCAACAACGAAGCATTCGAGCAGATCGCTGCTGAGGCTTCCGCTCACGAAGGCGAGCCTAACTACGGCACAGCAAGCGGTATCGAGACAGATGCCGGCAACATAACTGCCGCTGAGGTAGAGGCTTGCAAGGAGCTCATCAACAGCATCGACCGGTCAGGAGCCTTCCTTGACGACGAGTTGTTCAACGCAACAAATGAGGAACTGGAGCCATTCTTCCGTGGAGAGATAACCGCTGAGGAGTGTGCAGCAAATCTCCAGACAAGAGTTGAAAGCATCATAAACAGCTAAAAATCATCCCCTCTCATTTCTGAGAGGGGATCTTTTATCCAGTGATGATCTTGGTCTGTGTAACGTCAACCCTGTCTGGGTCGAGAGTCAGCTGCCCAATGCTCTCGCAGCGAATGATTCCCGAGATAGGGTTTATGATGCTGTCCACCGAGCCCTTGAGCTCAAGATCAACTGTTGAATACTCGAAAGCAAGTGTGGTATTGAGCAGTGTACAGTTCTTCATGACCAGATCGTCAATATAACAGAAGCCCTGAAGGCTCTCCAGAGTACAGTTGATAAAGGTCATGTTTCTGGAATTCCAGCCGATGTAAGCTCCGGAAATAAAGCTGTCACGAACAGTTACGTTTTCGCTGTTCCAAAAGGCATCTCTGCCGATCATGCGAGCGTTGGAGATCTCCACATCACTTACGCCGTCAAAGCAGTATTTTCCTGTCAGATCAAGACCGTCGATCTCAATATTATGGCAGTTCATGCAGAGATAATCGCCGTTAGCGGTGACGTTTTTCAGTATAACGTCTTGACACTCCCATATTGTCTCCGCAGCCATGGGAAGACTGACGTTCTCCAGAGACACTCCCCTGCACCTGCGGATACATTTCGGCGCAGCGATAATGCTGTCACGGACGGAAAGCCTGTCCGTATACCAAAATCCAGCACGTCCTGTCTCAAAAACCGTGCTGTCATGCATATCAATATCACTGCTGTACCAGACGGGGTATTTTCCCCGAAAAATAGCATGATCCAGCTCGATATTAGAGGAATGTTTCAAAGGAGACTCCCCTTCATCGAAGATCACGTCCTTGACACACAAGCCACTGCTTCGGTAGAGAGCACGCTCTTCTGTAAGCAGCTTTTGTTTGATCTCTGTCATATCAAAACTCCTATTTTACATAAAGAAAAAAGCTCCGTAAAACGGAGCTTGGAGGCGCCACCCAGATTTGAACTGGGGATCAGGGTGTTGCAGACCCACGCCTTACCACTTGGCTATAGCGCCTTATTGGAGCGGATTACGAGGCTCGAACTCGCTACCTCCACCTTGGCAAGGTGGCGCTCTACCAGATGAGCTAAATCCGCGCGATGGCGACCCCGAACAGATTCGAACTGTCGACCTCCTGCGTGACAGGCAGGCGTTCTAACCAACTGAACTACGAGGCCAATTTGGTGGGGACTATAGGGCTCGAACCTATGACCCTCTGCTTGTAAGGCAGATGCTCTCCCAGCTGAGCTAAACCCCCAAACCAAAATCGCTGTCGTCACCTGACGACTTATATATTTTACCACATCAGATCCGTTTTGTCAAGGGTTTTTTCGAAATTTTTCAAAAAAATTTTTTCGAGCCGAAAAGCGCCTATTTTCTGGCCTCTGCGCAGACCCAGGTAGTGTCTGGTTTTGTGTGGATATCCACATAACTGAAGCCAGCAGAGGTGAGAAGCTGTCTGAACTCAGCAAGCGTTGGGTTGAAAAGACTGTACTTCTCAACGCTTTTCTTGCTTTCCTCGTCCAATTTTGCATCACCATAAATATCTGCCACAATGAGGAGAGTTCCTCCCGGTCTCAACACTCTGCGCACCTCTTTTAAGTTTTCCGCATGATCCGGCCAAAAATAGAAGCTCTCCACCGTTATGACCTTGTCGAAGCTATTATCTGCATAAGGCAAAGCCTCGACCGATGCCTCAACGAGCTTTAGCCTGCCGTTTTGCATAAGATCCTGATTACGGACAGAGCTTTGCTGGATAGAAACGGGAGAATGATCCGCTCCAAAGAGTTTTCCTTCCGGGACAAGGCTGGCAAGTCGGTGGAGAGTCTCTCCCCCGCCGCAGCCTATATCAAGCACGCAGTCGTCCGGGGAAAAGCTGAAATGCTCCAGCGCCCAGCCAGTAACTGCATAATGGGAATCGTTCATTCTGCGGAGCATCTCGGCTCCGGCTTCGCCCTTAGGCTTTCTTGGGTCACCTTGTTCAGTTATTGAGATGTGTTCAGGTTCCATTATATTCTCCTATTCTGTGATGTATGTTTCATTTGACCTAATTATACGCCGATCTTCTGAAAATGTCAAGACATCAAAGAAAAGACCGCCTGTTTCCAGACGGTCTGCAAAAACTATTCGTTGCTGTGAGTTCCTCCGCAGCTGTCCTTTTTGGAGCATCCTTGGCAGCTTCCGCAGCAGCCATTGCCGCTCTTTTTCTTTCTGATCACGCTGACAACAGCGAGTGACAATGCCGCACATACTATAATTAGAAGAATTACGTCAACTGCCTTCATTCAGTTCACCCCTAAAAGTATGAGGATAGCACGGACGAGCAGTGCTGCGACCCATGCGATAGCGCACTGGATCACAACAACTCCAACAGCCCATTTCCTTCCAAGCTCACGCTTTACCGCTGCGATAGCCGCAACACACGGTGTATAGAGCAGCGAGAACACAAGAACTGATGCCGCCGAAAGACCTGTAAGGGCGGTCGTCACACCGCCGGAGAATAGGATCTCCATGGTAGAAACAACGCTCTCCTTGGCCATAAATCCGCTTACAAGGGAAACGATGATACGCCAATCCCCAAGACCTATCGGCTTCATCATAGGCACGAAAAGACTGGCAACTGAAGCAAGGATACTATCTCCGGCTTCATCGACCATGTGCAGTTTGAAATCAAAGCTCTGCAAAAACCATACGGCTACGGTTGCGATAAGGATAACGGAAAAAGCCCTCTGAAGGAAGTCCTTTGCCTTTTCCCAAAGAAGCTGAGCTACGTTTCTGAGGCCGGGAAGACGATAATTCGGGAGCTCCATTACAAAAGGCACAGGCTCTCCACGGAAAAGCGAGCCCTTGTACAAAAGAGCTGCAAGAATGCCGGTGATAATTCCCAGGAGATAAAGACCTACCATGATAAGTCCGCCTCTTTTCGGGAAAAACGCACTTACAAAGAAGGCATATATCGGCAGCTTGGCTGTACAGCTCATAAAGGGCGTCAAAAGGATCGTCATCTTTCGATCACGCTCACTGGGAAGAGTTCTTGTTGCCATTATAGCAGGTACTGAGCAGCCAAAACCTATAAGCATAGGCACGATACTTCTTCCGGAAAGGCCTATCTTTCGCAGCAGCTTGTCCATGAAGAAGGCAACTCTTGCGATATAGCCGCTGTCCTCAAGCAGCGACAGGAACAAAAACAGCGTGACGATTATCGGCAGGAAGCTGAGAACGCTGCCTACTCCGGCGAAAACACCGTCGATGATAAGGCTGTGGATCGCTTCATTTGCTCCGACATGAGAAAGAGCCTTGTCCGCTGCATTAGTAACAGCATCGATACCGCTCTCCAAATGGCCTTGAAGCCAGGCTCCGATAACATTGAATGTCAGCCAGAAAACAAGAGCCATAGTTGCGATAAAAGCTGGGATAGCGGTGTATTTTCCGGTAAGAAAAGCGTCGATCCGACGGCTGCGAATGTGCTCACGGCTCTCGGCCGGTTTTTTCACAGTCTTATGGCAGAGCCTAAGAATGAAGGAAAAACGCATATCTGCAATGGCGGCACTTCGGTCAAGGCCACGCTCTTTTTCGAGCTGTAAAACGATATGGTCAATGAGCTCCTCCTCGTTTTTGTCAAGCTGGAGCTGACTGACGATAAGCGGATCTCCTTCGATCACCTTGCTGGCTGCAAAGCGCAAAGGGAGTCCCGTTTTTTCAGCGTGATCCTCCAGAAGATGACAGACGCTGTGCAGACAGCGATGAACTGCACCGCCTCCCTCGGATCTGTCGCAGAAATCCTGACGAAGAGGCTTTTCCTGATATTTTGCGATATGTATGGCGTGCTCGACAAGTTCGTCGATACCGAAATTCTTCGCAGCGGATATCGGTACGACCGGCACACCTAAAAGCTGCTCCATATGGTTTACGTCTATGCTTCCGCCGTTGGCAGTGAGCTCGTCCATCATATTAAGAGCAACAACCATCGGTATGTTCATTTCAAGGAGCTGCATGGTCAGATACAGATTTCTCTCAATATTCGCAGCGTCAACTATATTTATGATAGCGTGGAGATTTTCGGAAAGAACAAAATTACGTGAAACGATCTCCTCGCTGCTATACGGAGACATGGAGTAGATACCCGGCAGATCGGTTATCAGAGTGTCGGGGTGCCCCTTGATAGCTCCATCCTTTCTGTCAACAGTAACACCCGGGAAATTTCCGACGTGCTGCTTGGCTCCGGTCAGACGGTTGAATAGAGTGGTTTTTCCGCTGTTTTGATTGCCCACAAGAGCAAACTTCATGATCGTTCCTTCAGGGAGAGGATCACCGTCGCCCTTCAGGTGGAAGCGGCCTCCCTCTCCGAGACCCGGATGCTCAATGCGCTTGCGTTCAGGTTTTTTCTCAGGAGAAACACTTTTCTTCTCGCAGGGATCAACGATGATCTGTTCGGCATCTGCCAGCCTCAATGTCAGCTCATAGCCGTGGATCCTCACCTCGATAGGATCCCCCATCGGAGCATACTTTACCACAGTAAGCTCAGTACCGGGAAGAACACCCATATCAAGCAGATGCTGACGAAGAGCGCCCTCACCCTCTAATTTGGTAACGATGCAGCTCTCGCCAGCCCTTATATCTTTAAGTGTCATTTCATGACCTCCGTTTAGTTTGCATAGATCAGGAGAAATAAGCATTATCCGCACTTCCCCCATAATATTATACTCTGTCTGCTCCATTTTGTCAAACTTTAGGAGTGTCTTTGATACAGCAAACACAAAAGCCTTGACAAAGCAGAGCAGAGATGATACAATATTCATATTAAGCATATCTTATTTATAGGTTATAGGAGGCCATCCTAATGTCGATAAAAGAAATTGCCGAAAAGGTGGGTGTTTCCGTTTCTACAGTCTCCCGTGTGCTGAGCAAGCCGGACCACAAGTGTTCCTCGATAGAGATCCGTGACAAGATCTTTGCTGCTGCGATAGAGATGAACTATGTTCCGAATGAGTCTGCCAAAAGGCTTCGTTCCGGAAAAAACACAGGCAGCTTCCTTTACAGGATATCTATTCTCGTTACACGCACCGACGGGGATACCGATCCGTTTTTTTCGGAGCTCATCGCATTTATTCAAGGAGAGATCACCCGAAATACCTGCACACTTACTGAGATACTCTACGAGCCGGCATTCTCCAACGAGACAGAATGCGATAAGCTCGATATCAGACAAGCTGTTCGGGAGATGTACAGCACCAATAAAACTGACGGTCTGATAATCGTTGGAAAATGCTGCGAAAAGGGCATAAAACAGCTAAAATCTCAATGGAAGAACGTAGTCTCGGTCAATCGCAATCCAACTAATTACGCCATTGACGAGGTTTTGTGTGACGGTCGAAAGATAGCGATCAGCGCCGTGGAATACCTTATTCGTCTCGGGCACAGAAGAATAGCTTACGTGGGAGACTGCCGAAGCGAATGCCGATTTAAGGGCTTTCAGGAGGCCCTGCTCACCCACAACATCGAGGCCGACATCGACCTTATGATACAATGCGGTCTTAGTGAGAACGAGGGTATAAATGCAATGCAGAGAATATTTCAAATGGCCGACCGTCCTACCGGGATCTACTGCGCAAACGACATTATTGCTGTAGGTATGCTAAAGGCTCTGGGAAAGTTCGGCAGCAGGTATTACGAGCCGTCTATCATCTCCAGCGACGATATTGCGCAGGCAAAGTATACAAAGCCTATGCTGACAACTCTAAGCCTCCCCAAAGAAGAAATGGCTAGATTTGCCGTTTATCTCCTGCTTGACCGGCTTAAAGGTGGGCATCATTCCACAGCTAGGATCGAGCTGGGATCGACGTTGATCGTACGCAGCAGCTGCTCTCCCCTAAGCAGCTCAGACATGATTGAATACTTCATATAAAAGAAAAGTGCCGCTTACACGGCACTTCTTTTTTATTGTCTCGGCTCTATCAACGGGAAATTTCCGTATTCAAAGAGATCGATGACTGCATTATCCAGCTCCTCCAGGATCTGTGGTATATCAGTATCAAAGATGTCCCTAGAGGCGGAATACTGCTTATTCACGATTGTAAGGATGCCACGATCAGGCACCTT
Source organism: Ruminococcus flavefaciens (assembly GCA_902760805.1). Lineage (GTDB taxonomy): Bacteria > Bacillota > Clostridia > Oscillospirales > Ruminococcaceae > Ruminococcus. The sequence goes on along the minus strand of CACWHY010000002.1, from coordinate 22,204 downwards.
TACATAGGGCAAGTATTCTTCAGTATGTCCTTCGTAATAAAGAACAGTACCATGATATACATGAACGATGAATTCCTCGGAAACAGCTGCTTCGCTGCCCTTATAGGTAACATTTCCCGGCTTTTTAGGGTCAACTATGATAAGGCGGAAACGACTGTCTGTCTCTGCAAGAAGCTGACCGTCGGTAACGATACCAAGGTAGTCCAGTGCCATGCGATTGGTCAGATTTCCGATAAGATCAGACCTTCCGGACTTCTGCTCACGCTTGCGAACTGATCTGCGAGTCCCCTCTCGAAGCTCTTTTGCCCCGCTGAGATAAGCGTTTCGCCAAATGCTCGACTCTGAGCTGTAAGCAAGCTGCTCAAAGGCATCAGCAGCTATATATCGGGCATCCTTGTTTTCAGGGTCAACATATACCACATACGAAGCTGCCCGTGCAGCACGGCGATACTCTCCGCTTTCCAGATCAGCTGCTGCTTGCTCAAGCACTTTTTCCGCAGAGCCTGCGTACTCTACGAAAAGCCGTGCCTCTTCGGTCTCAGTCAGCGGATCAAGCTCGTTGGGGTTGCCGTTATAAAAGCCAAGATACCTGTTGTACACAGCCCGAGAGTTTATCTCAACCGAGCCATAATATGGACGTGTATACCAAACCTTTTTCAGCTTCTCAGGAAGAGTGATCTCCCTTGCAATCTCCTTTGCTGTCCAGCCGATATTTGCAAGCCTCAGTGTCTCGTCGTGGACATACTTATAAACAGCAGCAGTGTTTCTCAGGTAATCCTCGACCACATTCGGATCCTCAGGAGTATTTGCATGGGGCCAGTTGTGAGATTGGAAAACCACATCTGTGCGCTTGCCGTATCTTTCAAGAGCGATCTCTGTAAAGCGCCACCAGTTTGCGCTGTCACGCAGCTTTGCTCCTCTGATGGGGTAGAGATTATGCAGAGTTGCAGTGCAGTTCTCCGCTGCCCAAAAAGCACGATACTCCGGGAAGTAGTTGTTCATCTCAGCCGGAGCCTCTGTCTCAGGGGTCAGCTGGAACTCGACCTCAAGGCCGTCTATGGTGATAGTTGTGTCTTCAGAAATGAAATTCGTCGGACGGATATATGTGAGCGTTCCGGATGTCATGGTAAGTCCAAGTCCGGCGGATACTGTTCCCCTAACGCCGGGAACGAGATCTCCGCCAAACTGATATTTTGCACGGTGGAACATGGCAGGACCCGCAAAAACGTTCTCCTTAACGGTCTCTTCATCAAATCCAGCAGGAACGTATATTGGGATCTTCCCCTCTTCCGGTCTGCCAACGTTCTCCTCGTCCACAACTCCCTTGATACCGCCGAAATGGTCACCATGGGAATGACTGATGATAACTCCTCTGATCCTATCACGGACGCTCTCCCCCAGCGCCTCCTCTAAAAGCCTGACGCCGCTGTTTGCGGATTCGCTGCAAGAGGTCACGTCAAGGACAAGCCAGCCTGTCTTAGTGCGGACGAATGTGATGTTCGCAATGTCAAGCCCTCTGACCTGATAGATCTTGTCTTTTACGACCTCATAAACGCCAGCCTCGTAATTGGCCTTTCCGTTAAGCCAAAGACTGGGATTGACTGTATCAGCAGCGGCCTTCGCTTTGAAAAAAGCAAAGGGCTCGCTGTTCCATACAACATCTCCGTTCTCGTCATAGAGCTTATGGTCGATCAGCTTCTTTATGCAGTTTTTACGAGCCAGTTCAAGCTCCTCGTTAGTAGTGTCTTCCAGCGAAAGGCCGAATTCTTCCGCAAAATTTCTGTTCTTTTTCTTCGTGAGATCCGAAGCAGGCTTCTGCTCGGGAGTAAAATTAGATTTGCTCATTGCAGCCTCCTATCACAGTCTTGTGATCACCGGAGCAGTCCATTTGCCGGTGAGTGTTTCTTCATCAGGCCAATAAACTCTCAGTGTCAGAGTGTAATTCTCTTCGTCTTGAGGAGCAGGCAGCCAGTTGCGGCGTGCTTTCTCATCAGCAGGCTCGTTCTTGGAAACGTAAATATCAAGGGAGCCGTCCTCATTACGCTGAACGATGTTGTCGTCTACATCGTAGGTGTTTATTGCGATCCTGCCGATCTTGTTCGGCACAGGGAAATGGCTGGGCTCGCCGTAAAGAGTGATAGACCAGAAAATAGCAGCATGAGGATAGCCGTCAGCCTCGATATGGAGCTTATAGTCGTTTTTATTCGAGAGAAGCTGTCCGTCAATGTCCGTAAAGGCAATGCCATAAGCACTGTCCTCGACAATATTTGCTCCCCATCCAGAATAAGCTGTAGAGGCTCTGCGAAGATAGTCATTTCCGTAAACTCCAACTCCGCCGGTAATGATCGACCAGCCATTGGTGCGGTAAAGATATTCCTCTCCACGGCTCTCGTTCCTGATCTCTTTAAGGCCGAGAACAAGGCTCTCTTCCAGGGCAGAACGCTGCTCATCAGAAAGACTGTCATAGTCAAGATCGCCCGTTTCGGTGTTATATCCAAGTTCTGAGAAGATCTTGGCGTACTCCTCATCTTCGATAGGGTTTACCTTTGAAAGCTCAGCAAACAGCTGGTAGAACTCCCTTGCAGAGATATTCTCGATATACTTTACCGGAATGATCCCTTCGCCGCTTCTTACAGGCTGGATCTTCTCAGGATAAAGTGGCTCGATAGTGATCTTATCCTGGATAGCGTTCGCTACTGCGTAGTCCTTCCTGCCACGGGACTCAACTCTGAGCAGGATACCGTTGAGGGAATGGTTGCTGCGCAGAACGGTATAGTTCTCATAGCCCTCAGGAACAGGCTGATCCTGATAAAGCAGGATATAGTCGCCTGTGCTGTGGTCGGGAGTTCTTTTGCTTATGGACTCAAAAACATTAGTATAAGCATCAAGTATCGGGAAAAGATAATATCTCTCAGTGATCTCAGGGATATGGATGATGTAGGGCGAATTCACAAGCTGGGTCCATGCAAGAGAATAGAGAGTATCATTGTTCATCTTCACTACCTTTTTGTTGGTGTGATCCGGGAATTCCCTCATATGTGCAAAGCTCTTATCGTCGGAGCCCCAGTGCGTGATTTCAGTAATGATCTCCGGGAAAGCGTAGATGTACAGTTTTTTAGCTTTTTCTGTAAGTGCAGACATAACTATTTCTCCTTTCAGTTCAGCTTTTCAATGTATGAACGGTCGATAAATGCGTTTATATCGATGTCTCCGGAAACAAATCCGTTTGACTTAAGGAAACCTGCAGTGTACTCCAGCTTCTCGATGACCTTACTGTCGATGTCGTAGTTGAGGAATGAGAATGTATCATCGAAGCTGTAAGCCTCCTTGAACACGTCAAGTCCAAGTGTGGGAGAAGCTATCGCCTCAAAGAATTCGTCTGGATGCTCCACAGTGTACTCCTGAGAGCGCTTCATTGCCTTGAGGATAGCGACCGGAACATCAGGATTTTCTGCAAGGTATTCCTGTCTTCCTGTTGCAAGCCAAAGTCCTGCGTGGTCAGGATTGTCAACGGAATTGGCTATATCCACAGCGACACCCTGGTTTTGGTAGTAGATATCGTTGTAGTAAAGAGTTATCCACGCATCAGCTTCGCCTGTAGTGAAAACGCTTGCTGCATCGGAAACAACGTTAACGATCTCCACCTTATTAGGGTCGATGCCCTCGTCCTCAATAAGATGCTGCCAGTATTCATGGTAGTTCGTTCCGATACCCACTATGACCTTTTTGCCCTCAAGATCCTTGGGAGTGTTTATTCCGGAATTTGGCGCAACTATCACTCCGGCATTCATCTGGTTATCGGCAATTCCGAAAACTCTTGTGTCTACGCCGTTGCTAAAGGCGGTAAGAGCCGGGAGCTCGCCGTAAATCGCAACATCAAGGGCCTTAGAAGCATAAGCCTCGTTGATCGCAGGACCAGCTTCCTGGAAGGGTGTATACTCGAAGGTGTAGCCCACTGCATTGAGCTCTTCTTCAAGAAAGCCCTTATCCAGTGCCAGCTTCAAGCTCTCCAAAAGCGGATAATCATCGTTTCCGGGGGATCCGATCCGTACTGTTTTAAGCTCCTTGCCCTCGGACGAGCTGTCTGTCTTTGCAGATGAGTTTGTGTTTGCTGAAGCACCTGTGCCGCAGCCTACTGCTCCGACAAACAGTGCTCCTGTAAGTAATAATGATACGATCTTTCTGTAGCTTTTCATATTTCTTTCCTCCAAAAATTATTTATTATTCGACTTCTGCCAAGGCGTCAGAAGTGAAAAAACTATGCTTATGAGCTTATCCATGATTATTCCGACAACACCTATGACCAGCATACAAACTATAACTGTGTCAGACTGCATAAGGCTGCGGGCGTTACTCATTCTATAGCCGATACCTGAGAGCGATGCGATCAGCTCTGCGGCTACCACCGCCATCCACGAAACACCAAGTCCCAGCTTCAGACCAACAAGGATATTCGGCAGTGCATGGGGCAAGTAGACCTTTGTAAAGGTTTTCAGACGGCTGAGCTTGTACAGCTTTGCCACTTCTACATAGCCTTTGGGAGTCTCGATCATGCCGCTCATGGTGTTGACCATTATCGGGAAAAACGCTGCCATTACTATGATGACCACCTTTGAGGCTTCTCCTATGCCGCACCACAGGATTATCAGCGGCACCCAAGCGATTATGGGGATCTGTCTGATAGCAGTTATTGTGGGGAGACAGATCCGCTTGGCAGTTTCGGACATTCCTACGATGGACCCAACGAGTATCCCGAACAAAGCCGCCAGAACAAACCCTTTAAGGACTCTTCCAAGGCTTATTCCCAGATCCTCCTGGAGCTGTCCGGTTTGGATCATTTCTCTGAACTTTCTGCCCACTGTGGAGATCCTGGGAAGTATGCTCTCGGGAGTTGACGTAAAATTGGTCGAATAATACCACAGCAGCAAAATGGCTGCCGGAAGTATAAGCCCCAGAACTATGATACCGATCTTTTTTGTTTTCATAATAGCACCTCAGATAACGAATTCGGCCTCTTCAAGAAGCTCAGCTGAGTCCTCAAAGAAGAAGTTGTAGATCTTGCGCTTGTAGGCTGCAAAATCAGCGCTGCCTCGATTACGGCGGGAGAACTTATCTGTCGTGATAATATCCTTTATCTCGCCGGGGCGAGCTGACATCACGATTATGCGCTCTCCTAAGAATATGGCCTCATCAATGTCATGAGTCACCATTATCATTGTGGTGCCCTTTTCTTTTTGGATACGGAGGATCTCCCTCTGCATCTGGATCCTGGTCAGTGCATCGAGAGCACCAAAGGGCTCATCCAGAAGGAGTATCTTTGGGTCGCTTGCAAGTCCTCTTGCAATAGCTGCTCGCTGTGACATTCCACCGGAAAGCTGGGAAGGATAAGAATTCTCAAACCCCTTTAGCTCCACCAGCTCAAGGTGCTCCCTGACCAGCTTATCTCTCTGATCCTTAGGCAGATCCTTTATCCCAAAGCCCACGTTATCCTTGATCTTGAGCCAAGGAAGGAGCCTGTGATCCTGAAATACCATTCCGCAGTTTGGTGAGGGGCCTTTCACTTTTTCGCCGTTTCGCTCAACAGTGCCGTCGGAGTAGTCCACCAATCCACAAATTATCTTTAGCAGAGTACTTTTTCCGCATCCGCTATGGCCAACTATAGTCACGAACTCTCCCTCATTGATTGTCAGGTCAATGTCTTTCAACACCAAAAAAGGCTTTCCGTCAGCAACATATTCCTTATTAAGGTGCTTGACCTTGACGATCTCATTGTTACTCATGCTTTCATCTCTCTCGCTTAAATTCCAAGCATATTATTTCGATATGTTTGGTATGGTTTTATTATACACGGGTATCAAAGAAATTTCAATCAGAAAACGTGCAAACGATTGCAAGAGATCCCATTATCACGATCAAGAAAGGCGGTATGTCACTGATAAATTTGGAATAAAAAGGAGTTTTTCATGCTCCAAATCAGTTTTTGTGAAAACGTTTGCAGCCTATTTACCGCCTGTCTTGTTAGAATAGCTGTGATCTGCTGCTGTGTTTTGATGTTTTTCATGAAAACGTTTGCAAAAGAAAAACTGCGTGATACTTTGCCACGCAGCTTCACTTGATTCACTTTTTCTCGATAACTGCCACAGCGCAGGGCATTCTTCCTTCAACTACGCTGATACGAACACACTCATAGCCTGCTTCTCGGAAGAAGTCTCCGTAGCTTTCCAGGTCGAACTCCCGCTTGAATTCAACTACAAAAACGCCTAACAGCTTTGGAATCAGACCATTGAAGCTTTCCGACTTATTTATATAAGTGGGGATGATCACTTTTCCGCCGGGCTTGCAGACCCTCATCAGTTCTTCGATAGCCTTGTAGGGCTCATCAAGCAGGTGGATAACATTTCCGGCTATCACCTTGTCAAAAACGCCGTCCGGGCATTTAAGCTCCATTATTGACGCCTTCTTGATCCGAACATTGCCAAATTTTGCGCACTTCTTCTCAGCTTTCCGAAGCATTCCAACAGACAGATCTGTTGCGGTCAAGCTGGCACATTTCGGTGCAACGTGTACGCTTATGGCACCAGTCCCGCAGGCACACTCTAAAACATTGTCGTCTGAACAGATCTCCTCCGCCACTCTAACACCGGTCGCATCATAACACTGGCGGTTATAGACTCTTTCAAAGAAGTCATATACACCGGAAACTACATCCCAAAAACTTTTTTTCATAACGATCCTCCTAAAAACATATGATCATCTATTCATATGTTATCATATTTCGTTCCCTTTGTCAAGCCTTTCTCAGAAATTTTACAGTTAAAGTTGCAATTTGAAAAAAACTGTGCTATAATATTCTTGGGAGCTTGCTGGACAGGCTGAGAGGAAGGTGTTGCCTTCGACCGTTACCTGATTTGGATAATGCCAACGTAGGGACCGATAAACGTTAGCCACGGAGTCTGCCCCAAGCAGGCTCTGTTTTTGTAAGGAGGTTATTATGATCACTATCAACGGAAAAGAGTATGAGCTCAGCGGAAAGACCGTTACAGAAGTGCTTGAGGCACTGGGATACGGCGGTCAGCACGTTGCTGTGGAGCTCAACGAATCCATCGTTCCAAGAGCTGAATACGACAAGACTGTAGTTTACTCAGGGGACCACATGGAAGTGGTACGCTTCGTGGGAGGCGGCTGATGATCCCTTCAAGAGAGGAGATGTACCGTGCTTTGGAGGAGCGCCACGGCAAGGAGCTCCAGAAAAAACTGTCAGGAGCCGCTGTTGCTGTCTGCGGCCTGGGCGGACTTGGCTCAAACATCGCTGTTTCTCTGGCCAGGGCTGGCGTTGGTGAGCTTCTGCTTATAGACTTCGACACTGTGGACATCTCAAATCTGAACAGACAGCAATATTTTCCGGAGCAGCTGGGGCTCCCAAAAACAGAAGCTCTCTCTGAAACACTCAGAAAAATAGCACCCTACTGCAATATCCGCTCTGCACAGGTAAAGCTCAATGAGGAGAATGCCCCTGAGCTTCTGGCGGATGTGCCATTCATTTGTGAGGCCTTTGACCGAGCAGATCAAAAGGAAATGCTGGTTGGCTGTATTCTGGAAAAAATGCCGGAGAAATACCTCGTTGCTGCCTCCGGAATGGCAGGGATAGGCTCCGCAAACACTATCCGCACACGGCGGATAACTGACAGATTTTATATTTGCGGCGACGGCGAAAGCGACTCTGCTGCCGGCCTTGGACTGGTCTCAGCTAGAGTAATGGTCTGTGCCGCACATCAGGCTAATATGATCATTCGGCTAATTGCCGGTGAGTTTACGGCTTAGAAAGGAAGTTTTCATATGGACAAGCAAGACAAACTTATTCTGGGAGGAAAAGAATTCAGCTCCCGTTTTATTCTTGGCTCTGGTAAGTATTCTATGAGTCTAATTGACGCTGCTGTTAAGTATGCAGGCGCTGAGATGATAACTCTGGCAGTTCGACGGGCAAATTCCAAGGAAAACGAAAGTATCCTTGACCATATCCCTGAGGGAGTCACCCTCCTGCCCAATACCTCCGGTGCAAGAAACGCTGAGGAGGCTGTTCGCATAGCAAGACTTGCAAGAGAACTTGGCTGCGGAGATTTCGTGAAGATCGAGATCATGCGTGACTCAAAGTACCTGCTCCCCGACAATCAGGAGACTGTAAAGGCTACAGAGATCCTGGCTAAGGAGGGCTTCATCGTTATGCCCTATATGTTCCCGGACCTCAATACAGCTCGTGACCTTGTCAACGCAGGAGCCGCTTCTGTAATGCCTCTGGCTTCTCCTATCGGCTCAAACAAAGGCCTTGCAACTAAGGATTTCATCCAGATCCTCATTGACGAGATCGACCTGCCTATAATCGTTGATGCAGGTATCGGCAGGCCTTCTCAGGCTTGCGAGGCCATGGAAATGGGTGCTGCTGCTGTTATGTCAAACACTGCTCTGGCTACTGCCGGAGACCTTCCTGTAATGGCTGAGGCCTTCCGTCAGGCTATCGAGGCCGGAAGAAAGGCTTATCTCTCGGGCCTTGGAAGAGTCCTCACAAGAGGAGCTTCTCCCTCTGACACTCTGACAGGATTTCTCCACGACTGAACGAAGGTGATATAAATGGACAACAATTATTATGTGGACTCCGACAAGCTGTCTGAGTCTGCCTTAAAAAAGAAACACGCTCTGGAGAACGACCCTTCATGCCGTACTGACCACATGGCCTACATGGATGGCATGGAGAGGATCAAGTCTGATATTATGGAACGTGTTCTCTCAGAAATGAACAGCTACGACTACGATGCCTACACAGCCACCGATGTGCTGAGAGCTCTTCGCCACGACACCTGCTCAGTGGAGGACTTCAAGGCTCTGCTCTCCCCTGCTGCCGAGCCCTATCTGGAGGAAATGGCGAAAAAGGCTCGCCTTGAGACACAGAAGCACTTCGGCAACACGGTCTACCTGTTCACACCTCTGTACATCGCCAATTACTGCGAAAATTACTGCGTTTACTGCGGCTTCAACTGCTACAACGATATACGCCGCATGAGACTTGACACCGCTCAGATCGAGCACGAGATGAAGGTCATCGCCGACAGCGGTATGGAGGAGATCCTTATCCTCACCGGTGAGAGCCGTGCTCAGAGCAGCGTTGAATACATCGGCGAGGCCTGCAAGCTGGCAAGAAAATACTTCCGCATGGTGGGCGTTGAGATCTACCCTGTGAATACCGAGGAATACCGCTATCTCCACGAATGCGGAGTTGATTACGTTACTGTTTTCCAGGAGACCTACGACAGCACTCGATATGAGCAGCTCCACCTTCTGGGACACAAGAGAGTTTTCCCCTACCGCTTTGAGGCTCAGGAAAGAGCTCTCATGGCCGGGATGAGAGGAGTGGCAGGCTCGGCTCTGCTGGGTCTGTCTGACTTCCGCAAGGACGCTCTTGCCAGCGCTCTGCATATGTACTACCTCCAGAGAAAGTACCCTCACGCTGAGATCTCGCTGTCATGTCCAAGGCTTCGACCGATCGTCAATAATGACGAGATCGATCCTCTGGACGTTCACGAGAAGCAGCTCTGTCAGATCCTCTGCGCATACAGGATCTTCATGCCATTCTGCGGCATAACAGTTTCCTCTCGAGAGAGCGCTCAATTCAGAGACGGTATCGTGAAGATCGCAGCTACTAAGGTATCTGCCGGTGTTTCCACTGGTGTAGGCGACCACGAAAGCAAGTATACCGGAAAGGAGAGCGAAGCAGAGGGCGACGAGCAGTTCGAGATAAACGACGGACGGAGCTTCAGCAAGATGTATGAGGATATGTCCAGCGAAGGCCTCCAGCCCGTGCTCAACGACTACCTTTATGTCTGATATCATTTGCGTTACGAACAGAAAACTGTGCTGCGAGGACTTCCTTCAGCGCCTGGAAAAGATCGCAAAGGCATCGCCAAAGGCTGTTATCCTTCGGGAGCACGACCTTTCGGACAAGGATTACACTGAGCTTGCTCTCAAAGCCGCTGAGATCTGCGGGAAATACGGTGTTCCGCTGATCCCTCACAGTCACTATATCCCTGGCATAGACTACGTTCAGCTAAAAATTGCCGAATTAGAAGAAAACTCCGGCATGAACGACTTCCGATATACAGGCGTTTCTGTCCACTCTCCCCAAGAGGCGGTCAAAGCGGAGGAGCTGGGGGCTGATTTTCTTATAGCCGGTCACATCTTTGAGACCGACTGCAAAAAGGGACTTCCTCCCAGAGGTCTGGACTACCTGAGAAGCGTTTGCTCCGCTGTAGACGTTCCTGTATACGGCATAGGCGGTATCTCACCTGAAAACATCGCTCTTGTGCGCTCAGCCGGTGCTGCCGGAGCCTGTATCATGAGCTCACTTATGACCTGCAAGGACCCTGAGGAGCTTTTGGCTTCCCTTAAATAAAATGAGCCTCCTGCAAAAAACAGGAGGCTTTTTCATGCAAAAGGGCTGACTCACTATGAGTCAGCCCTTTGTTTTAATTCGGGGTCAGTCAGAGGATCATTCCTCTTCCTTTCTCCTGCGAACTGCAAACGCAGTTCCTGCTGCGATCGCAAGCATTGCAAATGCGATACCAACGCCTGCATCACCTGTCTTAGGTGCCGAGGTCTTTGTACCGGCCTTTGCTGCTGTAGTCGTTGTAGTTGCAGCTGTAGTAGTTGTTGTTGCAGTATTAGTTGTGGTAGTCGCTGTTGTAGTGGTGGTCGTTACTGCGAAATCATCGATAACGATGATGCTTCCGTCAGTGTCCAGCTGAACATCACCAGTGATCTGGCCATTGACAAGAGTGAATGTGATGTCCGTTGTCACTACATAACCGCTGGGAGCTGCTACCTCATGGATTGTGTATGTACCGTCCTTCAGCTGACGAACAAGTGTTGCTGTAGATCCTGAGATCCATGTAAGCTCATTGCCGTTGGTGGTGGTGACCAGCTTAGCCTCTTCGCCAAGGTCAACCTTGGAAATGTCGAATACTACCTCACTGCCCTCCAGATCAGTACCTGTGAGTGTGAGAGTTGCGCCCTTGATCTCGCTGCCGAGAACGTTCTGCTTGCTGATAGCTACGTCTGTCAGGCGGTAATCATCGATCATTGTAACAGTGCTTCCGGAAACACTTGTGTCGCCAGTGAGCTTTCCGTCAACGATCGTGAATGTGATGTCTGTTGTTACAACATAACCATTAGGAGCTGCGACCTCATGAAGTGTATAAGTACCGTCCTTGAGCTTTCCGATAGTTGTATCTGTAGAGCCGGATACCCATGTGAGCTCGCTGCCGCTGCTCTTGCTTACAAGAGAAGCGTCCTTTCCAAGGCCAACGTTCTCAAGGTCAAATACGACCTTATTGCCCTCCAGGTCAGTACCTGTGAGTGTGATGGTCGCACCCTTGATCTCATTGCCGAGAACGTTCTGCTTGCTGATAGTAACATCTGAAAGGATGTAGCCATCGATCATTGTTACTTTGCTTCCGGAAACGCTTGTCTCGCCAGTGATCTGGCCGTCGTTTACGGTAAATACGATGTCTGTCGTTACTTCATAGCCTGTAGGAGAAGCTACCTCATGGAGTGTGTAAACGCCGTTTACAAGGTTTCCGATGAATGTGGGAGTTGAGCCGGAGATCCATGTGATCTCAGTTCCATTCTCCTTAGTTACCAGTGATGCATCCTTGCCAAGAGTGATCTCAGAAAGATCAAGCTCAATAGCATTGCCGTCACTGTCCTTACCAGTTAGTGTGAGCTTAGCGCCCTGGAGCTCGCTGCCAAGAACGCTCTGCTTGCTGATCTCTACATCAGTTGTGATGATCATATCGTCGATCATTGTGACCTTGCTGCTGTCAGAATCAACGTTCTCAGAATCACCTGTAACAACGCCGTCCTTGATAGTGAACTGGATATCTGTTGTTACAAGATAACCAGCAGGAGCAGCTTCCTCATGAAGTGTATAGGTACCGTCTGCAAGGCCCTTTACAAATGTGGATGTTGAGCCAGATACCCATGTTACAGAAGTGCCGCTTTCAGTTGAGCTAAGCTTAGCGTCTGTTCCAAGAGTGATGTTGTCAAGATCAAATACTACATCTCTGCCTGTCAGGTCTGTACCTGTAAGAGTAAGAGTTGCGCCCTTGACCTCATCGCCATAGACATTTGCCTTGCTGATCTGAACGTCAGTCTTGGTCATGTCGTCGATCATTGTTACTGTATTGCCGTCAATGCTGTCAGACTCAGTTGTGATCTTTCCGTCCTCAAGTGTGAAGACGATGTCAGTTGTCACCTCATAGCCAGAAGGTGCTGCAACCTCATGGAGAGTGTAAGTACCGCTGGCAAGATCCTTGATGAATGTAGAGGTCGTTCCAGAGATCCAAGTTACAGATGTGCCGTTGGAAACAGTTTTAAGCTCTGCCTCGTCACCCAGAACAACGTTTGTGATATCAAATACGATATCGTTGCCGTTCTTGTCCTTACCTGTAAGAGTAAGAGAAGCGCCCTTGATCTCATCGCCAAACACATTGGACTTGCTGATCTGTACCTCGCCCTTCATCGTATCGACCATTGTGATCGAGTTGGAAGAGCTGCCGATGACCTTGCCGTCCTTGATAGTGAAGTTGATGTCGGTCGTTACCTCGTATCCGTCGGGAGCTGCTACCTCATGGAGAGTGTAGTTTCCGTCGGGAATAGACTTAACGATAGTCTCAGTTGTACCAGAGATCCACTTCAGAGAATCACCGATGTTTTCAAGAACTGCATCCTCACCAAGAACAATGCTGTCACTGTCGAACTTAACGGAATTACCCTTATCGTCAATTCCAGTCAGTTCAAGAGAAGCGCCGCTGATCTCAGTACCGAAGGTGTTCTGCTTGCTGATATTCACATCAGCAGTGATAGTTGTTGTAGTTACAGTGGTTGTTACAGTTGTTGTGGCAGTTGTTGTAGTTGTTGCCTTTGTTGTTGTGGTAGTTGCCTTTGTTGTTGTAGTTGTAGCCTTAGTTGTTGTAGTTGTTGCCTTGGTTGTTGTAGTTGTTGCCTTGGTCGTAGTAGTTGTTGCCTTGGTTGTAGTAGTTGTAGCCTTGGTTGTTGTAGTTGTTGCCTTTGTTGTAGTAGTTGTTGTCTTGGTTGTTGTAGTTGTTGCCTTTGTTGTTGTGGTAGTTGCCTTTGTTGTAGTTGTGGTCTCATCATCAATGAGAAGACCCGTAGCTATAGTGGCTGTTGAGGTTGTCTCAACTCCTGCCTTTATGGAAGTAGCAACCGTTGTAGTTACCATCTTAGTTGTAGTAGCTCTGGTTGTAGCAGTTGTTGTACGGGTTGTTGTTGCAGTAGTCGTACGGGTTGTTGTAGCGGTAGTCGTACGGGTGGTTGTTGCAGTTGTCGTACGAGTTGTAGTCGCTGTAGTTGTACGAGTTGTTGTGGCTGTAGTCGTACGAGTTGTAGTTGCTGTGGTTGTACGAGTTGTTGTAGCGGTAGTCGTACGGGTTGTTGTGGCTGTGGTAGTACGGGTCGTAGTTGCGGTAGTCGTACGGCTAGTTGTTGCAGTAGTCGTACGAGTTGTTGTAGCGGTAGTCGTACGGGTTGTAGTTGCTGTGGTAGTACGAGTTGTTGTGGCTGTAGTTGTACGAGTGGTAGTCGCTGTGGTCGTACGGGTGGTTGTTGCAGTTGTAGTGTGAGTTGTAGTCGCTGTGGTTGTACGAGTGGTTGTTGCAGTTGTCGTACGGGTCGTAGTTGCGGTAGTCGTACGGCTGGTTGTTGCAGTAGTCGTACGAGTTGTTGTAGCGGTAGTCGTACGGGTTGTAGTCGCTGTGGTTGTACGAGTGGTTGTTGCAGTTGTCGTACGGGTTGTAGTTGCGGTAGTTGTACGAGTTGTAGTTGCTGTAGTCGTACGAGTGGTTGTTGCGGTGGTTGTACGAGTGGTTGTTGCAGTTGTCGTACGAGTTGTTGTGGCGGTTGTCGTACGGGTGGTTGTTGCGGTAGTGGTGCGAGTTGTAGTTGCGGTAGTCGTACGGGTGGTTGTCGCAGTTGTCGTACGGGTGGTTGTTGCAGTTGTCGTACGGGTCGTAGTTGCTGTAGTTGTACGAGTTGTTGTTGCAGTAGTCGTACGAGTGGTTGTCGCAGTTGTCGTACGGGTGGTTGTTGCAGTTGTCGTACGGGTCGTAGTTGCGGTAGTCGTACGGGTCGTAGTCGCAGTAGTCGTACGGGTGGTTGTTGCAGTTGTCGTACGGGTCGTAGTTGCTGTAGTTGTACGAGTTGTTGTAGCGGTTGTCGTACGGGTGGTTGTTGCAGTAGTTGTACGAGTTGTTGTGGCGGTAGTCGTACGGGTTGTTGTTGCAGTTGTCGTACGAGTTGTAGTCGCAGTTGTCGTACGGGTCGTAGTCGCAGTAGTCGTACGGGTTGTAGTTACGGTAGTCGTCTGAGAAGTAGTATTCTCAGTTGTTGTATCAGCTGTGGTAGTGGTTGTTGTTGCAACTGTTGTAGTAGTTGCTTCAGTGGTAGTGGTCGTTGCTACAGTTGTTACCTGAGTATAATCCTCAGGAAGATCGGTGTAGCTGAAATGCCACTCACCGCCAACATTTGTGAAATATCCGTCTGTGATGAGCCATCCAGTAGATGCGCCGTCTGTCTGAGTAGTAGAATCAGGATCAGGCACTAAATAGATGCCGGCACAGTTATCAACGTGGATCTCATTTAATGAAGTCAAGTTCCAAACAATGTGCTGAGAGATCTTGTCCAGCCACTTGTTCTGCTCAGAATGAGCCTCGGTGCTTGCTTTGCTTGTTCCGCTTGCGATCTCATCTCCGTTTTCATCAACAAAAATGAAATCGAACATTCCAAGTGTAACTTCATCGACCTCATCGAAATTGAAAACCAGCATCTGGTTTTCTTTCATCTTGATCTGGAATGCATTAGGATTACCGATCTGGCCGCCCATGAGCTTGGAGAACTCATCTCCGTCAACATAATAAGTTGCGTTATCAGGATAAGATGAAAGGTCTATGTATGCGTTATTAAGGGTCTTGATAGGAGTTACGTCAGCGACCTTTCCTGA
Source organism: Ruminococcus flavefaciens (assembly GCA_902760805.1). Classification (GTDB taxonomy): domain Bacteria; phylum Bacillota; class Clostridia; order Oscillospirales; family Ruminococcaceae; genus Ruminococcus. The sequence goes on along the minus strand of CACWHY010000002.1, from coordinate 7,140 downwards.
TTCGAGCAGCTCAGCTGAAACAGCCTTCATGTGCTCAATAACAGGCTCGACCCTCTTCTTAGATGTCTCCTCGGGATCCTCGATGATCACCTTCAGCTCTTTTTCAGTACGAGGATCTGAAACTCGATCCGGGCTGTCCGTATAAAGATAAATAGGAGACTCAGCGCCTTTTCCTATGAATACTCGTCCGTGGTCACGGGGAGTAGTAGGAAGATCCTCAATTGAATAGATCTTGGTATCGTCTGTTATCTTGGTGTCACCATTGAAGTTGACGTACTTTGAGATCGCGATCGCACCTGAGGAATCACCAGAGAGGTTAGGATTGACAGGAGGCATTCCATCGCTCTCACCAGAGCTTATCGCACCATAGTAGTTAGTCTGGAAGTTAGACTGGATATCGTGATTCTGCTGCTCAAAACGGTCAGCAGTGATCCCGAAGTAAAGACCGTTTCCAAGGATCTCCTTGAAATCGTAATTCTTGCTGTTTGATACTACCTTCTTAAAGGAAACTGTATTCTTATAAGAAGTGATATTGTTAACATTATCAGTCTCACTGGACATTCCCTCATAAGTAAGAGTATGCCCCTTGAAAATCATACCGTCCTGAAGAAGAGTCTTCTGTTCATTAGTGGGGATGTCTGAAATGCTCTTATTATCCTCAGTTTTGTACAGTTTCAGGTCGAATATTTCATTGCCGCTTTCTCTGATAGTAGCACCAGCTCTATCATTGCAGAGCCAGTAGCTCTCGTCGATAGTCTGTACAGGGATAACGATCTTATCGGTGTTTTCGCCGGTCACCTTAGCTACAAAGTAGTCGATGAACGGTGAGGTCTTATGCTCAACGGTGATATAGGCATAAATATTGTCGCTGTCCTTGATAGTTACAGGCTCCTCGAAATCAAGAACGATATCAAAGGTAGCGTTGTGACTGATAATATTGATAGTTGTTGTAGTAGGGTCTGTTGCCTTGTTCTCAAAGCGATAGCCTGGGATCTCATCCTTTGCGTCAGACTTGACCTGAGCAAAGTTGAACATCTGGCCGTTGGCTGCATAAACACGGCTAAAGACACCGTGTTCCTCAGCGTTATACGGGATAGGATCGCCGGAGGTGGACATTCCGCCGTCTGCATAGGGAATAAAGTTGTAAAGATCCACATGAGACTGTGGCTCGTTTTTAGGGTCGATCTCATTCAGCGACCAGCCGATGATATCATCCTGGCTGAGGGTCTTAGGATCCTCGCCCTTGGGATAGATATAGCTGAGGACATAATAATTACTGAAAGTCTCGTCCTGAAGAGGAGCAAGGTTTTCGCCAGTATAGTCGTAAACATTTACGTCAACTGAATGTCCGCCGATAGCCTTGGGCTCGAAAGTATCATTTTGAAAACTGAACTGCGAGGTGATCTTGGTCAGTGAATCCACAGACTTCAAAGGAAGCCCCTCGATAGAGTCTACCTTCTTGCAATTAGTTCCGTTTACTGCATCCTCAAGAGAAAGCTCAGTAGTCGGGTCGTTATTTTTTACAACAAATCCCTCAACGCTCACAGATGCCGGGATAGCGTTATAAGATTCGCCCCAAACGTTAGTGAACTCTTTCTCTTCAAACGGTTCAAGCCGGCCAGAAGACCAGGACTCGCCGTCCGCATTGATCTCTATCAGACGATAGTGATCGTGGCTTTCGCCTTCATCGTAAGTGTAGCTCGGATAACCAGTGTTATCTTCACCAACAGCATGAACGAGAAGATAATAAGTATTGTCGGGAGTCGTAATGTTGATAGGCGTTCCAGAGGTAGTCTCAAACCCTATCTCAGCATAAAGCTCGTTAATCCCCTGATACGGTAATCCATTGCCATCTTCCCCTTTATCGGCATAGAAAATGGGTCCTGCATCAGTTGACTCGCCTGCACCAGCTGCGTTTACGAAAAATGAGCCGAGAGATATGCTCGTTAATCCGGTGACAGCAGCCGTCAGCAGCGAAATTCCTCGCTGCCTGATCGATTTCTTCATGGCTTCTCCTCCTTTTTTTCTTTCCCAGAGGAGCTAATCCCCCGGGATCAGCCATTATTCTCAATAACTTCTGCAATCTAACGTGCTGATAAAAGCTAACACTTGTCCGTGTTTCAGCTAAAATGGCACATTATTACCTATAAATTTTATCATATATAAATATGAAAGTCAACGCAAATATTATCATACTATGAATAAATTGAGAATATTTTACATTCGTGACAAAAAATCTCGATTTTACGATTTTACTTTCGTCAATATTACATTTCGTTTGTACAGATAGTAAAATCGCTCAACTTACCATCGGTGGATATATTAAATATTTAGCGGACATTTCAAAGCTTTAGTTATTTATTATTACAGCGTATGACCGCTAGCTGCTCAATTATTTCCATTTATAGTTTGACTAACACTGAGCATAATACTACCACGGCATCAAAATATTTTCCAAAGGAGAACAAAACAATGAGCAATAACAGCAATAACAATGGCGAGATGACACAGAAGGGCCGTGAGGCTCTTGAGAGATTTAAGATGGAGTCTGCAAGCGAGATGGGCATCAACCTCAAGCAGGGCTACAACGGTGACCTGACCTCTCGTGAGGCCGGATCCATCGGCGGCCGTATGGTCCAGAAGATGATCAGCGCATATAAGCAGCAGTAACGCAAATGATATTCCAACAAAAATGCCGGAGCGTGTCTAGCTCCGGCTTTTTGTTACTTATTCTTTCTTCTTATCAAAATTGCAACGATGTCTGCGCCTATATTTGCACTGACAACAGCTCCGATATGAGCGATCATTTCAGCCTTACGGCCGGTACGCTTGATCATCTCCTTCTCGATCTCCTTGGCGAGAGTCTCATCTCTGCCGCAGATAATGATGTACGGAGTCTGAGGAGTCATCCTCTTTTCTGCGCAGTCGCACAGCTTCGGGACGATGTTCTTCTCGCCTCTGATCTTGTCTACGGTAGCAGTCTCGTTATCAGCAAATTCGATGATAGGCTTCAGACCAAGAAGCTCTCCTGCAAAGGCCTTAGCGGCGGAAACTCTTCCGGACTTCTTAGCGTATTTGAGAGAGTAAGGAACAGCGTATATCGCTGCAACATTGAACCAGTCTTCTAAATATGCAACGACGTCCGCAGCCTCAGCGCCCTTTCTGATCTTCTTTACAGCTTCCATTATGGGATAGCCGTAAAGCACCGTATAAGCCTTGGAGTCCAGGTTGTAGATGTTCATTTTGCCGACTGCTTCAGGATTGTTATCGAAGAAGTCGTTCTTTCCGATAATAGCATTGTTATAAGTACCTGAGCCGTGGCTGTTGATGGAAACTACGATAACATCGGTAACTCCGTCATCGTACATCTCCTTATATGCCTCTTCAAATCTAAGGGGAGTGATCTGAGCGTGCTTGGGGATCTCGTCAGTTTTTTCCATCATCTCGTAGATCTCCTCGCTTGACTTATCGAAGATCTCGAAGAAAGTCTCCCCTGCAAATGTGAGCTCAAAGGGCAGTACCTTGATGCCAAGCTCCTCGATCACCTCTTTTGAAAGATCGCAGCAGCTGTCTGTTAGTATCATTATCTTAGACATTTTGTTTTTTCTCCTTTACCATTCATATTTTGTGAGCTTTCCCTCACGGGAAAGGTCAGGGTAATCCCACTGCCTCAGCGCCTCATAAACGGCGATAGCAGCGGAATTTGACAGATTAAGGCTCCGCAGCTCGTTCCTCATTGGGATCCTAACGCAGCTTTCGGGGTTTTGGTGGAGGAGCTCCTCCGGAAGTCCCCTATCCTCTCGCCCGAAGATGAGATAGCTGCCGTTGGGGTAGCTGACATCACTGTGGACCTGTCTGCCTTTTGTTGTAAAGTAGAAGAACTTTCCGCCCTTATTCCGTGCGAAAAACTCTTCCAGACCGTTGTATCTTGTTATATCCAGCTTGTCCCAGTAATCGAGACCGGCTCTTTTCAGGTGCTTATCGGTTATCTCAAAGCCCAGTGGTCCCACAAGGTGGAGCCTTGCTCCCGTAACAGCGCAGGTGCGTGAGATGTTGCCTGTATTCTGCGGTATTTGGGGCTCCACAAGGACAATGTTAAGTTCATACATTTTTGCGCCTCTTGAATAATAAACTAGCTGCGGCAGAAAATATACCTGTGGCACTTTGCCGCAAAAAGCTACGCCAAGGAAGTGATCAACATGGATATAAAAGCCATTGCTAAGGGCACAGCAGCCGGTGCAGCAGCAGGTCTGGCCTGCTATGCGCTGGCCTCTGCAAGTGCCGTGAAAAAGCACAGCATAAAGAGGGACGCCGGCAAAGCCATGAAGGCCGCCGAGGTCCTTCTAAGGGATATAAAATCCGTTATCATGTAGCGGAAAGACCGGAGTTTTTCCGGTAGCCGAGATAGCTCTCAAGTATCAGCACAGCAGCTACAGCATCAACAACTGCCTTTCGTTTTTTTCCTCTGGTATTTGTCACGTTAAGATAGCCGTGAGCTGATACAGTTGTGCAGCGCTCGTCCCAGAGCTTGACGGGGCAGCCGGTGAGCTTTTCAAGCTCCTGAGCGAAAAGCTGACATTTTTCAGCACGCTCTCCGACTGTTCCGTTCATGTTTTTGGGATAGCCAACAACTATCTCCTCAGCACGGAGCTCCTTAGCCTGCTCGGCTGTCTTTTCGATACAGCGGGCAAAATCCTTTTCGTTTATAACAGTTACCGGCGACGCAATCATCTCGCTCTTTCCGCAAACTGCGATACCAGTTCGTGAATCGCCGAAATCAACTGACATTATTATCATTCCACACCTCTTAGGTACATATTCACCAGGGCTTTACTGTGCCGATGATGTCCTTAACAGAAGCGATGCCCTTGCTGTCCAGCCAATCATTCATCTCATCAATGATCTTTACCGGAGCGTAAGGATCTGTGAAGATAGCGGCTCCCACCTGAACAGCAGAAGCTCCGGCCATCATCAGCTCGATAGCGTCACGGCCGGAGGAAACGCCTCCCATTCCGATAACAGGGATACCAACGGCGTTCGCCACCTGCCAAACCATACGGACAGCTATCGGGAAAACTGCCGGGCCGCTCATTCCGCCAACGTTATTGCGGAGGATAGGCCTTCCGGTATTGATGTCGATCCTCATTCCGAGAAGAGTGTTTATCAGGGAAACCGCATCTGCTCCGGCAGCCTCAACAGCTTTTGCAATCTCAGTAATGCTCGTAACATTGGGAGAGAGCTTTACCACAAGGGGCTTCTTCGTGGCCGCACGGACCTTCTTAGTGACCTCCTCAGCCATGTCGCAGCGTGTGCCGAAGGCAGCTCCGCCCTGCTTTACATTGGGGCAGGAAATGTTCAGCTCGATCATGTGTACATCGGTCTCGTCCAGCTTTGCGGCGACTTCGGCGCACTCCTCAGGAGTTGCTCCGGCGATGTTTGCAAGCACCACCAAATCCTTTGTCAGGAGGTTTGGCAGCTCGCTCTCGATAAAATGATCGATACCAGGATTTTGCAGACCAACAGAATTCAGCATACCTGCCGGTGTTTCGGCAATTCTTGGAGCAAGATTTCCTGTACGAAGGTGAAGGGTAGTTCCCTTTGTTGCGATACCGCCCAGCTTGCTCAGAGGAAAGAGCTCCTCATACTCACGGCCGTATCCAAAGACGCCGGAAGCCGGGATCACAGGGTTTTTGAAGTCCACTCCGCAGATATTTACAGAAAGATCAGCCATTACCAGAGCACCTCCTCAGCATTGAATACTGGGCCGTCTTTACAGACATGGGCGAAGTATTCCTCGTCGTTACGCTTTGTGCGGCAAGCGCAGCCAAGACAGGCTCCGATACCGCAGGCCATCCTCTCTTCAAGGGAGATCTGGCAGAAAATGCCTTTTTCCTTGCAGATAGCGGCGATGTTTTTCAGCATGGGCATGGGACCGCAAGCATAAACTGCGTCAATGCCTCCCTGCTCCGCCAGCTCTTTGAAGGGCTCTGTAACAAAGCCGTGAATACCGGCGCTTCCGTCATCAGTGCAAAGGATAGTCTTAGCACCGGCAGCAGCAAAGTCATCCTGAAGTATGGTGGCGGCTGCATTTCGGAAGCCGCTGATCATGGTCGCTGTGCTGCCGTAGATCTTGGCCAAGGGCAGCATGGGAGGAGTTCCTATGCCTCCGCCTATGAGAACGACCTTCTTGTAATTCGTATCAACAGTAAAGCCGTGTCCAAGAGGAGCAAGCATATCAATAAGGTCCCCTTGGTTGAGACGAGCGATCTGCTCAGTTCCTTCACCACGGATCTCGAAAATGATGCGGAGAGTGCCTTTTTCCTTATCTATCCCTCCGATAGAGATCGGTCTGCGGAGGGTGAAGCCGTTAGCTCTTATATGGACGAACTGTCCGGGCTGAGCTATGGAAGCCACCTCCGGACAGCTTATCTCGAAGCTGTATATCTGGCGTGCTATAGCTTGTTTGCTTGAAATTATGTAGTTGCCTTGTGTGTATTTCATATTTTCTCCTTGATGTATTTTATAGGCTTAGTAATCCTTGCGGCTGCCGCAGTTCTTGCACTTGCTGAACAGGCCAAATCTTCCGCCGCAGTGAACGCATAAGCCCTGCGTGCGCAGAAAAGCCGCTACGCTCTTGTGGCGATAGAGCTCAGATGCGCTGTAGGCGACTCCACGGAAATAGATCGTGCGGACTCCCTCGCCGGTGCCCTTCTTATCCACCTCGAAAGAAGGCATTGCGTATTCATTTTCTGGCTCCCAGGTAGTTCTGGAGCTCTCCACTGTGATCTCACGAAGGCCACAGGTAAGGGCATTGTAGACGATCTCCTTTACACCTCTGGGGATCGTTATCGACTTGAGAGAATCGCAGCCGTTGAAGGTCTTATAGCCGACCTTGGTGATCTGTAAAGGCAGCTTCACATTTTCGAGAGCTGTACAGCCGTCGAAGGCAGAATCGCCGATATCGTAGACAGCATCGGGGATAATAACGCTCTTGATGGTGGTGTTGCCCTTGAAAGCGCCGCTGCTGATGACCTCGACATCCTCAGGGATCTCGACTTCTTCTGCGGAGCCTTTGTATTTTTCGAGCATACCGTGAATGATCACGAAATCCTCAGGAGAGGACTTCTTCTGGGGCACAGG
>CACWHY010000001.1 GCA_902760805.1 Ruminococcus flavefaciens | reverse complement strand
CACCGAGACAATCTGTAACATCGCAGGGAGCTGTGATACCAACAAGTCCAGCCAATGAAGCGTTAAGACACATTGAAACATCAGGCTTGCCATATTTTAGCCATGTGAAGATCATACAAGTAACAGTTGCGATTGCAGGAGCAACTGTTGTTGTAAGGAATACTGAACCGAGCTGATCAACCGAAGTACAAGCTGCACCGTTAAATCCATACCAGCCAAACCAAAGGATAAAGCAGCCCAGTGCGCCGATAGTCAGGTTGTGGCCGGGGATAGCGTTGACCTTGATCTCGCCGTCCTTTGTTTTGTGGAATTTTCCGATACGGGGGCCAAGGATAGCTGCTCCCACCAGAGCTGCGATACCGCCTACCATGTGGATGTGTGCTGAGCCTGCAAAGTCGTGGAAACCCCACTGGCTGAGCCAGCCGCCGCCCCAGCCCCAGTGCGCTTCGATAGGATAGACCACAGCGCTGATGATCGCTGAGTATACGCAGTAGGATAAGAATTTGGTACGTTCAGCCATTGCTCCGGAAACGATAGTTGCGGTAGTTGCACAGAACACAAGGTTGAACACGAAGTTTGACCAGTCGAATGAGCCGTAGCTTGTGAAGATGTCAAAGCCGGGCTTGCCGATGATGCCAACCAGGTCCTCACCGAAGAGCAGTCCGAAGCCTATGAGAATGAAGACAACTGTTCCGATACAGAAGTCCATTAGGTTTTTCATAATGATATTTCCGGCGTTCTTTGCTCGAGTAAAGCCTGTTTCGACCATAGCGAAGCCTGCCTGCATAAAGAAGACCAGAGCTGCGCCTATAAGAAACCATACGCTAAAAACTGTGCTGTTAGCTCCGTCAAGTGCCTGCTGTAAAATAGTCTGTTCCATAGTAAAACCTCCTTCTGTAATACAGCGAAAAAAATAGGGCGTATGATGCTCCGCCCAGGAACATCATACACCCCATTGTGTATGGAATTAAGCGCTTAAAACAAAAAAGAGAGCTACGGATACCTTATCCGCAGCTCCCTTGCTGTTTACATTGCCATTATAGACCTCTCCGGCGAAAATGTCAAGAGGGAAAATGTGATTTCGGCACAAGGTGTCAACTTGTAAAAAACGGTGGAAACAAAATAGTTATTATGCACAAGATCATGAGGTGGTCTAGTTGTTTCACAGACCTTCCTCGTAATCTCTTGTTTTTTCTCATACGAAAAAAATAGTACGATCAGGGAATAATACCTAGAAGGAGGCTATACGGAGTATCCCTATGAGGAGCTTATCCAGTCTGCGGATCAGCAAGCTGTTTCAGCGGTCCTTCCGAAAAATAGTTAAAACATTATAAAATCATTTTTCCCCCTTGACATTTGCGCTTCAACGTGCTAATATATCTTTTAGGAACAAAGACGTTTCGATGGACTAACTATCTGTCGGGACGCCTTTTTTGTTTTATCATGCCTGTTCAATGGCGAGCAGGTATTGAAAGGAATGTTACTATATGGAAAAGCTGAGAAATGAGGTCCCCTCACATCAGCAGGGCCTCTACAGACCACAGTTCGAGCACGACAACTGCGGTATCGGAGCTGTGGTAAACATCAATGGCGTACCCTCAAGAAGAGTTGTGGAGGACGCCCTTACTATCGTTGAAAAGCTGGAACACCGTGCAGGCAAGGATGCCGACGGAAAGACCGGCGACGGCGTTGGTATCCTCCTCCAGATCGCCCCGGATCTCTTCCGCAGAGAGCTGGCTAAGGTGGGCATCGACCCCGGTCAGAAGGGCGACTTCGGTGTGGGTATGTTCTTCTTCCCAACTCAGGAGCTCAAACGTGACAGGGCAAAAAAGCTCTTCGAGGTCATCATCAATAAAAACGGAATGGAGCTGCTCTGCTGGAGAGATGTTCCCACCTGTCCTGAGATCCTTGGCAAAAAGGCTCTGGACAGCAAGCCCTGTATCATGCAGGCCTTCGTTAAGCGGCCTGATGACTGTCCAAGGGGAGCCGACTTCGACAGGAAACTCTACATCGCAAGAAGAGAATTCGAGCAGTCCGCCGACAGCACCTATGTCTGCTCTCTTTCAAGCAGAACTATCGTATATAAGGGAATGTTCCTGGTCCATGAGCTCAGGCGCTTCTACACCGACCTCCAGGCTGAGGATATGACCTCCGCCATCGCTATGGTACACTCCCGTTTCTCAACTAATACTCAGCCAAGCTGGGAAAAGGCTCACCCTAACCGCCTTATCGTCCATAACGGCGAGATCAACACGATCACCGGCAACGCTGACAAGATGCTTGCCCGTGAGGAGTCAATGTCCTGCCAGCTTCTGAAGGACGACATGAGCAAGATCCTGCCGGCTATCAATGTAAACGGCTCTGACTCCGCAAGACTTGACAACGCCCTGGAATTCATGGTGATGTCAGGTATGCCCCTTCCTCTGGCTGTTATGATAACTATCCCTGAGCCCTGGAAGAACGACAGGACGATCTCTAAGGCAAAGTACGACCTGTATCAATACTACGCAACTATGATGGAGCCCTGGGACGGTCCGGCTTCGATCCTCTTCTCAGACGGAGAGGTCATGGGCGCTGTCCTGGACAGGAACGGCCTGCGACCCTCTCGATACTGCATAACCAAGGACGGCTTCCTGATACTTTCCTCAGAGACCGGCTGTATCGACGTTCCTCCGGAGATGATCCTGAAAAAGGACCGCCTTCGCCCTGGAAAAATGCTCCTTGCGGACACAAAGCAGGGCAGGATCATCGACGATGATGAGCTGAAATCCACCTACGCCTCCCGTCAGCCCTATGGCGAGTGGCTGGACTCAAATCTGGTTAGGCTCCACGACCTGCATATCCCCAACAAGGGCGTGCGCAGCTACTCTAAGGAGACTCTGGAGAAGCTCCAGAAGGCCTTCGGTTACTCCTATGAGGACATCAGGAACAGTATCCTTCCCATGGCTGAAAAAGGCGCTGAGCCTATCGCTTCCATGGGCAGCGATATACCGCTCCCTCCGCTGGATAAGCAGTCGCCGCCCCTGTTCAGCTACTTCCGCCAGCTCTTCGCTCAGGTCACGAATCCGCCCTTCGACGCTATCCGTGAGGAGATTGTTACCGACACCAGCGTCTACATCGGCAAGGACGGCAACCTCCTTGAAGAGCGTCCCGAGAACTGCCACGTCCTCAAGATCGAGAATCCGATCCTCACTGAGACTGATATGCTAAAGATCCGCAGCATGAACATCAAGGGTCTGAAAACTGCTGTGATCCCGATCACCTACTATATAGGAACGACTCTGGAGCGTGCGGTCCAGAAGCTGTTCAACGACGCCGACAAGGCCTATCGTGAGGGAGCTAACATCCTGATCCTCTCCGACAGAGATACGGACGAATACCGTGCTCCCATACCGTCGCTGCTGGCTGTTGCTGCTCTTCAGCAGCACCTGGTCTCCACAAAAAAGAGAACGGCATTCGCCATGATCTTGGAGTCGGCTGAGCCAAGAGAGGTCCACCACTTTGCAGCCCTTCTGGGATACGGAGCCTGTGCGGTCAACCCTTACCTTGCTCAGGAAACTATCCGTGACCTGATCGACACAGGTATGCTTGACAAGGACTTCTACGCTGCCGAAGACGACTACAACAGCGCTATCCTCCACGGTATCGTTAAGATCGCATCGAAAATGGGCATATCCACCATACAGTCCTATCAGGGCAGCAAGCTCTTCGAGGCAGTTGGCATTTCCGAAGAGCTCATCGACCGCTATTTTTCGGGAACTGTCAGCCGTATCGGAGGGATCGGTCTGGCTGACATAAGCCGCAGGACTGAGGCTCTCCACACAGCTGCATTTGACCCTCTGGGACTGAAAACAAGGGACGGCATCAGCAGCTCCGGCAGCCACAAGCTCCGCAGCGGCAAGTCCGAGCACCTTTATACTCCCGAGACCATCCATCTCCTCCAAGAAGCCACAAGGACAGGCAGCTACGAGCTGTTCAAAAAGTACACTCAGTGCCTCAACCGTGAGGACAGCGAGATGACTCTGAGAAGCCTCATGGAGCTCTGCTTCGACAAAAACGGCGGTGTTCCCATTGACGAGGTGGAAAGCGTTGAGTCGATCTGCCGCAGATTTAAGACAGGCGCTATGTCCTACGGCTCGATCTCTCAGGAGGCTCACGAATGCATGGCTATGGCTATGAACAGCATCGGCGGAAGGTCTAATTCCGGCGAGGGCGGCGAGGATCCCGAAAGACTGAAGTCAGACAAGTGCTCCGCTATCAAGCAGGTGGCCTCCGGACGCTTTGGCGTGACCAGCGAATATCTTGTCTCAGCCAACGAGATCCAGATCAAAATGGCTCAGGGCGCTAAGCCCGGCGAGGGCGGACACCTTCCCTCAGAGAAGGTCTACCCCTGGATCGCTAAGACACGTCACTCCACCGCCGGAGTCGGCCTTATTTCTCCTCCGCCCCACCACGATATATACTCTATCGAGGATCTGGCTCAACTGATATTCGACCTGAAAAACGCTAACCATAAGGCTAGGATCTCGGTCAAGCTGGTCTCTGAGGCCGGCGTGGGAACTGTTGCAGCCGGCGTTGCAAAGGCAGGCGCACAGGTCATCCTGATCTCGGGATATGACGGCGGAACAGGCGCTGCTCCCAAGAGCTCGATCTACAACGCAGGCCTTCCCTGGGAGCTGGGACTGGCTGAGGCTCATCAGACCCTTATCCAAAACGGTCTGCGCTCCCGTGTGGTCATCGAGACCGACGGAAAGCTCATGACCGGCCGAGATGTGGCTGTTGCGGCTATGCTGGGAGCCGAGGAATTCGGCTTCGCTACGGCTCCGCTGGTAACTATGGGCTGCGTCATGATGAGAGTGTGCAACCTTGACACCTGCCCCATGGGTATCGCTACGCAAAACCCTGAGCTGAGAAAGCGCTTCAAGGGCAAGCCTGAATACATCGTGAATTTCATGCACTTCATCGCTCAGGAGCTCCGTGAATACATGGCTAAGCTGGGCGTGCGCACTGTTGACGAGCTGGTGGGAAGAACTGATCTGCTTCGCCCCAGGAAGAGCGCTTCCGCAGAGGGTATCGACCTTAGTCAGATCCTTGCAGGCACCGATCAGACCCAGAAACAGCACTTCGATCCGGAGGACGTATTCGACTTTGAGCTGGATAAAACTCTCGACAGGAGCGTTCTTCTGAAGAAAATGAGCAGCGCTCTGAAAAAAGGCGAGGCCAGGAGCGTTTCCCTCAATGTTTCAAACACCGACCGCTCCTTCGGAACTCTTTTTGGTGCAGAGATCACAAGACTCCACGGAGAGAACGCTCTCCCTGAGGACACATACACAGTAAACTGTCAGGGCAGCGGCGGCCAGAGCTTCGGCGCATTTATCCCAAAGGGTCTGACCATAAAGCTCAGCGGCGACTGCAACGACTATTTCGGAAAGGGTCTATCCGGCGGAAAGCTGGTGCTGTTCCCGCCTAAGAGCTCAGGATTCAAGGCCGAGGAGAACATCATCGCCGGAAACGTTGCTCTTTACGGAGCTACCTCCGGAAAGGCCTTCATCAACGGGATCGCCGGAGAGCGATTTTGCGTCAGGAACTCCGGCGCATCCGCCGTCTGCGAGGGCGTGGGAGACCACGGCTGTGAGTACATGACCGGAGGCCGTGTGGTTATCCTGGGGCGCACCGGAAAGAATTTTGCTGCCGGAATGAGCGGCGGTATCGCCTACGTTCTCGATGAGGAGCGTGACCTTTACATGAGGCTGAACAAGGCTCTGGTCTCACTGGAAACAGTCTGCGAAAAGGCCGATGTTCTGGAGCTAAAGGCTCTTATCACTGAGCACGCTGAGGCTACCGGCTCTGAAAAGGCAAAACGTATCCTTGACAGCTTCGAGGAGTATGTTCCAAAATTCAAAAAGATAATCCCACACGATTACGCAAAGATCCGCAGCACTGTTCTTGCTCTGGAAGAAAAGGGCATGGACAGCGATCAGGCGGAGATCGAGGCGTTTTTCATAAATAAGAAGGAGGCATGAGCATGGGCAAGGCAACTGGTTTCATGGAATACAAAAGAACTGAGAGCGCTGCCGAGGAGCCTCTCGAAAGAATAAAGCATTACAGAGAGTTCCACTCCCCTCTCAATGAGGAGCAGCGCCGTGATCAGGCGGCTCGCTGCATGGACTGCGGAGTTCCCTTCTGTCAGAACGGAAAAATGCTCTGCGGAATGATCTCAGGCTGTCCGCTGAACAACCTGATCCCTGAATGGAACGATCTGCTGTACCACGGGCAGAAGGAGCAGGCTCTGAAAAGACTGCTGATGACCAACAGCTTCCCGGAATTCACCTCACGGGTCTGTCCGGCACTTTGCGAAAAGGCTTGTACCTGCGGCCTCAATGACAGCCCTGTCACTGTTAAGGAAAACGAGCGTGCGATCGTTGAGTTTGGATTTGAAAATGGTCTGATCTCGCCGGAGATCCCCGCTGTCAGAAGTGGAAAGCGCATCGCTGTCATCGGCTCAGGCCCTGCCGGACTTGCTGCTGCGGACACTCTCAATAAGCGTGGCCACAGCGTTACGGTCTATGAGCGTGACGACAGACCAGGCGGACTTCTGATGTACGGGATCCCAAATATGAAGCTGGAGAAGTCAGTTATCCTGCGTAGGATCGAGCTGATGAAGGCTGAGGGCGTGAAGTTCGTCACCGGCGCAAACGTGGGACTTAATGTCTCTGCAAAACAGATCCTGGACAGCTCAGATGCGCTGATCCTGGCCTGCGGCTCGGCTGACCCCCGTGACATAAAGGCTGAGGGCAGGGACGCTAAGGGGATCCATTTTGCGGTGGATTTTCTCAAGTCCACTACCAAAAGCCTGCTGGACAACGGTCTTGAAAAAGGAGACTTCATCTCCGCCAAAGACAAGGACGTTGTGATCATCGGTGGAGGAGATACGGGCAACGACTGTGTTGGTACCGCAATTCGCCATGGCTGCAAGTCGGTCACTCAGCTGGAAATGATGCCAAAGCTCCCGGATCAGCGTGCTGAGAGCAACCCCTGGCCACAGTGGCCTAGAGTCTGCAAGACAGACTACGGTCAGGAGGAGGCCATCGCTCTCTTCGGTCACGACCCAAGGCTTTACTGCACCACCGTGAAGGAATTTCTCAAGGATGACCAGGGAGATCTCTGCGGGGTAAAGACCGTGAAGCTGGAATTCATCACAGACCCGGAAACCGGCAGAAGGCTCCCCAGAGAGATCCAGGGCAGCGAGGAAACTCTTCCCTGTCAGCTTTGCCTCATCGCAGCAGGATTTCTCGGCGCTCAGAGATACATCGCTGAGGCCTTCGGAGTTGAGCTGGACTCCCGTACTAACGTAATGACAGAAAAAGGCGGCTTTTCCACCAACGTGGAGAAGGTATTCACCGCCGGAGATATGCACATCGGTCAGTCCCTTGTGGTCAGAGCGATCCGTGAGGGCAGAGATGCTGCCGCTCAGGTGGACGGCTGGCTAATGGGCTACACCAACCTAAAATAACGGAGGAAAATATGATCTACTCGGAAAATGAGATCCTACAGTATATTGACGAAAACGACGTAAAGTTCGTCAAGCTCACCTTCTGCGACTTGAAGGGCAGGCTCAAAAACATCTCGATCCTCTCCTCGGAGCTGGCTGTTACCTTCGAGCACGGTGCAAGGATCAGCGGAAAAAAGATTTTCGGCAGCCAGATCTCCGGCGGAAAAGACCTGTTTCTTTTCCCCGATGCTCAGACCATGACTGTACTGCCTTGGAGACCGCAGCAGGGCAGAGTCATCAGAATGTTCTGCTTCATCAAATATGCCGACGGCACGCCCTTTGAAGGTGACGGAAGATACTTCCTGAAAAAAGCCATGAAGGCCGCTGTGGCTGACGGCTACTGCTTCAGATTTGGAACGAGCTGCGAGTTCACTCTGTTCATGCTGGGCGAGGCAGGCCTTCCGGTAAAAACTCCCCACGATCACGCTGGCTACTGCGATGTTGCTCCTGAGGACAAGGGCGAAAATCTCCGCAGAGATGTTTGCCTGACACTAGAGCAAATGGGGATCCACCCAGTCTCTTCCAGACATGAGAGCGGCTGCGGTCAGCATGAGATCGATTTCAACGCATCCTCTGCGCTGAAGGCTGCGGATACCTTCCTCAGCTTCAAGTCTGCGGTAAAGTCTGTTGCGGAAAACCACGGCGTCCACGCCAGCTTTATGCCAAAGCCTCTGCGAAATGACTGCGGAAACGGTATGCACATCAGCTGTAATATCTTCCGGGACAATGACCTCTTCGAAGATCCTTCCGCTGATGGCGGCTCACTTTTGAGACAGGCGGCCGCCGGTCTTATGGAGCACATTCGTGACTTCACCATTTTCACCGATTCTACGGTGAATTCCTACGCTAGGCTGGGTGAGTTCTCCTCCCCAAGAAGGATAGTTTGGGATAGTGAGGAAAAGGATCAGCTCATCAGAATGGCCGGCAGCGCCGGCGACCCCATAGAGCTGAGAGCTGCGGACTGCGTTTGCAACCCTTACTTCGTTTTCGGTCTCATGATCTACGCTTGTCTGGAGGGCATCAGCAGAAAGCTGCCCCTTCCGGCAGAGGGCGTGGGCGAGAGCTGTCTCCCGGTGGATCTTAACGAGGCATCTGACTGCGCAGAGAGCTCTGAGTTCGTCAAAAAATACGTTCCCCAGAAGGTGCTCAGTATGATCTGTCAGCTGAGCCGTGAGGAGTGGAAGCGCTATTCCACTGCCTACGACAAGGACGCCTTCGAGGATCAGGAATATTTCTACAGTCTTTAACGGAGGTCTGCTTTGGAAAAGGTACTTGTTATCTCAAGCAATGTAAGCGCCTCTCAAGCTCTGGTCAGCTTTTTCCGTGACTCCTTCCGGTGTACTCCAAAGGTGGTGGAGTCCGCTTATCAGGCCCGCACCTTTCTGGATACGGATCCTTCTGTGGAGCTGGCTGTCATCAATTCTCCCCTCATGGACGGATCCGGTCTTGAGCTGGCAGAATACATCGTTGAAAAAACTGCCTCCAACTGCATCTTCATGATAAAAGAGGAGCAGGCCGAAAAGATCGGTGAACGTGCCGAAAAAATGGGCGTGATCATTGTCGGAAAGCCGTTCAGCAGAACTCTGCTTTATCAGCTGGTGAAAACTCTGGATATAGCTATCAATCGTTCACTGAAGCTGTACCAGGAGAATATCCGCCTTGAGGAGAAGATCCGTGAGATCCAGGCGATCGATAAGGCCAAGTTCATGCTCATGGAATTCAAGGGCATGACCGAGGATGAGGCTCACTCCTACCTGGAGCAGTACGCCATGAACAAGCGAAAAAAGAAGAGCATCGCTGCTCTTGAGATGATAGATAAGCTGAATGAGCAATATTTGTGACTAGAGGTGTGTAAATGTTTGGCAGCATACATGAGGAATGCGGAGTTTTCGGCATTTTTGAGAGCCAAAAGGCCGACCCTGCTTCCTCGGTCTATTTCGGGCTTTACGCCCTTCAGCACCGTGGACAGGAGAGCTGCGGGATCGCAGTTTGCGACGACGGTGTTTTCCTCCACAAGCGTGCAGACGGTCTGGTATCTGAGGTCTTCGACCGAAACGAGCTCAGCCGTCTTGGGGGAGGTGATATGGCTGTGGGACACGTCCGCTACTCCACTACCGGCGGACACGACCACAATAATATCCAGCCCCTTGTTATCCGCCATATCAAGGGAAATCTGGCTCTTGTACACAACGGCAACCTGGTCAACGCCAGTCAGCTTCGGCGCTCCTTTGAGATGTCCGGAGCGATCTTTCACGGCACCAGCGACACTGAGGCCATCGCCTACGCTATCGTCAGGGAGCGCCTGACCTGCTCCTCCACCGAGGAGGCTGTGGAGCGTGCCATGCCCTTCATCAAGGGCGCCTATTCCTGTATACTAATGACCGCCACCAAGCTCATCGCTTTCCGTGACCCTGACGGCTTTAGGCCGCTGTGCATCGGAAAAACTCACGACGGTGCCTATGTTGTGGCCTCTGAGTCCTGCGCTCTGGAGGCTGTTGGCGCTGAGCTTATCCGTGACGTAGATCCGGGCGAGATCCTTGTGATAAGCAGGAATGACCTGAGCTCTATCAGGACAAACTGCTCCAACAGGTGGAATATCTGCATTTTTGAGTACATCTACTTCGCCCGTCCTGACTCAGTTATCGAGGGGATCTCCGTTCATCGAGCCAGAGTGAGAGCCGGAGAGCTGCTGGCAAAGCACTCCCCTGCCAACGCTGACATAGTTATCGGCGTTCCCGATTCGGGTCTTGACGCTGCACTTGGCTACGCAAATGAGAGCGGTATCCCCTACGGTATCGGCTTCATCAAAAACAAATACATAGGCCGCAGCTTTATCCAGCCTCAGCAGGATCAGCGTGAGAGCGCTGTGAAGATCAAGCTGGGGGCTGTTCGTGAAACAGTTCAGGGCAAGCGTGTAGTCATGATCGACGACTCGATCGTTCGGGGAACGACCTCCGCAAGGATCGTCCGGCTTCTCCGTGAGGCTGGCGCCAAGGAGGTCCACGTCAGGATCTCATCTCCGCCCTTCCTCCACTCCTGCTACTTCGGCACGGATATTGATTCAGAGGAAAACCTTATCGCCGGCAAGTGCCGCTCCTGTGAGGAGATCGCTCAGTTCATCGGAGCTGACAGCCTGGCCTTCCTGCCGGTGGAGTCCCTCAGCGGCCTTGTTGAAGGAAGAGAGGGCTTCTGCCGTGGCTGCTTCACAGGAAGCTATCCCGTAGATGTTTCAGGGGCAGGCAGCAAGAATAAATTCGACGAAAAGATCCACAAATGAGAAGAGACAGAAAGATAATTTCCGGAGGGATAGAAAATGTGTACGATAATGGCTTACTGCGGCTCTGGCGGCGGTATGGAAAAGGTCACCAAGGGACTTGAGGCAACTGTCTCACGAGGTCCTGATGACTGCCGAATAATAGATCTAAAGGCCGGTGTTCTGGGATTTCAGAGACTCTCTATCATGGGGCTGACTCCTGAGGGTATGCAGCCCTTTGAGCTTGGAGGCAGCTACGCTGTCTGCAACGGCGAGCTCTATGGCTTTCGCAAGGTCCGTGAGGAGCTAAAGGCAAAGGGCTATACCTTTCGCAGCGATTCAGACTGCGAGATCATACTTCCTCTTTACAGGGAAATGGGCACGGATATGTTCGCTTCCCTTGATGCGGAATTCGCCTGCGTGATATACGACGGCGCTTCGGGAGGATTTATCGCAGCCCGTGATCCGATCGGTATCAGGCCGCTTTACTACGGCTATGACGGCGAAACTATCGTTTTCGCAAGCGAGGCAAAAAACCTGGTTGGGCTGTGCAAAAAGATCATGCCCTTTCCGCCGGGACACTTCTACAAGGACGGCAAATTCACCTGCTACTGCGACATCACAAGGGTGGATCATGTGATCCATGATGACCTGGACACGGTTTGCAGGAATATCCGTGAGAAGCTGGTGGCCGGCATCGAGAAGCGCCTTGACTCCGACGCAAAGGTGGGATTTCTCCTGTCAGGAGGTCTGGACTCCTCTCTGGTCTGTGCAGTTGCTCAGCGGAAGAGCCCAAAGCCGATCCGCACCTTCGCCATCGGCATGAGCACCGATGCCATTGACCTGAAATACGCAAAGCAGGTGGCCGACTACATCGGCAGCCACCATACTGAGGTGATCATTACCCGTGAGGACGTTATCGGTGCCCTTGAGACCGTTATCCGTCTGCTGGGCACCTTCGATATAACCACTATCCGGGCAAGCATGGGAATGTACCTTCTGTGCAAAGCTATACACCAGCAGACCGATATCCGTGTACTGCTCACCGGCGAGATCTCCGACGAGCTTTTCGGATATAAGTATACGGATTTTGCTCCATCAGCAGAGGCATTCCAGCAGGAGTCCGTCAAGCGTGTCCATGAGCTTCATATGTACGATGTTCTCCGTGCTGACCGCTGTATCTCAGTGAACTCTCTTGAGGCAAGGGTGCCCTTCGGAGACCTGGACTTCGTAAGATACGTCATGGCAGTTGACCCGGAGATGAAGCTGAACAAATATAACAAGGGCAAATATCTCCTCCGTCACGCCTTTGAGGGTGACTATCTCCCTCACGACATTCTCTTCCGTGAGAAAGCGGCCTTCTCTGATGCGGTGGGTCACTCCATGGTAGATCACCTAAAGGACTACGCTGAGAGCTGCTATACTGATGAGGAGTTCAAGGAGCGCTGCGAAAAATTCTCCCACGCCCGCCCCTTCACCAAGGAGTCTCTCCTCTACCGTGAGATCTTCGAGAAATACTACCCCGACAACAGCCAGATGATCACAGACTTCTGGATGCCCAACAAGGATTGGGAGGGATGCAACGTCAACGATCCCTCAGCAAGAGTTCTCTCCAACTACGGCGAGAGCGGAAAATAAACAAAGCCGGAGGTCACCCTCCGGCTTTTTTGCGGCCTTGATCTGAGATCAGCCGTTATATGAGTCGCTCTTGAACACTGCGATACGTCCGGGGATCTCGTCCACCATATGGATGCCGTTCTCGGAAAATGCCTGTGTACAGAGGTTGTAGTATTCCCAATTCTCTGAGATGATGAAGTAATCGTACTTTTCGATCTCACGAACTGCGCCGAAGGGAGCTTCGCCCTGAGCGACCTGATCGGCATTATAGAGATCGATATCGCTGTTATCGAAGAGATATACCTTGTCACGGTTTGCAGCGTGAGGCAGCAGCCAGGTGTCGATAGCGAGACTTGCGTCCTTGGGAACAGTCTGGATCATGGCCTCAAGTGTGGAGAAATACTTAGAGCCGCTCTCCTCCTCGGTCTTATAGTTCTCATAGGATGTGAGGCTCTGGGTCTGAGTTCCGATAGTCAGAATGATAGCAGCTGTACCCATAAGGATCGGCAGATCGTGCTTCTTGGCAGCGCTCAGGTCCTCAAGGTTGATGATGCACATATACAGCAGCAGGCAGGCGGGTCCGAAGATGTACTGGAAGCCGATATTGCAAGCGTAGCCGTAGCCTGCGCCGATGACCATGTTCATGATGACGAATGGCAGCATGAGAAGGAAGCGGTGGATCTTCTTTGTGAAGAAGGGCAGGAACAGCATGGGCAGCATTACCTGAATGAAAAACTCAAGAGAGTGCTCCTGAATAAAGAGTGTGAAGAAATATGCCGGATCAGAGAGGGAGTTCTTGATGACCTCGGCCAAGCCGCCGTTGGGGTCGATCATAAGGTTGCCGAAGCGAGTTGAGGTCATCATCTGACCATCGCCGTGCTCGGTAAGATAGTTGGTGATCAGCACCATGTAAGCTCCGGCAAGAGCTGCCATGATGATACCGTGCAGCCGCTTGATAGAGCCCTTGTCACGGAAGAACATGAACATCGCTATGCAGACAACATAAAGAGGTGCGTCCTCCTTGACGATGCAGACAAGCACGGAGAAAACATAGAACGGGATGATCTTTTTGCCGTCAACTGCCCACAGCAGCCACATGAGCAGCGTGGGAAGGAAGGCGTTCTCATGGAACTCATAATAGCAGGGTGAGATAAGACAAACGCAGAATACATATGCCAGTCCCATGAAGAGCAGTGAGATGCCCTTGAAATTATGGCGCTTAGCTATGAGGAACAGCGGGATCACTCCGCCCATTGCAAGGATAGCCTGACAGATCAGGAGAGTTTCTGCGTAAGGGAAGAGCTTGTACACAGGTACAAGTGCATAGAAAATGTAAGAGGCGTGTACCAGGAAGTGAGAGATCGTGTAGTCACGCTCACTGGTAGTAACTGCGGTAAAGTTTTCGGCCAGTGAATGATACATCTGAACAAAAAGTCCGAAGTCGTGGCAGGCTGTGCCAAAGGTCTTGTGCTTATAGACAGTGGTCAGAGCTACGAAGAAGCATACCAGTCCGGCTGCGATCAAGACCACCAGACCGCTTATCCACCATGGCACCTTGTTATACAGCTTCCTTGAGGGGAGCTTGCCCAGGCAGTAGTAGATGAACACCAGTGATACCAGTATGAAGGAAATGGCAGCATAGGACCTGCTGATCCTCCATAAGGCTTCTATGTCGAAGAAAATGATCGATGCAATGGCTGCGCTTTGATCCACGATCCGGTAGCGCTTCGGCAGAAGGTCGTGGATGATAGTTAGCAGAATGAACGCCACAAGTCCAAGCATGATGTATTTTGAGCGGTTGGACTCCTTGATGAAGTCCTGCCAGCGGTCTACAGCGGCGTAGTTCTCTCGCATCGCAGAGATAAGAAATCCGGAAAACAGGAAATATACTGCCACAAATCTCACCAGCAGCATATCCGGGATACCGATGTCATCCAGGAACTTTTTGGCCTTTCCCAGGAACTGCTTCAGAGGGGGCTTTGGCTCCTCTGCAACAGCAGCGGCTTCTCCGCCGGCAGTCTCCACAGCAGGTGCGCTGTCCTGTTCGATGACCTGTGCTGCATCGCTCTCCTGAGGAGCTTCTGCCTCCTCGGCTTCCACAGCCGGAGCCTCCTCCACGGGAGCCTCTTCCACAGGAGCTTTAAGCTCCTTTTTATCCTCAGCCGGTTTTGCTGCCGGTCTTTTTTTCTTTGACTTACTCATTATTGACCTCCGTAAGCTGGATTTCTGGCCAGAAATTCCTTCTGACTGCATACATACTTATTATATCATCACTGCCGGTCAATGTCAAGCAAAAAGGCAGCCATAAAGACTGCCTTTTTTCATACTGCGACGCCCTTTGTGAAGCGCAGCTTGCTGCCATCCAGGTCGATACGAACTTGGTCTCCGGAGGAAACTGCCCGCCCAACTATCATTCGTGCAAGCTCATTCTCGATAAGGTCTGTCACCCGGCGGTTTATGGGCCTTGCACCGTATTTTTCCGTGTCTGCTGCGCAGGCGACTGTCTCCACCACGCTGTCGGTATAGCTGAGGGTTATCCCCAAGCCAGAGGCTCTCCGGGAAAGGTCCTCCAGAGCCTTCCTGCCGATCGACAGCAGATCCTCCTTTTCCAGCGGCCGAAAGACCACGATCTCGTCAAGGCGGTTGATGAACTCAGGAGAAAAATGCTCCCGGACACGCTCCCTGATCCTTTGAACTGCGCAATTGCCTGTCTCTCCGCCAAATCCCAGCAGAGCCCTTCCGCCGATAGTTTCTGCTCCCACGTTGGTGGTCATAATTATGATGCAGCTTCGGAAGCTCACCCGGCGCATGGCGGAGTCCGTCAGGATCCCGTCGTCGAGGATCTGGAGCATGATGTTCAGCACCTCCGGGTCGGCTTTTTCCACCTCGTCAAAGAGTATGAGTGAGTAGGGCTGACGGCGCACCTTCTCGCAAAGGTCAGCCGAGCGCTCATCATAGCCTGCGTACCCGGGAGGCGCTCCGATCAGCTTTGACACAGAGTGCTTCTCCATGTACTCAGACATATCCAGCCGGATCATTCTGTCCTCTGAGGCAAAAAGGCACTCCGCCAGAGCCTTAGCCAGCTCAGTTTTTCCGACTCCCGTCGGCCCTGCGAACATGAACGCTCCCGCAGGCCGCCTTCCGTCACGAAGGCCAGATCTTGCCCGGCAGACTGCGTCTGTTATCAGTTCAACTGCCTCCGGGTGGCCAATGACCCGCTGAGAAAGCCGCTGCTTCAGCTGGGAGAGTTCCGCCGGAGACTCCTCTGCAACTCGGTCAAGAGGGATCCCTGTTCTGGTGGAGATCACTGAAAAGATGTCCTCCGCACAGACCTCCCCAGGAGTCTCACTGCCCAGAACTTTGCCAAGCTCCCAAAGGCGTACTCCCCTTTTCTCCATGTCGATGTACTCATGGTCATTCTCCGAAAAACCCGAATTTTTGCGGATCTTTGCCCTTGCACAAGCCTCGTCCAGCACGTCTATGGCCTTATCCGGCAGAAAACGCCCCGTGATATAGCGCACGGAAGCGTTCACCGCCAGGGCTATCATCTCATCGCTGATCCCGATACCGTGGAACTCCTCATAGCTCTGGCGAAGGCCCTTGATGATGCTGATACACTCCTCTGGAGCCGGCTCCATGACCTTCACCGGCTGAAATCTACGCTCAAGAGCAGCGTCCTTCTCGATAGTCCGGGCATACTCCTGAAAGGTAGTTGCGCCGATGATCTGGAGCTCTCCCCGGGCAAGCTGAGGCTTCATGATGTTGGCAGCGTCGATCGCACCCTCCGCAGCTCCGGCGCCAACGATCGTGTGGAGCTCGTCGATGAAAAGGATAATGTTCCCTGAATTGGCTGCCTCGTCCAAGCAGGCCTTGATACGTTCCTCAAAATCGCCACGATACTTCGCCCCGGAGAGCATAGCCGTCAGGTCAAGTGCAAAAATGAACTTGTTTTTCAGCACGTCCGGCACAAGTCCCCTGACGAAAAGCTCCGCAACGCCCTCAACAATGGCGGTCTTTCCCACGCCGGCCTCCCCGATAAGGCAGGGATTGTTCTTGCTGCGCCGGGAAAGCACCTGTAGAACTCGCTCTACCTCTCGCCGGCGGCCGATAAGGGGATCGTTTTTCCTGATCAGCGCCATATCCGTGATGTTTTTCCCATAGCGGAAAAGGTTTGGCAGGTGGCTCAGCTTTGGCTTGAGCGCATCGTAGAGCTCTCCCCTGACCTCCGGCGAGGCAATGATCTTCAGGCCGTCGCAGATCCCGCCCAGGTTGCCGCCGATCCTCTTTATGGCTGCACTGGCACTGCATGAGGACTCCCTTATCATAGCCGCTAGAAGGTGCTCCGGAGCAGCCTGTTTCTTTTTGTCCTTGATAGCTATCCCCCAGGCAAGCTCCATGATCCGCTTTGCAGCTGTGGTAAAATAGCGTTTATTCAGCACAGTTGGAGCTCCCTGCCCCACCATTTCAACGATCCCTGCCCTGAGCTCGTCATAGGCAACTCCGTTGCTGATCAGTATCTCCGCCGCCGCTGTGGTCCCGTCAGCGCAGATAGAGAGCAGCAGGTGCTCGCTCCCCACATAGGTGTGACCCAGCTCCTGAGCCTCGCTGACGGCTCCCTCAATGAGCCTGGTGCTCTTTTTCGTGAATTTTTCCGGATCAGTCATTTTTCCGCCTCCTGTATCTCTTTTGGTGATTCTATTATGCCACCTTTTTCCTGCGATAACAGTCGAAAGAAAACTTTCCCGAAAACTTTGTCACACATTTTTCGCCATGGCATACTATGTACTATGAAGCGCAGACAAAAGCGCCTCAAATACATCAATAAAAGGAGTTTTTCTTTATGTGTAATTCTTGCTTCGACGGTAACAACTGCTGGTGGATCATTCTGCTCATCATTCTCTTCGTTCTTCTGTCAGGCTGCGGCTGCGGAAACGACTGCGGAAACAACAACGGCTGCGGATGCGGATGCTGATCCAGTAAAAAAAGGCTGTCGGAGGATAACTCCGGCAGCCTTTTGCCTTTTATGCAAGTGTAACGACTTTATTGCGCCTGTTCATGAGAATTGGCTGTGAGCCATTCAGCACGCAGTCAGCATTCACGATGACCTTGGCGATACTTCCGTCTGAAGGAACTACAAACATTGTATGCTTGAGTATTCCCTCCAGGATAGAGCGGAGACCTCTTGCTCCGGTCTTCTGAGCGATAGCCTTCTTAGCGATCTCGATAAGAGCATCGTCCTCGATCTCAAGCTCGATATCGTCGTAGTCGAACAGCTTCTTGTACTGCTTGATAAGAGCGTTTTTGGGCTCGGTAAGGATCCTTACCAGAGAAGCCTCGTCCAGCTCCTCAAGAACTGTGATCACCGGCAGACGTCCCACAAACTCGGGCACCATGCCGAACTTCACCAGATCCTTGGGGATAACGTGCTTGAAGATGTTGTTCTTCTCCTCGCTCTTGCTCTTGATCTCGCCGCCGAAGCCGATAGGCGCCTTGCCTATGCGCTTCTGGATCTGTCTTTCCAGACCGTCGAAAGCTCCTCCGCAAATGAAGAGGATATTCTTGGTGTTGATCTGGATGACCTCCTGATTGGGGTGCTTTCTGCCGCCCTGAGGAGGAACGTTTGAGACAGTTCCCTCGATGATCTTCAGAAGAGCCTGCTGAACGCCCTCACCGCTAACATCACGGGTAAGGGAGGTATTCTCGGACTTTCTGGCGATCTTGTCGATCTCGTCGATATAAATGATGCCTCTCTCGGCAGCCTTCACGTCGAAATCTGCGGCCTGGATAAGGCGAAGGAGGACGTTCTCAACATCGTCGCCCACATAACCGGCTTCAGTGATAGTAGTAGCGTCCGCAATAGCGAAGGGCACGTTCAGGAGCTTTGCCAGAGTCTGTGCAAGGAAGGTCTTTCCCACGCCGGTAGGTCCCAGCAGGAGCACATTGCTCTTCTGGAGCTCAACGCCGTCAGACTTTTCGCTCATATCCTTCTCATCCTGGCTGAGGATACGCTTATAGTGATTATATACAGCAACTGCCAGCGAGATCTTTGCCTCATCCTGACCGATAACATAATCGTCCAGGAATTCCTTGATCTCCATGGGCTTGAGCAGTCTCATTGATGAAAGAGAGAAGCTGCCGTCGTTTGACTTAGCTGCTTTTTTCTGTGCCTTGACCACACCTGGCCCGAAGATCATCTCATAGCAGTAGCAGACACATTCATCGCAGATATTAGCGCTTCCGGCAGAGAACATACTGTGTACCCTATTCTCGCCCTTTCCGCAGAAGCTGCATGACTTAAAACTTTCTGCCATTAGACAATTACCTCTTTTCGATCACCTTATCGATAAGTCCGTACTCAAGAGCTTCCTGAGCTGAGAGCCAGTTGTCTCTGTCAGTGTCAAGAGCGATCTGCTCGATGGGCTTACCTGTGTTATCAGCAAGGATCTGATTGAGCTTTTCCTTGGTCTTCAGGATATGGCGTGCAGCGATCTCGATCTCAGTAGCCTGACCCTGAGCGCCGCCCAGAGGCTGGTGGATCATGATCTCACTGTTGGGGAGAGCTATTCTTTTTCCCTTTGCGCCTGACGAAAGAAGGAAGGCGCCCATAGAAGCTGCCATACCGATACAGATAGTGGAAACATCACACTTGATGTAGTTCATAGTATCGTAGATAGCCATGCCTGCTGTGACAGATCCGCCGGGGCTGTTGATATACAGCGAGATATCCTTCTCGGAATCCTGGCTCTCCAGATAAAGGAGCTGTGCAACAACGAGACTTGCAGTGACGTCATTCACCTGATCGGACAGCATAACGATCCTGTCATTGAGCAGTCTTGAGAAAATATCGAAGGAGCGCTCTCCTCTGCTGGTCTGCTCTACAACTACTGGTACTAAACTCATAACTCATCGCCCTTTCTTTATTAAATGCGGTTGACCCACAATAGATATGCGGGCCAACTCACGGATATGCTTATTCTGCGTCTGTATTCTCAGCAGGAGCCTCTGCCTCAGCAGCTGTGTTATCAACAACAGCGCTCTCCTTAACGAGGTCCATAGCCTTCTGTACCTTCATATCGTTGATATAATCATTGATAGGAATGAAACGCTTTACTGTGTCAACGTCGATGTTATTAGCAGCAGCGATCTCAGAAAGACCGTTGTTGAGCTCCTCGTCAGAGACCTCGATGCCCTCGATCTCAGCGATCTTCTCAAGAGCAAGTCTCAGCTTTACCTCGCCGACAGCTCTCTCACGGTATGTCTCTCTGAAGGAGTCCATATCCATGCCTGTGTACTGGAAGTAGAGGTTGAGGTCCATGCCCTGCTGCTTGAGCTGCTGCTCAAATGCACGCATGAGAGAATCGATGCGCTGCTCGAACATACAATTGGGGATAGGCTGATCTACCTTCTCGATAAGGTTAGCAATAAGAGCGCCCTCGAAAGCTGCGTCTGCCTGCTTAACAGCGGCCTCCTCCAGCTTAGTCTTGATGTCAGCTCTGTACTCCTCAACGCTATCGAAGTCAGTAGCGTCCTTTACCAGATCATCGTCGATCTCAGGGAGCTCCTCATAGCTGATAGCCTTGAGCTTAGTCTTGAATGTGGCCTCCTTGCCGGCATAATCAGTCATCTGGTAGTCCTCAGGGAATGTAACGACTACATCGAACTCATCGCCGATGTTGTGGCCAACGATCTGATCCTCGAAACCGGGGATGAACTGGCCGCTTCCCAGCTTGAGGGGGTGATCCTCGCCCTTGCCGCCTTCAAATGCCTCGTCACCGAAGAAGCCCTCGAAGTCGATGATGACCTCATCGTCCATCTGAGCAGCTCTGTCCTCAACGGAAACGATACGAGCGTTCTTCTTTCTGATGATCTCGACCTGCTTGTCGATATCCTCATCAGTGATCTCTTTAACGGTCTTAGCAGCCTTCATGCCCTTGTAATCAGCGATCTCGATCTCAGGCTTTGTAACACAGATAGCCTTCAGCTCAACGCCGTTCTCCTTATCGATAGAAGTAACGTCGATGCTGGGAGTGTCAACAAGAACGATGCCTGTCTCAGCGATAGCAGCGTCGATCTCAGGTCCGAGGAGTGAGTTGATAGCGCCCTCGTAGAAAGCGCCCTCGCCGAACTCTCTCTCAGCCAGCTTACGGGAAACCTTACCCTTTCTGAAGCCCTTGAGCTGGATATTCTTCTTCTGTCTCTGGTACTCCTTCTCAACAGCAGCCTCAAAAGTAGCAGCGTCGATAGAGATCACCAGTTCAGTGGTGTTTACATCGGTCTTGTTAGATGATTTTAAACTCATGATTTATATGTCCTCCATTACTAATATACTGATATGCATAGATTGCACTTCAATAACATACTTGGTACATTATACCACATTTCAAAAATATTTTCTACAAAAAAGATCCACTTCTACATTGCTAACAATTCACAGCACTTTTTCCGGCCGAAATTGTATATAATCACCAGCGATGAGATGAAAATTTATGTCGTCATAGGTATTTGTGACGCAGAGCTGGTGAGCTGAGCGGCCGTGGATGTGACCGTAGTAGCACTCTTTTATCTTATACCTATAAAGGATCTCAAGGATGTCATAGTTGAAATTCGAGGCGAAAATGGGCGGATAGTGCATGAACACCAATGGCTCAAGCCCGGCAGAGACAGCCGACTTTATGGAAGTCTCCAGCCGCTGGACCTCTCTTTTCAGGACCTTTTCGTCCTGAACGTCCTTGGAGTCAGTGCCGTTTACCCAGCCTCTCGTGCCGCAGATACCGTAATTCCCGTAGGCATAGTGATCATTGTGCAGGATATGCAGAGTGTCAAATCCGCATGAGGAGAAAAAGTCTTCCATTTTCCGCCTAGTAGTCCACCAGTAATCGTGGTTGCCTTTGAGGATGATCTTCTCACCGGGAAGGCTGTTGATCAGTCGAAAATCCGGCTCTGCCTGCTGAAGGGACATTCCCCAGGTCAGATCGCCTGCTAAGACCACAGTGTCCTCCGGAGAGACCACCTCACGCCAGTTCTTCTCGATACGCTCCTGATAGTTCTCCCACCCCGGAAAAATGCTCATGGTCTTTGAAGGGTCGCAGAGGCACAGGTGCAGATCACCGATAACAAACAGGCTCATCAGATGCCCAGAGTTTTGAGAACGTAGTCCTTCTGATCCTCCTTGGTGATAACATCGCCGAAGCGCTCAGGCTTTGTTCTCAGGTCAGCCAGCGCAGCAGGAACGGGAATGTCGGAGAGCTCAGCGATACGGTCTACCTTGTCGTACTCGTCCATGTCAGAAGCCTTTCCTTCCAGAGCCTCCAGAACAGCAGCGCTGAACTTGTAAGGGCTCGCAGTAGAAGCGATGATCGTCTTAGTTGTGTCGCCTGTAGCTGCCTTGTAATCGTTGTAGACCTTCACTGCAACAGCTGTATGAGTGTCGCAGGTGTAGGAGAACTTCTCATAAATGTCGTGGATAGTTGCCTTTGTCTGATGGTCGTCGCAGAAGCCGGCAGCAAACTCCTCCTTCAGCTTAGCCTTGATCTCGTCAGTCACCTCATATCTGCCCTCAGTGGACAGCTTGCCGAACCACTCACGGATAACGGCGTCATCGCAGCCTGTCATCAGGTAGAGCAGTCTTTCAAGGTTGCTGGAGATAAGGATATCCATGGAAGGCGAAACAGTTGCGTAGAACTTTCTGTTGCGGTCGTAAACGCCTGTATTGATAAAGTCTGTGAGCACGTTGTTGATGTTGGAGGCACAGATCAGCTTATTTACAGGAACTCCCATGTGCTTTGCGTAGTAGGCAGCAAGGATGTTTCCGAAGTTACCTGTGGGAACAACGATGTTGATCTTGTCGCCAAGCTGGACCTCGCCGTCCTTTACCAGCTCAGCATAGGCTGAAACGTAGTAAACTACCTGAGGAACAAGACGTCCCCAGTTGATAGAGTTTGCTGAGGAGAACATCATTCCGTTCTTATCAAGCTGAGCCTTTACCTCGTCGTTGGTGAAGATCTGCTTAACGCCGGTCTGACAGTCATCGAAGTTGCCCTTGATAGCGCAAACACCAACGTTTGAGCCCTCCTGAGTCTTCATCTGGCGCTTCTGCATGGGGCTTACGCCGTCCTCGGGGTAGAATACCAGGATAGAAGTGCCCTCAACGTCCTTGAAGCCCTCAAGAGCAGCCTTTCCGGTGTCGCCTGAGGTGGCAACGAGGATAACGATCTTCTTGTCCAGGTTGATCTTCTTGGCGGAAGTTGTCAGGAAGTAGGGAAGGATCTGGAGAGCCATGTCCTTGAATGCGCAGGTGGGACCGTGCCACAGCTCCAGCATATAGGTGCCGTCGAAGAGATGTGCGATCTCAGCAATGCTCTCTGTCTCGAAATTCTTGGTAGAATAGGCGTTTTCTGTGCAGTAGCGGATCTCAGCCTCTGTGAAGTCCGTAAGATATTTAGCGAAAACATAGGCAGCTCTGTCAGCATAGTTCATCTGGCCAACAGCCTTGATCTCGTCAAGGGTCAGCTCCGGGATCTGCTCAGGAACGAAAAGTCCGCCATCAACGGAGATACCCTGAGTGATAGCCTCTGCGCTGGACACTCTGACGCTGCTGTTTCTTGTGCTCTTATAAAACATATGATCACCCTTTTATATTACTAAGCCGGCAAAGCGGCTCGTGCTCTAAAAATAAAAATTGTAGCCGGTGGTATCGTAGGCGTTTTCGATGTAGTCGATACTGACCACATTTTCGCCGCTGATAATGACCTGAGCTATGTCGAAGCGAGGCTGGAGAAGCGTCGGATGCTTCACGCAGTAATCGCTGGCGGTCTTGATGATGAGTCCCCTTTTGCGCTTGTTCACAGCCTCAAATCCCGTAACAAGGCTGTCCGGCTTTCGGGACTTCACCTCAACGAAGACGATGCAGTCTCCGTTTTCAGCGATGATGTCGATCTCGCCGCCCTTTATGCGGTAATTCCTTGCAGAAACGGTGTAGCCACGCTCCTCAAGATACCGGCAGACGGCCTCCTCGCCGATCCTTCCGATCTCGGTCTTGTTCATATCATTCACCCAGTATCTTTTTGAGGAAGGTCCTTCTGTGTACGGGGCTTGGGCCGTACTGCCTGAGCATATCGCAGTGCAGCTTGGTGCCGTAGCCCTTGTGCTGGGAGAACTGATACTGAGGATAAGCCTGGTCAAGCTCCCTCATATAGCGGTCCCTGGCGACTTTCGCCAGAACCGAAGCAGCCGCAATGGAAGCGGAGGTGGCATCGCCCTTGATGACGCACTGTGCCGGGCAGCTAAGCTCCGGAAGGCGGTTGCCGTCCACCAGAGCCATATCCGGCTCTATGCCAAGTCCATCCACAGCCCGCTTCATGGCAAGCATAGTGGCTTGCAGGATATTCAGGCTGTCGATCTCCTCCACGGAAGCAGTGGCGATGCACCAGGCCTTAGCCTTTGCCTTTATCTCGTCAAAAAGCAGCTCTCTGCGCTTCTCGGAGATCTTCTTGCTGTCATTTAGGTACTCGATAAGTGTGTCGTCCTCAAGGATCACTGCCGCTGCGTAAACATCGCCGGCAAGAGGTCCCCTTCCGGCCTCATCCACTCCGCAGATCAAGGGAAAATCGTTCCTGACTGCGCTGTCGTACTCGAAAAGCTCCTTATGGAGCGTAACTCTTGCCATTGTCAGCTCCTTTCCGGGAGCTCCAGAGTTATCCTGCCCAGCTTGCCGCTGCGGAACTCGTCCAGCACGGTGATTGCAGCACGCTCTGTGTTGATCTCTCCTCCGGAGACCACCATTCCACGCTTGCGTCCTACTTTTTCAAGGAGAGCAAGACCGTCGTCCTCCTCGGAGAGCTCGATCTTGTATCTGTCAATGAGAGCCTGCGGATAGCTCTTTGAAAGGAAGAGCAGCAGCTTCATGGCCAAGGTCTCCACATCAAGGATGTCGTCGCTGATAGCTCCGGTGAATGCCAGTCTGATCGCAGCCTCCTGATCCTCGAATTTCGGCCAGAGCACGCCGGGCATATCCAGCAGCTCAGTGTTGTCCTTCAGCTTCACCCATTGCTTTGTACGGGTGACGCCCGGCCTGTCCTCCACTTTAGTTCGCTTGGAGCCGGCCATTCTGTTGATCAGCGAGCTCTTTCCAACGTTAGGGATACCCAGTATCATCAGTCTGATCGGAGCTCCGGTCATGCCGTTTTTGGCACGCTTCTCCATGAGCTCAGCAAGAACTGTTGACTTCAGCGTGGACATCAGCTTATTGAGGCCCTTTCCGGACTTGCAGTCCACCGCAAGTGCCGCAACATTGCTGCTTTTCAGGGAATTTATCCAGCCCTGAGTTGCTCCTTGATCTGCCAGGTCGCACTTATTGAGCAGCACCAGCCTGGGCTTTTTTGCAGTTATCTGGTCGATCTCAGGGTTTCGGCTGCTCATGGGAGCACGGGCATCTATGATCTCCACCACTGCGTCCACCAGCTTTAAGTTGGCAGCGATTGCACGCCGGGTCTTGGCCATATGCCCGGGGAACCACTGGATCGTTTTCATATCGTTGTTGTTTTCCAAATCAGCCTCCTGTTCTCAGCCGATGAGCCCGAAGCTCTCCTTCGGGGAAATGCGTATGAAGGCTCTGCCCAGGATCTCCTCCCGGGAGATGAGCCCGATGTCGATAGAGCGGCTGTCCTTTGAGACAGGACGGTTGTCGCCCATGACGAAGTAATAGCCCTCCGGCACAGTAATGGGGTACTGCTCGGTAAAAGCTCCGGTATCGTTGTGAGTGAGCCCCAGAGCAAGGTAGTCCTCACGGAGCTTTTCTCCGTCAACATACACGGCCCCGGAGCCGAAGTCGATGTCGATCTGCTGACCGCCGGAAGCTATGATACGCTTGACGATGATCTTTTGCAGACCGCTCTTCACCACGGGAGAGCCGTCCTCCCCCAGTGTCACGGCGTCAGTTGCTCTGATAATAACAATGTCACCGTTATCCGGGGAGAAGGTCTTGAGCATGATCACACGCTCGCCGGATAAAAGTGTATTTTTCATCGAGTCGCCCTGAATTGTCACTATACCTATAATATAGGTAAAAATCAGCGTAATGACGAACAGTGCGATGAGCAGGCTCTCGATGAAGCCGATAAGCTCCCTGAGAAAGCCTGCTGATCTTTTCCTGCTGTCAGTCATTAGCTGATTCCTTCCATGAGTTTGTAAGAATGTCGAAGTCCTTCAAGGGTGAATATCTGATAATAGCCTTGCCGTAGATCTGATCCTTTGAGATAAGTCCAACATTGACCGCACGGCTGTCTGTAGAGCGGTTGCGGTTGTCGCCCATTACGAAGCAGTAGCCCTCGGGGATAGTGATGGGGTACTGTCCTTCAAAAGCGCCCAGGTCGTAGGTAGTTGAGCCTGCATTGATATAGGGCTCGTCCAGCACCTTTCCGTCAACGATGACCTGACTGTCACGGAGCTCTACGGTCTGACCCTCAGTAGCGATAACACGCTTGATGATGCACTCCTGAAGAGCATTTACGCCTTCAGGGACATAAGCATTGCCGTTTTCATCAAGAAGATGAGGAACATCGTTGTCGATGATAATTATATCGCCGTAATTGAGCTTGAAGAAGACCGTATTCATGAAGATCTTATCCGATGTGGAATCCGGGTCGGTGGAATCGTAGTTCTTATTAAGAGTAGGCACCATGGACTGACCCACGATGTTTACAGGGTGCAGAACATAGGTGAACAACATGATGATGAAGAACATCGTGATGAGCGTAGACTCCACGATATCGATGACATCCTGTTTGAGCTGAGCCGTTTTCTCCTCGGGAGTCAGCTCCTGCTTATTTGCCGTAGTTAGATCTTTATCTGCCATAAAAAGTACCTCACCTGACTGGTTGTTTTCCTAAATGTAGCAAAAAAGGGACGCTCACGTCCCTCGGGGTAAGAGACGAGCCAGCCGGAATAACTCCGGCCGAGCCCCGTCTGCACCGCATGATCAGCGGATCTGTTCCTTGACCTTTGCTGCCTTGCCGACTCTGTCACGCAGGTAGTAGAGCTTAGCTCTTCTTACCTTACCGTGTCTGATGACCTCTACCTTGTCAACAACAGGAGAGTGTACAGGGAAGACACGCTCAATGCCAACGCCGTGAGCAACACGTCTTACTGTGAAGGTCTCGCTGATACCGCCGTGCTTCTTAGCGATAACAGTTCCCTCAAATACCTGGATACGGCTCTTGTCGCCTTCCTTGATCTGAACGTGTACCTTTACGGTGTCACCGATCTCGAACTGAGGTACGTTTTCCTTCAGGCTTGCATCGCTGATGAGTTTGAGTGCATTCATTTTCTTTTCCTCCTAAAATTTTCCGAACATTCTTACCTGTCCGCAAACGCCGGCTCAGCCACCGGTATCCGCAGAAAAAATAATGGCGAGGCTTGCTCGCAGGTGCGCCTTAACGCACGCCGTCCGGAGGACAGCACAGGCAGCGGACTGCTCGATTTAATGTCTTTCGGCATTAACTCTCGTCTGGCAAAATGCCGGACGGAACTCAAATGCTCTGATATTATACCATATATCGAAAGAAATTGCAAGTGTTTTTTCAATATTTTTCGAAAAAATTTTTTCACTTCTTCTCCAGAACAGCCATAGCGGCGTGGTGGAGGATCTGAAGGTCGTCTGAAGGCGTGTTTCTGAGCATTTTCAGGTGCTCCTCCTCCCAGCGGGCTATATCCTCCGGAGCCATGGAAGCTCCAACGCCTCGACAGGCCTTCATTCTGCCGTTCCAGCTTTCACGGGTAAAGGGCACCATAAGGTCGTAGTCCTCTGCATGGGTGATGCGGAAGTATCTCTCCGCAATTTCCGGCACAAATACAGGAGCCCTCTCATATCCGGCGCCGGTCCAGGATGGGTTGTACTTCAGCACGAGCTCCTCGCTCGCTCTTGCGATAGGATCGTCGGCCGGCACCCAAGCCATGAACAGGATCACCAGCTTTCCACCGGGTCTGAGCAGACTTGCCAGCTTAGGGATCACCAGGTCGTAGTCGAAGTAGAAGAAGCACTGACAGGCGGTGATCACGTCGAAGCTGCCCTCAGGGAAGTCCAGCTCCTCCGCAGAAGAGACCAGAAATCCGATGTCCATGCTCTGTTTTTCGGCAAGCAGCTTTGCCTGTGCGATCTGTTCCTCAGAAATGTCAGAGCCCGTCCACTTAGCGCCGTATTTGTACATATTTCGGGGAACTACGCCTGTTCCTGTGCCTATGTCAAGAACTCGCTGACCTGCCACACAAAGGCCAAGGTCGGCCACCTTCCGGAAGAAAACAGGCGGATAGATGTCCCGGTATTTAGCGTAATCAGTTGATGTGCGTCCCCAATCGAAGGCCTTGCCTCCGTCTATATCATTGCTGAAAATATCCATGGTATCTCCTTATTTGAACGGTGTGTTGTCAGCGCAAAGTATCGCTGTTCGGCGAATGTTTTCCGACTCGAAGGGTATCTCAGTGACCCGTTTCAGAGCCTCGATGAAGAGGCTGGGGTTGTAGTTGGTCTGAGTGCCGGCAGGCAGATACATGGTCATATCCACCGAATGATCGGACTTCTCGCAGCTCAGCACCTCCAGATCAGGCTTTATGTCAACTGTCTTCATGCCCTTCTTGGTCTTCTTCTCAATGAGGATCTCGGGAGCAGCAGTCAGCTGACAGACAGCCTCGAACAGACCGTCCACGTCCTCGGTCTTCAGGGAAAACTCGTATTTTGCCTTTGCTATGGCAGTTATCTTCTGCTCCTGGAGGGCAACGGAAACTATGCTCATGCCCTCAGGCATGACCGCATTGAGCTGGTCACGGATCTGCTCCATGGAGATATCGTCATCAGTCAGGTTGAAATCCAGGATCTCGCAGCTGCTCTCATAGCCCAGTGAAAGCGCCAGTGCGAAGGAGTAGTACGGGTGTGGATTGAAGCCCTCTGTGTACCATATGGGCAGCCGTGAACGCCGGAAGGTCCGCAGCATACAGCGGTTCAGGTCAAGATGGGAGATGTACTTCGCTCTCCCCTTTTTCTCAAAGGTAGCTCTAACTCTGATCAAAAACAATCCCTCCCAACAGCCTTATTTACTCCGCAGCCTGAACATCTCTCACGGCAATTGGGAGTAGTCACCGCCTTGTGAGCGGTCTTGTTCTCACGAATGAAGAACTCCTTGGAAACAAGGTAATCCAGGTGATCCCAGGGCAGGATCTCGTCGTAATCGAAGCGGCGGTTTGCGTAAAATGCAGGGTCTATGCCGCACTCAGCAAAAGCCTCCAGCCACAGGTCGAAGCGGAAATGCTCACTCCAGCTGTCGAACTTGCAGCCCTTCTTCCAGGCGGTATAGATCGACTTGCACAGCCGGCGGTCGCCCTTGGCCAGGATCACCTCAAGCATACTTACATTGGGGTCGTGGTAGCTGACCTTCACCTTTCGTGAGGTAACTGAGTCCATGAGCAGCTTCTGCTTGTGCTCGATCATCTCACGGGTGTCCTGAGGCTCGAACTGGAAGGGAGTAAAGGGCTTAGGCACGAATGTAGCGCAGCTTATGGAGATCTGAACGCCCTTTCCACGGGGTCTGTCCTCGATGCTGTAGAACAGGTCGATGATCCGCTGAGCAAGCTCTGCGATGCCCACGATGTCCTCGTCAGTTTCAGTGGGGAGTCCCATCATGAAGTACAGCTTCACCGCAGAATAACCGCCCTCAAAGGCGATGCGGCAGGTGCTCATGATCTCCTCCTCGGAAACGTTCTTGTTGATAACGTCACGAAGGCGCTGAGTTCCTCCCTCGGCAGCGAAGGTCAGTCCGGACTTGCGCACCTTCTTGATCTTGTTCAGCAGCGACTCAGAGAAGTTGTCCACACGCAGTGAAGGCAGTGAAAGGTTGACACGCTCGCCTTCAGTGTACTTGATGAGCCGGGTCAGCATGGGGTCGATCTCGGAGTGGTCGCTTGTACTGAGCGAGGCCAGAGACACCTCATCGTAGCCGGTATTTTCGCAGAGAGACTTCGTTTCGCTCACGATCGTGTCTGTGGATTTCTCACGGAAGGGCCTGTAGATGAAGCCTGCCTGACAGAAGCGGCAGCCTCTTATGCAGCCACGGAGCACCTCCACGGAAACTCGGTCGTGGACGATCTCAGTGAAGGGCACCACGAAGTTGTCCGGGTAGTATACCTTGTCGAAGTCCTTGATGATGCGCTTTGTGATCTTCTCGGGAGCGCCGTCAGTGACCTCCATACGGTCGATAGTTCCGTCCTCCTTGTAGAAGAAGTGGTAGAACTGAGGAACATAAACGCCGGGGATCTGAGCTGCACGGCGCAGGAAATCCATACGCTTGGCGCCCTGCTGCTTCATTTCCCAGTAAAGGTCCATAAGCTCAAGGTTGACCTCCTCGCCCTCGCCCAAAATGAAGATGTCGAAGAAGTCGGCCAGGGGCTCTGGATTACAGACACAGGGGCCTCCGGCAACAACGATCTGGGTCAGCTCCTCTGTCCTGTCCTTGGAAAAAACCGGGATCCCGGCCAGATCCAGCATATTCAGAACTCCCGTATAGGAAAGCTCATATTGCAGGGTAAATCCGATGAAGTCGAAGTCCTTGATAGGGTCAAGGGACTCCAAAGCGTAGAGCGGGATGTCATTTTTCCGCATGATCTCCTCAAAATCCAGACCCGGCGCAAAGCAGCGCTCGCACCAGTAATTCTCCCTCTCGTTGGTCAGGGAGTAAAGGATCTTCATGCCCAGGTGGGACATTCCGATGTCGTATGTATCCGGGAAGCAGAACGCAAAGCGCACGTCCACCTTGGACTTGTCCTTGATGACGCTTCCCACCTCGCCGCCGATGTAGCGTGAGGGCTTCTGCACTTCCAGAAGGTGCTTCTCTATCTTTTCTTTCAGTGTACTCATTTTTACCTCCGGAGCCTTTTCTCGAAGCAGATCTGGTCCCTTAGCCGGACCCCGGCTTCGATAATGGGGTGGTCG
Source organism: Ruminococcus flavefaciens (assembly GCA_902760805.1). GTDB lineage: Bacteria > Bacillota > Clostridia > Oscillospirales > Ruminococcaceae > Ruminococcus. The sequence goes on along the minus strand of CACWHY010000001.1, from coordinate 232,338 downwards.
TAATTTTTCGTAAAGTAGTCTGGGACGATATGTGTGCGGACGTATCCGCAGCTCTCATAAAACGGCACAGTCAGAGGGCTGTCCCCTGTGCCGAGGGTCAGTCTTTCAAATCGCTCAGAGCAGATCTGCTCCACCTCGGAAAGAAGAGCACTGCCAAGGCCTTTTCTGCGGTATTTCGGGGAAACTGCGATATTCTTCAGCTCAGCAGTACCCTCCCCCTCGTCAGTTATGACGCAGACGGCAAGAGCCTCACCTTCCTCTTCGAGAACGTACAGCTCACCCCTGTCAAGATAGCCCTCCACCAGCTCCTCCTGCTCATCGCCCATGAGTAGGAGCTCCATATAGTCACGTTTGTTCTCAGTGATCAGCCGTATCATTTCATGTTCTCCGCACCAAATCTCAGGGGCAGGAAGTCAGACAGCTTGAAGAAGCCGTTTGACAAGATCACGATCAGGTCGTCGCCGCAGAATTCGCTCAGTACCTGCAAGCAGGCACCGCATGGCTGACAGGGCTTGCGAAAATCCTCTGTGGAGCTCCCGGCCACCGCAATTGCCTTGAACTCCCTGACGCCCTCGGAGACTGCCTTGAAAAGAGCCGTTCTCTCAGCGCAGTTCGTCAGCGAAAAGGACGCATTTTCGATATTGCAGCCGGTGAAGATCCTTCCGTCAGCGGCAAGGAGAGCGGCTCCCACTCTGAATTTCGAGTAGGGGCTGTAGGAATTCTCGGCAGCCTTTACTGCCATTGAAAAAAGCTCTCCGTTAGTCATGATCTCTTTCCTCCGCTGCCTACCTTCCGCTTCTTTCCGTCGGGGGTCATGATGTAGGTGTTTTCAAGCTGAGCCCGGAGATCTCCAGTAACAGCGGCACGGTATTCGTCCCTAAGAATGGCCTGCTCGGCCTTTTCCTCCGGAGTAAGGCCTTCGGTCTTTGATTTATGTGCAAGCTGGTTTATGCGGTCAAGTTTTTTCTGATCCATTTTTTCCTCCAAATGATCTGCTGCGGCGTGCGCAGTGTATTACTTTGATTATACCCTAATTTGCCCAAGATGTCAATATTCCCACAGCGTCATGAGAGCTGATCCGGTTTCACAATAATAATGTTGATTGCTGTGCGAAAATATGGTATAATCATGTTAGAAAGGAAGTGTCTGCCATGAAGAGGATAGCAGCAGTAACAGGCGGTGCAGGCGGCATCGGAGAGGCGGTCTGCCGGAAGCTGGCAGAGGAAGGCTGGGAGGTTATCGTTTGCTGTAGGAGCTCCCTAGAAAAGGCCAAGGCTCTGGCAAGGGAGATCGGCGGAAGAGCCCTGTGCTTCGACATTTCGGACGGCCAGCAGATACGCTCAGCTCTCACATCAGTCGGAGAGATCGACCTGCTGGTGAACAACGCCGGGATCTCGGAAATCGAGACTTTCGACAGGATCTCCCCGGAAAAGGCGGCTGCCATCATGAACATCAACCTAATCGGAGCTATGACCTGTGCGAGAACAGTTCTTCCGGGAATGATAAGCCGGAAGTACGGGTGCATCATCAATATCTCCTCCATGTGGGGACAGGTGGGCGCCTCCTGCGAGGTGGACTACTCCGCATCAAAAGCCGGTCTGATCGGCTTCACAAAGGCTCTGGCAAAGGAGTGCGCACCCTCGGGGATAAGGGTGAACTGCGTATCACCCGGCTTTATAATGACTGAGATGAACAGCCGCTTCTCGGAGGAAGACCTTGAACTTATCCGTGAGGAGATCCCGCTGGGGATCTTCGGAGAGCCAAGACACGTTGCCGATGCTGTGACTTTCCTTGCCTCAGACAAGGCCGAGTACATCACCGGACAGGTGCTTGCGGTAAACGGCGGAATGGTCATCTGAACTGTAATGATTTTTAACTTTTCTGTGACCTTACCATAATTCCGCTGTAAAGAGATCATGCTATAATAGGGATACCATGACATAAGGAGGATCACACCATGAAAAACAAGACCGCAAATCCCCTGCCGCTTATTATCCTAGGAGCTGCCGCCGCCATCATCCTCGGCGTTGCCGTCCACGCCGCCATAGTGTATCACAACGGCAAGGACTTCGTGGAGGACAAGACCGGCAAAAATAACAACATCAACGTTATGCTCACCAGACCTGACGACTGGCACGTCATACAGTCTGGGAAGATCTCGCTGAGCAAGGAGGACTTCGCCTGGATAGACGGCTCCACCGCCACTATCCCCATAACCGCCGAGCTCGCAAGGCAGTTCTGCGGAGCCTCCGACGACGAGGTGGAGAGCTACGTTGATCACAACACCACCCACTACGCATACGAATACCTGCTCTACAGCGAGGCTCGCTACAAGAGCAAAGGCTCGAAAGAAGTCTACAAGGACAAGGACCTCATTTTCGTCACCGAGCCCTCAGTTGACGAGAACAATATCGCTAAGGCAGAGGGCAAGACCATGGACGTCACGCCCGTAGCGCTGGACGGCTTCGTTTTCATCACCCACAAGGACAACCCCGTAGAAAGCCTTACCGTAGAGCAGATACAGGACATCTACTCCGGAAAGATAACCAACTGGAAGGACGTTGGCGGAAACGATGCTGAGATCATCCCCTACCAGCGTGAGAGGAACTCCGGCAGCCAGACCGCAATGGAGCAGCTCGTCATGAAGGACGTTCACCTCATGGAGCCAAAGGAGGCATACTATGAGGTGGTCGGCATGGGCGAGCTTATCGAGAAGATAGCCGAATACGAAAACCGTGAAAACAGCATCGGCTACACCTACTATTACTACCTGAACAACCTCTACAAAAGCGACGACATCAAGGTGCTGAAGGTGGACGGCATAGCTCCTGACAATCAGCACCTCGCCGACCACAGCTACCCCTTCACCACCGCCTATTACGCCGTTATGGAAGAGGGTCAGGAAGGCAGGCCCAAGGAGCTGAGAGACTACCTGCTAACCGACGAGGGTCAGGAGATGATCAGGCTTGCCGGCTACTGCCCCGTGAACGGAGAGTGATACCATGCTTGACACAGAATACGAGAAGAAGCTAAGGCAGTCCCTCTGCATCTTCCCGGCGCTGACCGCAGCAGTGCTGGCTGTTTTCTTGGCGGTGGGAGACTTCGACGAGAAAAGGCTCCACTACCACTTCGACACCATTATGGGCACGGTAATGATGCCTATGCTGATACTGGTGATATTCGGCGGCTTCACCGTGGCGGAGATGTACTCAAAGACCGTTTTCATCTTCCGTGAGGTCATCCGCTTCATCATGGGCGCAGGAGTCGTGCTTTATATGTTCTTGATGAGCATTTTTAACGGTGTCATCATGTTTTTCGGAGTCGCCCTGGTCTCAGTATTATTCACCATGCCCTTCACTCTGCCACTGCTGATATACTGGCTAAAATCCAAGGAGAAGAAAAAGCAGGAAATGAAGGAATTCATGGAAAAGATACAGAAGGAGGAAGAAAATGACGGACAGACTGAATAAGCAGCTCAGCTTCATGCTGGAGCTGGACAAGATGAAAAACCTCTACCGGCAGACCTACGTCCTCCACGAGGATAGGACCGAAAACGACGCCGAGCACAGCTGGCACCTGGCTGTTATGGCTTTTCTGCTGGAGGAGTATTTCCCGGAGCCGGTAGATCTGCTCCATGTGATGAAAATGGTGCTGCTCCACGACGTGGTGGAGATCGACGCCGGGGACACCTACATCTACGACGACGAGGGCAACAAGACCAAGGCTGACCGTGAGGAAAAAGCCGCCCAGAGGATCTACGGGCTCCTTCCCGAGGATCAGCGGGAGGAATTCTCCGCTCTCTGGCGTGAATTTGAGGCCAAGGAAACTCCTGAGGCAAGGTTTGCCGGGGTCCTCGACCGGGTACAGCCTCTTTTGCTGAACTACACCAACAACGGCCGTGCCTGGACTGAGCACGGTATTGCTGCCCAGCAGGTCAAGGACAGAAATACCGAAACTGTGAAAAACTCCCCTGCTTTGGGCGAGCTTATCCTCTCCCTCATCGACGATGCACAGCAGAAGGGTTGGCTGAAATAATTCGTCAAAATCAACAAATGTCTTCTTGTTCTTCCGTATACTATTACCAAAGGAGACGAACTTCGTGAAAAGTTGATGATATCTCATATTTTGTGCTTGAAGTTTGTATTTTCATGTGATATAGTATAATTGTAAGAAAAACTACACCTTTGTGCGCTTTTTTTGATAGAGGGAGATCATATGACAAATAGCAAAAATATTAACAAGCAGGAGAAGCAGAACTGGATCACAAGACTTAACCAGAAGCGTGAGGACAACTCCTCCCGTTTCAAGACTCTGAACATGATCCTGATGATACTGTTCCCGATCTTCATCACCTGCATGGCGGAGATCAATCAGTTCAAGAAGGTGAGCTCCTTCTTTGCATTCGCCGCCGACAGACCTACCGTTCTCTTCTTCGACATAGTAATCGCCGCATTGGTATTCGTGTTCCTGCTGGCGGTGTTCAGGAAGGGCTGGGTGGCTTCGGTGATTCAGAGCTTCATCTACATGGCACTGAGCATCGTTGAGCTGTTCAAATACGGCACCAACGGCAACCACCTTATCCTCTCGGACATGAAGCTGTTCAAGAGTGTCAAGAGCCTGAAATCCTTCGCCTACATAAGGATAACCCCTAGGCTGATCATCTACTGCCTGATAGTTGTGGCTGTGGCTCTGATCATTGCATATTTCAACCCCAAGCTCCCAAGACATATCCCCGTAAAGAGGCTGATCGCCTGTCTTTGCTGCGTGGCTCCCTGCGTTGGACTTATCATCTTCCCTTCATTCTACAATCCTATCTACAAGTTCTTCAAGCTGGATACCACCGCTGCTACAAACGCTTTCATCCTCAACGAAAAGTTCGACAGCAACAGCTTCCTCGCTTTCATTGTGGAAACGGCCTCTGAAAGCTACGCAAACAGACTTCGTGAGCCGGATAACTACACCGAGGACTATGTTGAAGAGATCACTGATGTCAAGGCTGACACATCCGAGGATTTCAACGGCGGCAAGAAGCCTAACGTTGTGGTGATCATGAGCGAGTCCTACGCCGACTTCCGTGTTTTCGACGAGCTGAACGTTGACGATAAATACTACGAGGGCTTCGACAAGGCTGTTGAAGAGGGCTACGGCGGTATCGCTATCACTCCTACTTACGCCAGCTACACAGTCCGTTCTGAGTTCGAGCTGCTCTTCGGACTTCCTGTCCGTGGACTGAATGCTCCTAATATGCCTCAGAGAGAGCTTGCTGATCGTGAGCAGCCTGCTCTGGCTCAGTATTACAAGAGCTGGGGCTACTCCACAGCCTACGTTCACCCCTTCCAGAGCAATTTCTACAGCCGCTCAAAGATCTACGGAGAGTTCGGCTTCGATAAGATGATCTTCCACGACGACATCGACAATGTAAGCGATTTCACCGTTCCCGTAGAGCATTACGGCACCTATGTTGACGATAAGACAGTTTACGACCAGCTCATCGACCTGATCAAGACCACCGACGACCCGCTTTACGTTCACACAACTACTATGCAGAACCACCAGCCCTACAACCAGGGCGAAGATCCGGACGATGAGTTCGGCAACTACCTCCAGTGGATACAGCACAGCAACGAGGGCCTGACGGTCTTCCTAGACGAGCTGAAAAACATTGACGAGCCTACTCTGGTATTCTTCGTTGGTGACCACTTCCCTTCACTGAGAGGCGAGACCAGCGTTTACAATCAGCTCTATCTGGACGGCGTTACTTGCAGCGTCCTCTACGAGCAGAGATACTTCATCTGGAGCAACTACGATGCAGATTACTCCAAGATCCCGGACAATAAGGTGTCATTCTTCTATATGCCTTATGTTCTGCTGAACATCATCGACGCTCCCAGAGATGCCTTCATCGAGAAAATGAACGAGTTCATGGAGACTCTCCCCGTTTACTCTATCGACTACGACGACACGACTCCCGACAATGAGGAGCTTGACGTTCTCACCTACGACAGAGTCATCGGCGAAGTGATGTCGCCGTGTCCCATCCCAGATGAACTTCTGGAGACCAGCAAAAACAGCGACTAAGGAGGTCCCCATGAAAGAGATACCGATCGGTACAAAGGGCAGCGCTTCCCTTACAGTTTCTCCCAAAGAGCTTGCTGTGAACGTGGGCAGCGGAAGCCTTGAGGTACTGGCTACTCCCGTTATGATAATGCTTATGGAAAAGGCTGCTTGCAGCGCTGTTGCTCCCTTCCTAGAGGGCGACGAAACTACCGTTGGCACTCAGATGAACGCTGACCACCTTGCCGCAACTCCTGAGGGCATGACAGTTTCCGCACAGGCTGAGGTCACTGCTGTGAATGGCCGTGAGATCTGCTTCACAGTCACTGCACAGGACGGCTCCGGCGAGATCGGCAGAGGCTCTCACAAGAGGTTTTTGGTATTCGGCCAGCGCTTCACCGACAAGGCCAAGGCTAAGCTGAAATAATGAGTAAAAGGCTCCCTTCAATTTTCACAAAGGGAGCCCTTTTTTTCTGTAGGCTATCATAATTCTATCACGATCCGGGGTATAATTATAATTGTAATAAAACCATATGGGGGTCAGATCTATGTCAGACTTTTACAACGACCATGATCACGAAAATGACGGGTCGTCTTATATTTCAGAAAACTCCAAACCAAAAAAAGCAAACAAGCACCGTGGCCTTAAAGCCGTGGCTATTTTGCTGTGTGTCGCAATTCTCGGCGCTACAGGCTGGCAGGTACACAAATTCATGAACGACACCAAGCTGGACAACACCGACTCATCCTCAGAGGACGAGCGCCAGGCTAATGCCGACCTGGATGAGCCTATCCCAAAGAATGACGCCGAAAAAAAGCCTGGCAGCGAAAACCTCCCCAGCCTTATCCAGATAGCTGCCCGTGAGGACGCAAAGTACCTCCCCGATATCGTGGACGAGATCGAGCCCTCAGTAGTCGGTATCTCCTCTACCTTCGAGTTCACTCAGTCCTACAACACCTGGGGCTGGATGGGTATGGCTCCTGAGGAAACTACCCAGCAGGCTGTTGGTACCGGCACAGGTATCATCATGACCGAGGACGGCTACATCGTCACCAACGCTCACGTTATCTACGATGACAGCGAGTACAAGGCCGGCGAGGCTATCGAGGTCTCTGTCCTGCTAAACGATGAGTCAAAGCACGATGCCAAGATCATCGCATACGACACCGAGACAGATCTTGCGGTATTGAAGATCGACGAGACTAAGCTCACTCCTGCCGTTTTCGGAGACAGCAGCGACCTCCGTGTCGGCGAGCTGGTGATTGCTGTGGGCAACCCTCTGGGATTTGAGCTTTTCGGCACAGTTACCAGCGGTATCGTTTCTGCTCTCAACCGTCAGATCTCTATAAACGACAAGGAAATGACCCTTATCCAGACCGACGCTGCTATCAATAACGGCAACTCAGGCGGACCGCTCCTTAACAGCTGCGGACAGGTCATCGGAATAAACTCCGCAAAGCTCTCCTCCAGCTATGGCTCAAATCAGGCAACTATCGAGGGACTTGGCTTTGCGATCCCGATCAACGAGGCAAAGGTCATCATCGACGACCTTATCAACTACAGCTACGTTACCGGCCGTCCTCAGATCGGTATCAGCACCAGCGACATCACTGAGGCCTACTCCAGCTATCTTGGAATGCCCATGGGAGTTCTGGTGCAGTCAGTTCAGGAGGACAGCGCTGCTGAAATGGCTGGCATGAAGAAGGGCGACATCATCATTGACGTGGAGGGTACACCTATCAAGACCGGCCAGGAGCTGAATAAGGTCAAAAATCAGTACAAGGCCGGTGATACGATTACGATCACCGTCTACCGCAGCGGCGAGGACGTTGAGCTGGAGGTAACTCTCCAGGAGGCTCACAATGTTACCGGCGAGGGCGCTAAGGCTGAAAATGAGAAAAAGTCAAACCAGAAAAATTCAGAGGATAATGAAGATTGACCTCTAAAAAACTTCTTATAAAAAAGGCACTGTTCGATTTGAGCAGTGCCTTTTTGTGTTATTTAGATCTCCACAGGGATCTCCTTTTCCAGCTCAAAAGAGTACAGGCTTGCGCCGGTGACTTTTTTTCCGGTGGTCAGCTCAACTGCCGCCTTATAGAGCCTGAGCTGCATGGTATAGCGCTCACGGAGCTTCTCCTCGGATACTCCACGGTCGGATTTGTAGTCAACGATGTATATCCCCTCTTCCTCCTCGAACATCAGGTCGATGATGCCCTTGATCATGCCGTCGGAGCGGCGGAGCTTCTCCAGAGACTGGTCGTCGATAGGCAGCTCAGCAACTGCCGCCATGAATTTCTTCTCACGCCAAACTCTCTTTGCAGAGGAGATCCGCCCGTAAAGCTGGCTGCGGAAGAAGGCTGCGGCCTTGCTGCGGTCAATGGAGTCCTCCTCGGGGCCGGACAAGTAGCCCAGCTGCCCTATGCGCCGGATCTCAGCATCGGGATTCGCCATTGCTGCAAGAAAATCGCAGTATTGGAAGAAGGTGTGGATCGCTGTTCCTCGCTCGGAGCCCGTCAGCTTCTGCCGTCCGGAGATGAAGCGTGGACGCTCCAGACGAAGGTCGAAGGAGCTTTGCTTTGATCTGCGGTGAGAAAGCTGAGTAACGCTGAGCCTTGCAGGAGTTTCGGCAAGCTCCTTATCATAGGGCGTGGCGATGATCTTACGGAGCTGCGCAGTTATCTCCGGGTCAGGAATGGCCTCGGGGATCTGGGCGCTGTCCTCCACAGCAGAGCTGTCCTCCGGGAAAAGGGTCTGCCAGGTGAAGATCTGGGCAGTTTCCTTTGGATCGGGATAGCCGAATTCCCCCTCGTCCAGACCAATAGCCTCAGCGATCGCAGGAAACTCACTATGGCAGATAAGACAGCTCCAAAGCCAGTCGGCGCAGGTATTTGCAGACCTGACTGTGTTGACCGGGTCGTCGCCGTTTATGCGGCAGTCCCTTATGATCGCTGAGAGCCTTTTCCGCTCATCGGGACCGCATTTCATGCTAATGAAAAGCTGCTGCTTTGCTCGGGTAAGTCCAACGTAAAGCAGCCTCATCTCCTCGCTTCGGGTGGAGCTCTTCCGCTCACCGATCAGCATGAGCTGCTGGAAGGTGTGATATTTCTGGACAGTTTTCTTGTCGTAGAGGGTGTAGCCCACACGTCCGTCATCGGAACACATTATCTTTTCTGAGTCGTATTGGAACTCATGGGTACACTCCGCAATGAACACAAATGGGTACTCCAGGCCCTTGGAGCCGTGGAGAGTCTGAACGGAAACATAGTCGCCGGAGGCCTGTGCTACCTTGCCCTGAGCATAATCGCCGGTCTTCATGATACGGTCGATGTGCCGCAGGAAGCTGCTCAGTCCGCCGGAGCCCTCAAAGGCAGTTGACTCCTCGAAGCTGCGTGCGTACTGGATCAGAGCCCGAAGGTTGGCACGCTTTTTCTCGCCGTTGCCGGAAAGCTGCATCACAGAGATATAGTCCGTCGCATCATAGATCGAACGTATCAGCTCGCCGATAGTCATGGTCACTGAATCAAGGCGGAAACGGTCGATCTGAGCCAGAAGTCCTCGGCATTTTGCGGCAAGGAGCTTGTCTGCAAGTCCAACCAGCTCCTCAGATGCCGCCGCTCTCACCACCATGTACAGGGGGCTTTTCTTGTCAAGAGCCCTGAGCTTTGCCAGCTCCTCCATGGTGAACATGAACATTGGCGAGGTCATTACAGCCGCCAGCGGAACGTCCTGGATCGGGTTGCTGATTACTCTCAGCAGAGCGATCAGCACTGAGATCTCACGGGACTTCAAATAGCCGCTCTCCTCGCTGCCCTCAGCCGGGACGCCCTCCTTCATGAGAGCCTCGGCATACTTTCTGGAAAGGTCGTTGCTCCGCACAAGCACGCAGAAATCCGATGGAGTACAGGGTCGCCTGCCGTCACTTGTGATGACCTCAGTGCCGCTGCTGATCATCTCAGCGATCTGCTGAGCAACTGCTCTTACCTCGGCGTCCGGGGGAAGCTTTTCCTCACTGCCCGGCTGGTCGATTATGAAGCTGAAATGGGTCAGCCTGCTCTTATCCGGCGGAAAATAGGGCTGTGCGCCAAAGTAGAGCTTCTCCTCGTCTGTGTAGTCGATCTCGCCAACCTCTCGGGACATGACGTTCCCGAAGACGTAATTCACAAAATCGATGACCTCGGGAGAACTGCGGAAATTCTGGTTGAGCACGATCGAGCGGTTGGGGAAGCTGCCTTCCTCCTCATATGGCACAGACCGCTTCATCGTGTCGATGAAATTGCCCGGATTTGCCAGTCTGAAGCGGTATATGCACTGCTTCACGTCACCTACCAGGAAAACGTTGTCGCCGTACATGGGCTCACCGTCTTCTGAGAGCTTGTAGTTTTTTGACATGAGCTTGAAGATCAGATCCTGCTTGTTGTTGGAATCCTGATACTCGTCGATCATGATCATGTCGCACTGCTCCGCTATCTGCTTGGCTGTCTCAGACTGGACGATCCTGCCGTCCTCCTCCTTAGCCAGAAGCTCCAGCACAAGGCGCTCGCCGTCGTCGAAGGAAAGTGCGTTTTTCTGGCATTTGCGCTCCCAGATCAGCTCACGGTACTTTCTCAGCGCCTTCACCAGGAGCTGTGTCACCTCTTTTGACTGGAGGTAGTCGTTTTCCGCCGAAAGAGCGTTCTCCTTGGCCTTGGCCAGCAGGCTCTTCATCTCATTCCGGCGAGCCTTTAACAGCTCATACTCGCCCGGATCATACTTCTCCTTGCCCAAGGAGGTCAGACCCTGCACCTGGTCAAGCTCTGCGGCCTGAGCATCAGACAGGATCTTCCCCTCATTCAGCACGTTCAGCGCAGCCGTGATCTTCTCCTGGTCATTCAGGATCTTGTCGTAGAGCTTTGCGCTGGGGCGTCCCTCACGGATCTCGTCAAAAAGATGTGAGACTGTGTCAAAATTTCTGTCCGCAAGGCTTTTGGCTGAACTCAAGATCCCTTTCAGATCCCGGATCAGCCTTGAGTGGTACACCGACTCCTCAAAGGGCTTTTCGTACTCGTCACAGATCTTTTTCAGCCATTTTTCAGGAATTGCCACTGACCCCAGGAACTCGTCTGCCTTCTTGATCACTTCGATCAGGTTTGCCTCGTTTTTGGCGCAGAAATGGTCGTAGAGCCGTGAGAGCGTGTCGTAATCGTTCTCAGTAAACCACTGAAAAAGGTCGTCCATAGCCCGTGAGCGAAGCACCTTGCTGTCGGTGTCGTCCAGCACTCCAAAGCCCGATGTTATGCCCTGATCCGAGATATTGTCCCTGAGCAGGTCAAAGCAAAAGGCGTTGATCGTGGAGATCCTTGCGCTTTGCAGAAGGATCTGCTGCTTCAGGAGGTGCTGATCGGAGGGATCGGTGTTGATCAGCTCCCGCAGACTTCTGTCCAGACGGCTCTTCATTTCCGCAGCAGCATCGTTGGTGAAGGTCACCACCACGATATGGTCAGCACGGATACCTGACTCCGGATCCGCCAAAAGCTGCACCAGACGCTCAGTGAGAACGGCAGTTTTTCCGCTTCCGGCAGCTGCCGAAACGATGACGGAAGCTCCACGAGCCTCGATCGCCGCCTGCTGCTGTTTCGTCCAATTCACCATATCAGTTGTCCTCCTTTCGCTTATAGTCCTTCATTTTAAGTATCTCAGAGGCTTCTGCCAGCTTATCCGCATCGGGAAGTCTTGGATCCTTTGGCTCCGGGATCCCGCAAATATCACCGAAATCACAAAACGCACACGGCGTGCCGCTGCCGGATCTCAGGGGAGAAGCCGGCACTTTGCCCTCAAGAAGAGCCTCCGCCATACCTGTGAGCTCACGGTAAACATAGTCCTTCAGCCGTCCAAGACCCTCCTCAGAGATCACAGAGGAATACTGATCCGGAAGGCTGCTCTTGGTCAGCTTTACGGGGATATATCGGCCTTTCACGCCACTTTCCATGAGCTGGACCACCTCCTCGTCAGAAAGCACAAGTCCCGAAGCTTTCAGCTCGGAGGCTGCATTTCCGCCGCTTGGATCCTTCGAGGCTCCCGCCGTGACCTCCGAATAGGCGATCGGGGTATATAGAACTCCTGCCGGATCGTAACCCTCATACAGACCGCCCTTGTCGGTGGCTGCAAAGAGGTAGATCAGCATTTGCAGATTGATGCCTCCTGCCAGAGTTTTCGGGTCGATCGTCCGGCGGCTGCTCTTATAGTCGATGATCCGGATATACTTCCGGCCGCCGCTCTCGCAGGTGTCCACACGGTCGATTATGCCGCCGAAGGAAAGCCTCTTTCCGTCACCGAAGGGCAGCTCCACCGGGTGGGTTTTCCGCAGATCCAGCTCAAAGGCTGAGGGCGTGAAGCTGCTCTCCATAAGGGACTGCTGGGTGTGGACGAATACCTCTGAGAGCTGCTCGGTGACCTTGTCGAAGATCAGCGGGAAACGTGGAGTTTTTCCGTACTCTCCGGCCAAATTCCTGTTTTTGTAGTCCTCGGCACGTTCCTTGACCTCGGCCTTGATCTGGTCGTAGGTCATAGCGATGAAATCCTCCTTGCTGCGAGTGCCAAGGATCCCGTAGAAGCAGCTGTGAGCCATATCTCCGGCTATCCTAGCGTCGATATCCACCTCCTCGCAGACGTGGAGCCTCAGACAGGATCCGCAAAAATACTTGAATGGACAGCCGTTGTAGCTGTCAAGCGCCGAGGGCGAGAGCTGGAGAGGATCTGTCTCCTTCAGCTTCTCCATGACCGAAGGGCTGATCTTGTAGTTATGGTCGTGGCTGGCGCTTCGGATAACGCCCTCGATCCGGCTTTTGTACTGGGGATCTCCGCTTAGGACTTCCTTTATAGAGGCCGTTTCCGCCGTACCGCTGCGCATTTCACGGATATAGTGGTAATAGGCCGAACGCATGGTGACTGCGTAGTAATCGGGAGTCAGCTTGTCCTCTGTAAGGCGCATATCCTTGCGGCCGAACATCCTTATGATCTGGTCGATCACCGGCGAGGGATAGCTGGCCTGTCCGCCCAAATTGGACAGAGGATAGGTCAGGTAAACACGCTCAGAGGCTGCGGACAGCGCCTTGTAGACGATCAGGCGCTCCGAGGCGATAAGGTCGGACAGAGGCCTTGCGATCTTGATGCCGTGCTCTGCCAGCTTCTGCTTGTCTCCCTCAGAGAAAAGCCCGTGAAGGCTGACCTGATTGGGGAAGCTGCCGTCGGTGCAGCCCATTACGAAGACGATCCTGGGCGAGCTTAAACGGGCAGTTCTGGCCGAAGCTACGGCAGTGCCGTCCAGAGTCTGAGGGGGCTCTGAGTATTTCAGCCTGCCGATCATGGACTTCATCATCTTTGCGATCTGGCTGAAGGAGACCTCTTTCTCGCCGAGAGTTTCTGCAACGCTGTCAAGTATCTCCATAAGACAGCCCCAAAGCCTTTTCAGCTCAGCCGCCTCAGTGTCACGCTCTCTGCGGATCAGTCCGTCGATGATCTTGGCGACCTCCGCCTCGATGTTTGAGTCGCAAAGGTGCTGATAGAGAAGTGCGCAGATGTTCTGGGCGGAATTCTTCCGGCTCAGCTTCTTTTTGAGGGCAGCAATGGGCAGAGCTATGCGCTGGCGGAGAGCCTCGATCTGGCTGAGATCTGGGTCAGGAGCCGCAAAGGCCTCGTTCCACATATCCCCGTCAACGCCCCACTTGTAGCAGTAGTTCTCCAGCAGAGAGGAATCCTCCGGAGAAATGCCTGAGATGCCGCATTTGATCAGGCGGAACACCTGCTCTGACCGGAGCTTCCTTGCGGTCAGAAGATCCAGAAGCGAGGTGAAATATGTCATCACAGAGGTATGGCTCACCGGCTTCTCCATGCTCAGGAAGAAGGGGATGTCGTATCGTGCAAAGGCCGCCTTCAGCACCTCAGCGTACTGGCCCATGTCGTTTGAGATCACAGCGATGTCCCGAAATCTCAGGGTACTATCGGCGCAGATCAGCCGGCGCATGGTGGCGCAGACGAACTCCGCCTCGCTGTACATATCTCTGGCCTCAAAGATCCTTATCCGCTCAGGGGGAGGCGTCTTGTCGGGAGTATAGTGGAAATTCCGCATGATGTGCTGACTGAGATAGGCAAGATCCGGGGAAGCAAAACGGAAGCTGCCCTCCAGCTTGGTCAGGCGGATCTGCTTATTATGCTCACGGGCGATCTGACAGATCTGGCTGTAGGTCTTGTTGACGGTCTCAAAAAGAGTGAAGCTCCCCGCAGAAACGTCGTCCGTTCTCAGAGTCAGCACCACGTTTTCCGCAGAAGCCACCATGACCTCGATCATGTCCAGCTGGTCGCCGGTAAAGCTCTCGAATTCGTCCAGGAAGACAGTTTTCCCCATAAAATAGCCATTCACAGAGGCTATCCCTGCCGCCTCACGAACGCTCTCAAGGTTGTCCTTGAAGCCGTACTCAGTCATCAGGCGCTCGTACTCAGAGTAAATGGATGCGATGTCCATGGTCTTGTCCATGAGCTTTGCGTCAAGTGCCTGGGAGTGCTCACGCAGCTCCTCGGGACGGATCCCGGAGCGCTTCATGTCGCAGATAAGGGTCAGTACCTCGTCTGCAAAGCCGCTCTGAGAGCTCTGTCTGCGGAAGAAATTCAGCGCCTCAGGCCTTCCCTGAACAGCGCTCACCGCCTCATAGATCAGGATCATTTTGGCGTATTCTCCGGCATATTCGCCCTTTCTGCCCATTCTTCCGTAGTGCTGGAAAAGCTCCCTTGCAAGGCTGGTGAAGCTCAGCGAAAAGAGCTCGTTGAAATCAGCAGCGCCTATGCTCTGGTACAGCTTTTTGTCGAACTCATAGGAATACTGCTCAGGCACAATGATGCACTGCTCCCTGCCCTCAGAGGCGAATTTCTTTATCCGCTCAGTCATAAGGGTGGTCTTTCCGCTGCCGGAAGGACCTATAATAAACTCTACCATAATACTCTCCTGTAAAAAACTACGCATACTGCCTAAACAGTATGCGTAGAAATGATATTCAGCTTAGAAACCGTTAAGGTGATTGTAGCTCATGATGTTGGGGTAATTCTTGTAGGAATAGAACTTATCAACGTTTCCTGTAACACCATTCACTGCGCTGGAGCTGTAGTTCCAAATACCGTAGGTCTTACCTATATTCGGCTTTGTGTTGCTGTAAGACCTTACCCAAACGTCATACTTGTCGAACAAGCTGGTGTTCAGCGAGCTGTTGATGAAGCTCAGGTCACAGCGGATCGAAATGAAGTATTTCTTGCCCTCAAAGTAAGAGCAGAATGCACTTACCAGTTCTTCATATTGAGTAGCTGTAAGACCTGCACCGGTTATTGCGCTGTCAGTCAGGTCAAGACAGATCGGATACTCGAACTTATATCCCGAGATCACTGACTCGAACGTTGCTGCCTCCGCCTTGATACCGTCAACAGTCGAAGAGGTTGCGTGCCAGATGGCGGCTGCTCCCAATCCGGCGCTGTGGGCGCCATTGACATTTGCGGCGAAATTCTCATCTGCGCCTTCGCTTCCGGAGCCTGCTGAAACGACAGCATAGCTTGCTCCGTCAGCTTTTACAGCTGCCCAGTTCACCTCAGTGCCATAGGTCTGGTCGATATAAACGCCCATTGGCATGGTAGTTGTGGTGGTCACCGGGGGAATAGTTACCGTTGGATTATCAGGGTAGACCAGAGGGCCTTTGTAGGTCTCCGGCGAAACGATAGCAGGATAGTTGATATAGCCGTAATTCATGTCCACCTGAGTGCTGATACCGTCAACGTGACCGGTGGAGGAATACTGCCACATACCGTATTTTCTGCTGAGAACGGGCTTGGTTGAGCTGTAGGAAGCTACCCAAACGGCGTATCTCTCAAGAACGCTGTCGTAAACTCTTGTGCTGAGCAGTGAAGAGTAGCTGTAGACTCCTGCAAAATAGCCTCTATCTTCAAGGTAGTTGCAGAAGGTCTGGATCATAGCAGAAACAGTTGCTGTAGAAAGGTTGGACTGGATATAGGGCTCCTCGATATCGTAGTAGATCGGGTAGGTGTAGTTGTGAGCCTTTATGATCTCGTAGCAGGCCTTAGCCTCAAGAAGAGCGCCCTCAACTGTTCTGGCATAGCTGTACCAGTAAACGCCGACGTCGAGGCCGGCTGCCTGAGCATTTACCACATTCTCGTCAAATCTGGGATCCTTCTGAGAGGTAAGGTTTCCGTATCCGGCCTGGATGATCGCGAAGTCGATACCTGCGGCCTTTACCTTTTTCCAGTTGATCTCGCCCTGCCAGAGTGAAACGTCAACGCCCTTTGTATTAAGGTATGTAGGAGGTATGGGACCGGCAGTAGTTGTGGTCGTAGGCTGAGTGGTAGAGGTCGTAGTCTGAGTAGTTGTAGTCTCCTCAGTTGTGGTGGTCTCCTCAGTCGTGGTGGTCTCCTCAGTTGTGGTAGTTTCCTCAGCAGTAGTCACAGTGGTGACGGCTGTTGTAGGCTCAGCAGTAGTAATGACCTCCGCAGTTGTAGTAACAGGCACCTGAGTTGTTGCAGCAGGCTCTGTTTCAACAGCAGTGATCACGGTAGTTGTTGTAGTTGTTGTCGCAGAAGCTGGCTCAGTAGAAGTAGTCACCGGAGGCAACATGATCTGGATCGGTCCGATGCCGTTATAGGCATTATAAATACCGAAAACATCAAAAGGTGCTTCGGTAGGCTCCGGATCTTCTTCAACTAAAGCAGATACTTTACTTTCCGCAGATTTTATGCTATTATAGAAATCAGTGATCTTTCCGGACAGCGCAAAACCGGCATCAGCAGATGGTGCCGGTGCAGAAAAGATCGAAATTCCAGCCATAGCACACGCAAGAACTGCGGAAAGCAGCTTCTTCGGTAGGCTCATGGTAATCAAACTCCTTTTCAGATAAAATACATTAAGTAATATCCCCTATCTATTTATACAAATTATAACACATCAAGGCCATAAAATCAACCGTTTTGACGAAAAAACGATCCATTCACAAAAATATTGTGCACTTCGTACAACTGCATAATCGTATTTTGTGAATGTTGACCGGATAACTAGAGGAAGTATACAAATGAAAGAATTCATGATCAACGAAAATGACAGCGGCCAGAGAGTGGACAAATTCATCTCCAAGGCCATGCCTGATATGCCCAAAAGTATGATGTACCGGCTCATCCGCAAAAAGGACATCAAGCTGAATGGCAAGCGCTGCACGATCTCAGACAGGCTCACCGCAGGGGACCGGGTGACGGTCTACGTCAAGGACGAGCTGGCAGCTCCCAAAAAGCAGGACATGAGCTTTTTGTCGGCTCCCTCAGACCTTGACGTGATTTTCGAGGACAACAACATCCTTGTGGCCTTCAAGCCGGAGGGTCTTGACTCCCACTCAAACGGCGAAAATTCGGAGGATACTCTGATCAACCGCATCAAGCACAGGCTATATGACAGCGGCGAATTCCGCCCGGAAGAGGAAAGCTCCTTCGCTCCGGCTCTTTGCAGCCGCCTTGACCGCAACACCAGCGGACTGGTGACCGCCGCAAAAACCGCTGCTGCTCTTCGTGAGGTCAACCAGGCGATCCGCAGCGGGAGCCTCCACAAGATCTACCGCTGTGTTACGGCTTTTCCACCGCCGAAAAGCTCCGACATCATCACAGCCTACCACAGGAAGGACTCCGAGCGCAATATAGTTCGGATCTCTGACGAGCCGACCGAGGGCTTCAAGGAGATACGCACAGGCTATCAGGTGCTTGCTCAGAAGGGCAGCCTTTGTCTGGTGGAGGTGACGCTCTACACAGGCCGCACCCACCAGATCCGTGCTCATCTTGCCCATGTGGGAGCTCCTGTTCTTGGCGACGGAAAGTACGGGAATATCGCTGTAAACAAGCGATTTGCCATTTTCAGGCAGGCACTTTGTGCCTATGCTCTCAGGTTTGATCTGCCGGAGAGCTCTCCCCTTTCCTATCTCAATAAAGCAGAAATAAAAGCGCCCCTTCCAGAGTTTCAGGAACGCTTTTTTCCGGATATCAAATGAATGCCTGCTTCTTCAGCACGGCACTTATAACGTGTCCGATCACCGCAAGATAGTTCATATCTGACACAGACCACTTCTTAAAACGGCCAATGTAGCAGAAGGAGATCATGCCCTTCACCAGGCTGTCCTCAGTCATCAGATACTGCACCGCACCGCCAATGTTCTCCTCGCTGAGCTGACGGAAGGCGTTGTCGTCACGTCCCTCAAGCTCGTTGACATTGTCGATAGCGAAGATCCCGTCGCCGGAAAACCGCTGTGTATAGCCGTTTTCCAGAAGATAGGCCGCATTTCTTGAGGAGGCGTTTCCGCAGCTGAGGATAAGGCTCATGTCGTTTCCTGCAAAAACGCAGATGTCGTCAATGGCAAACTGGGAGCGGATCTGCTCCATCAAAACAGAGATGTCAGGCATTCTTCCCAGCACCAGATTTTCCGCAAGTCGCCCCGCAAAGGCCAGTTTTTCGGTAGTATTCTTCTTGTCGCTGAGGAACGCTATCTTGTTCTCGATGTCTTTTTCAACAGGCCCGTGCTTGGCGATGTCGTAGATCACATAGCGGTTTTTGCCCTTCTCCTGGGCGATATACAGGGCTTTGTCGGCCTGCATGAACAGCTCATCGTAATCCGTGCTGTCCACAGGATAGGTGGAGATACCCATGGAGCAGGTCAGCCGGAAATTCTCGAAACGGTCAGCAAAAGCCGCCTCTGTCTTTGTACGGATCGCTCTGAGGATCCCTCGCAGGTCCTCCTCGTCACGGGTGTCCTCCAGCACGATCAGAAATCCACCGCCGCTGATACGGCCGGCTATGCCTCGGCTGCCGATCTCCGCCTTGACGATACTGGCTATGGTGAAGATCACCTCGTCGCCGAAAAGGTGGCCATAGCTGCTGTTTATGTCGGTGAAATTATCTATATCAAGAATCACAAGATTCACGTTATACGCCGGTTTTTCGGCAAGTATCTCAGTTGCAAAGGCTGTGACGGCCTGCTTGTTTAGAAGCCCCGACAGCGAGTCACGGTTGGACTCAAGGGCAAGATTTACGTCCTTGGATTTCCGCCGTGAGCTGACAACGGAGATGATCCCTGTAACATGGCGCCTTACGGGATCCTCATGGCGAGTCATTCCTCGGAAAAGGCAAAGCTCTCTGGTCTTGCCGGCGGTAAGGACTGAGGACTCGAATTCGTGGTCGAAGCGGTAAGTTCCCTCACGGATATCGCCGCAAAGCCTATCAAACGTATCGGAATATCTGGACAGAACGTAGCCGTTCTCTACAGCCTCCTTCTGCCAGCTGTCCAGATCTCGGTCGATGAGAACTATCTCACGCCAGCAGTCGAACATATATATCCTGATGTGCCTTGTCTCAAAGCTGTACTCAAAGGCAAGATTGCTGTTCAGGCTGAGTATATGGCGGTATTCCGCAAGCATTTTCTCCCGGGAATAGGCCTGTCCCTCAAGAGAGAGGATGTCGCTGAATGCAATGCTGTACATGGGCTCGCCCTCACCCGGAAGGAGCCTAACTGCCGCCAGGATCCAGCGATACTCGCCGCTTACGCCCTTCATGCGGACCACTGTCCTGCGGACCTCGCCCTCACGAACGCTCTCAACGGACTCAGTGATCCGAACATAGTCATTTTCGTCTATAGTACGCCGGATAGAGTAGATAACATCGTTTCCAAAAAACCTGAAAAAGGCCTCGTCTGCGCTTTGTGTGTGCAGGCTTTTATCAACGATCACCCTTCCAACGGAATAAAGCTCTCTGTCAAGTAAAGCAGAACGCTCTGCCATGATCTCACTTCCCTTCCAGTATATTATATCATGGAGGGAGCTTTAGGTCAAGGGCAGCGTTTACAGAAAATTTACAAATTCGCCCTTCAAATCCTCACCTATGTGTTGTATTATAAAATATAGAAGTATATGCTCCGATCAGTCGGAGCGATCTCGTCCAGGATCGGAGGCAGATAAATGGACAAAAAGGAATTCCGCAAATATCTTGTTATCTCGGTTTTAGCTATCATTGTGTGCTATGCTGTGCAAAATCTCTCCCTGTTCACTAAAGGGATGTCGGTGCTGCTGACAGCAATGTTCCCGCTGGTGCTGGGCTGCGTTTTAGCATATCTTTTCAACATCATCCTCAATAGCCTTGAAAGGCATTACTTCCCAAAAAGTCATGGAAAAGCGGCCTCTCTTACACGCCGGCCGCTCTGCGTTGGACTTTCCTTCCTGATTGTGATCCTGATCATCACGCTTGTGCTGAACATCGTCATCCCTGAGCTCATCCGTGCGGTAAAGCTGGTAACTGCCGGAATACCGCCGCTTGCCGTTCGCTGCCGTGACTTTCTTGTGACCAAATTCAAGGAATACCCTGAGATCCAGGCTCAGATCACTGAGGCTCTTGATCAGTTCGACCCCAAGGAGATAGACTGGGCCTCTCTGACAGCCAAGATCACAGGCATCTTACAGTCCGGAGTAGTGGGCATAATCAGCTCCGCAGTGGGTATCGTCGGAGCTATCACAGGCACCGTCACAAACATCGTCCTGGCGCTGATCTTCGCAGTTTACCTGCTGATCCGCAAGGACACCCTGATCCGTGATGCAAAGCGTGCTCAGAAGGTCTACTTCTCGGAAAAGACCAACCAGCGGCTAAACCATTTCCTTGAAACTGCAAACCAGACCTTCCGCAGTTTCATCATCGGACAGTTTGTGGAAGCGCTGATCCTGGGTTCGCTGTGCTTCATAGGCATGAAGATCTTGCAGCTGCCCTATGCTGCAATGAGCGGCACCCTCGTTGGCGTAACTGCCCTCATCCCTATCGTGGGAGCCTTCATCGGTGCCGGTGTTAGCGCCTTCATCATTTTCACGGAAAACCCCATGCAGGCGCTGATCTTCCTGATTTTCCTCGTTATCCTACAGCAGATCGAAGGCAACGTCATCTACCCCAAGGTGGTGGGAAACTCCATCGGCCTGCCCGGTATCTGGGTGCTCGCCGCAGTAACTCTGGGCGGCGGCCTTTTCGGTATCCTGGGAATGATCCTTGGAGTCCCCCTGGCGGCCACTGCCTACAAGCTGTTCTTCCAGCACCTTGAGTCCAAAGAAGCCCCCGAAGGAGCGCCTGTTCCAGCGTCGGCAGAAGCTCCGCCAAGCCCCCCTGAGCCGCAAGCCGAGCCAAAGAAGGAAACTCCCCAAAAGCAGCAGCGTCCAAAAAAGCGCAGCCGCAAGAAAAAATGAAAATCTCTCAAATGACCAAAAGCCACTCACTATATTTAGTGGTTTTGGTGAAAATTAAAGGCATATTTTGTGACTGTTTGGAGTGGAAGCCGTGCGGTTGCCCATGCTCCGCCTGAAAAAAATGCGTTTTTGTTAAAAGTTATCAAAATCTCTGCCGAACAAAACACCCCTTTTGGCGCATAAGAAGATTGACAAAACTTCGTCAATCATATATAATGATAAGGTAAGATTTTCTGTAAAGGAGCTGTGATCTGATGATACATTACCTGGAAGAATTCCCCTCTGAGTGGGAAGGATTTACCCCCGGCAGATGGAGCAATACCTCTGTCAATGTTCGTGATTTCATCAAGAAGAATTATACCCCCTACGACGGTGATGAGAGCTTTCTCGCCGCTCCTACCGAGGCCACCAAAAAGCTCTGGGAGCAGGTCATGGACCTGACTCGTCAGGAGCGTGAAGCCGGCGGAGTCCTCGATATGGACACCAAGATCATTTCTACGATCACCTCTCACGGTGCCGGTTATCTCAACAAGGACCTCGAGCAGATCGTTGGCCTTCAGACAGACAAGCCCTTCAAGCGCGCTCTCCAGCCCTTCGGCGGCATCCGTATGGCTCAGCAGGCCTGCAAGGAGTACGGCTATGAGGTGGATCCTTCTGTTGTGGAGATCTTCACAAAATACAGAAAGACCCATAATCAGGGCGTTTTCGACGCTTATACTCCAGAGATGAGGCTCGCCCGTCATTCCGCTATCCTCACCGGACTTCCCGACGCTTACGGAAGAGGCCGTATCATCGGCGACTACAGGCGTGTTGCCCTCTACGGTATCGACATCCTTATCGCTGACAAGAAGCACCAGATCGATACATCCCTCGTTAGGATGACCTCTAAGAATATCCGCCTTCGTGAGGAGCTTTCCGAGCAGGTAAGAGCTCTTCAGGATCTGAAGGAGCTGGGTAAAATCTACGGCTTCGATATCTCTCGCCCCGCCAAGACCGCTAAGGAGGCTGTTCAGTGGCTCTATTTCGGCTACCTTGCTGCCGTTAAGGAGCAGAATGGTGCCGCAATGTCCCTTGGAAGAACTTCTACCTTCCTGGATATCTACATCCAGCGTGACCTTGACAGAGGCCTTATCACCGAAGAACAGGCTCAGGAGCTCATCGACCACTTCATCATGAAACTGCGTATCGTCAAGTTTGCCCGTACTCCTGAGTACAACGAGCTCTTCTCCGGCGACCCCACTTGGATCACTGAGTCGATCGGCGGAGTTGATGTGGACGGTCACCACCTGGTAACTAAGAACAGCTTCCGTTACCTTCACACTCTGGAAAACCTGGGTACTGCTCCCGAGCCTAACATGACTATTCTCTGGTCTCAGAAGCTCCCCAGAAAGTTCAAGGAATACTGCGCTAGAATGTCTATCAAGACCTCCTCTATCCAGTATGAGAACGACGATATGATGCGTGTTATCCACGGCGATGACTACGCTATCGCCTGCTGCGTTTCCTCCATGCGTGTGGGCAAGGAGATGCAGTTCTTCGGCGCCAGAGCTAACCTGGCAAAGTGCCTGCTCTACGCTATCAACGGCGGTGTGGACGAGAGACTTGGCCTTCAGGTAGGTCCCAAGTTCAGACCCGTTGACACTGAATACCTCGACTTCGATGACGTTTGGGAGAAGTACATGGACATGATGGAGTGGCTGGCCGGCCTCTACGTCAACACCCTGAACGTTATCCACTATATGCACGATAAGTACAGCTATGAGCGCCTCCAGATGGCTCTCCACGACAGAGATGTAAAGCGCTATTTCGCTACCGGTATCGCCGGTCTGTCTGTAGTCGCTGACTCGCTCTCAGCTATCAAGTACGCTAAGGTAAAGCCTATCCGCAAGGACATCGAGATCAAGGACAAGTCCGGAAATGTTATCGACGTTGCCAAGAACGTTGTAGTTGACTACGAGATCGAGGGCGACTTCCCCAAATACGGCAACAACGACGACCGTGTCGATCAGCTGGCTGTTACCGTTGTCCGCAAGTTCATGGACTGCATAAGAAAGCACCACACATACCGTGACGGAGTTCCCACAATGTCTATCCTCACGATCACTTCCAACGTGGTCTACGGAAAGAAGACCGGTAATACTCCTGACGGACGCAAGCAGGGCGTGCCGCTGGCTCCCGGAGCTAACCCAATGCACGGAAGAGACACCCACGGTGCTACCGCTTCCCTGTCATCTGTTGCCAAGCTGCCCTTCCGCCACGCACAGGACGGTATTTCCAACACATTCTCCATCGTTCCTGACGCTCTTGGCAAGGATATGCAGGTATTCGTCGGCGACATCGACCTGGACAAGCTCAGGGAGGAAAACGATGACTGACCTTAAAAACGGCGGCTCTCCTGAGGAGCTTGCCGACCTCATCGACCAGCTAATGGCTCAGGGCAGCGGCCACGTCAACATCGCTGCCGGAGAATCGGGCGTGAGGGTGGATACTGTAAAGAGCAATGACTGCGGCACCTCCAAGGGAGCCTGCTGTCAGCCTACAGAAAACGCTATCGACGAAGACGATGAATAAGGAGGAACTATTATGAACGATCAGAAGCAGGTAGATAACCTTATCGAGCTCATCGACGGTTATGTTGAAAAAGGCGGGCATCACCTGAACGTTAACGTGTTCACTCGTGAGACTCTGCTGGACGCTCAGGCTCACCCTGAGAAGTACCCCCAGCTTACCGTTAGAGTTTCGGGATACGCCGTAAACTTCGTAAAGCTCACTAAGGAGCAGCAGGACGACGTTATCTCCCGTACATTCCACAAATCACTGTAAAACGAAAGGCAGTCCGTTAAGGGCTGCCTTTTTAATGTTTCCCAAATCAGGAAGGGCGGACACATGGGTCCGCCCTACTGTTTGGATCAGAGAAAGCCCCTCATATCGCAGGAGAGCTTCTCCTCCGCAGAGATAAGGCGCTTGGCTAAGTCCTTGGAGCGCTCATCTGCGGCCTTGTACTGGTTGAGGTACCTGCTCAGGGACTTCACGCCCATGTTGCAGCCGTCGATCATCAGCTCCGCTATCTTGCCGTCAGAGCCGTCCATTGCCAGCTCAAAGCCGGTCTTCAGCTTGGACATCCCCTTCACCATGGCCGGAGGCTCCTTGCCGCTGTCGTGGTAGATGTCCAGCAGCTCCTGTAGGTCGGTTTTCAGACCGGTGTTCTCATCAAGGCTCTGGCTGAGCCTTTTCCGAAGCCTGTCGTCACTGACGTGGCCGATCACCTCATTTATCGCCGAGATCCCCATTTCTATGCCGGAATCGCACTCTCTAAGCAGCTTAACCGTGTCCTGTTCGATCATAAAAAAAACACTCCCTTCGCAGCTATTATCTGCGCAAGGGAGCGTTTTATTCATTTATTCTGATTTTAAAAGCTCCATGTAAATATCATAAGCCTGTTCGTATGAAAGATCGGAAGCGTTTTCATACTCGTCCTCGGTGATGTCTATGCAGCCATGAGGGAAAATGCAGACGTACTTGTGGTCAACCTTTCTGGAAAGCACGATATTCTCAATTTCAGAGCCGTTTATGACAACGAAATAAACCACGTTATCCAGCCCCTCAACCGCTTCGGCGATGCCGTCACAGACAGCCTTTGCAGCTTCCGGATCGAAATTATAGCACAGCTCCGGGTCGGGGGAAATAACACGCTTTGTTGTCGTCCAGTCCTCTTCGGCAAGTCCGAATTTATTCTCGTTGAAAAAGCCATTCAGGACTTCAGCAGTTGCGCCGAAGATACTGTCCCCAAGATCAGAAAGGCCGGCAATGCCATTAGACCAGCCGTCTTTTCCTGCTTCCTCAGTCTCAAACACAAACCAGCCCTCGCCGTCTACATAGTATGTGGTGACAGTGTGGTAGAAATCAACGTCCTTATCATCTGAAAGACGGACATTGAGCTTTTTTATATCAGAGGCGTGCTCGTACTCGGAAGGAATATCAGCTTTCAGCCGAAGATCGTTGAAGTCGATGACCTCGTCTATAAGCTCATTCATCTTATCATCTAAGACGTCAGGCTCCGGCAGCTCGTCATAGCTCTCGGCGGCTTTTCTGGCTGAACAGAACCAGGCATTGATATAGTTCAGATCACGTTCCTTCTCTTCCTCGTCGTAGGTTTCCTCGGATACGGTCTCCTGGAAGGTCATCTTATGGTAATAGTCCCAGTAGCCGAAAAGCTCGTCAAGGGATTCCTCGTCCCATTCAACGATCCTCTTTCCGGAAGGATCCTCCTCAGAAATGGTGTACCAGACGATATCCCGTATCTTTTCAGGCATCAGAACAGAAAAGGCATTGTCATAATCCTCGTCTGACATGAGGGTGAAGAACGCCTTGGCAGCCTCCTCGCCGCTCTCATAGCCGGAGGCCTCAGTGTCAGAGCTCTCGCTGACTGCCTCAGATGAGCTGTTAGACGCCTTTTTTTCAGGTTTATCTCCGCAAGAAGCAAATGTACACGCAAGTGTTGTGACTGCGATAAGTGCTGCAAATAATTTCTTCATCAAGTGTTCCTTTCTTTGCTGACTATTGTGCTGCTTATCAGAGCATTGAAGCTCTCAGTTCCTCGCCGGAGAGCTTTGAAAGATATGCAGGGGGAACGTCAAATGCTGTCTTGCAGCCTGTTGCGCCCTCAGCCTTCATTCTGCCAAGAGCTCTTGCAAAGCAGATAAGCACACTTGCAGTGAACTCAGGGTTGGACTCCAGCTTCAGTGAGTATTCGATCATCTGGTGAGTCTTCTCGCCGTCGCCTGTGAGACCGCTTCTCATTACGAAGCCGCCGTGAGGCATCTTGTTGTGAACAGCGTCGAACTCCTCCTCAGTGATGAAGTTTACAGTTGTGTCGTACTGGTCGAAGTAGTTCTTCATGGTCTTGATGGACTCCTCGATCTTAGCCAGATCAGCGCCCTCCTCGGGAACTACCCAGCACTCTCTCAGGTGCTTCTCACGAGTTGTCAGGTCAGGCTGGCTTCCGGAGCGAACTGCCTCCATAGCAGACTCGATCGGAACAGTGTACTGGATGCCACGCTTTACGCCTTCAACACGGCGGATAGCATCGGAGTGGCCCTGGCTGACGCCCTTGCCCCAGAATGTGTAGCTCTTGCCGTTGGGAAGAATGGACTCAGCGTAGAGTCTGTTCAGTGAGAACAGGCCGGGATCCCAGCCCAGTGAGATGAATGCAAGGTGTCCGGACTCCTTAGCAGCCTTGTCAACGTTGGCAAAGTGCTCAGGGATACGGGCGTGTGTATCGAAGCTGTCGATAACGTTGAAGTACTGAGCCAGCTCAGGAGTCTGCTTAGGAAGGTCAGTAGCGCTTCCTCCGCAGATGATAAGTACGTCGATGTCGTCCTTCTTGGACTGGATGTCGTTCATGCTGAAAACAGGTGCTCCCTCAGTAAGGGGCTTGAGAGAAGCGGGGTCACGGCGTGTGAAAATGCCTGCCAGCTCCATATCGTCGTTCTGTCTGATCGCAAGCTCAACGCCTTTACCAAGGTTGCCGTAGCCAGCGATACCGATTCTAAGTTTGCTCATAGGAATGATCTCCTTTGTAAATATATTTACTTCCTGTCGTCATTGACCGAAAGCATTGAACAATTATAAGCCTGATGCTGATCATCAGGTCAGTCAGCCAGTGAAGTGCAGTCGCTGGCCGGTGTGAATGATCAATATATCCTTAAATTGACCGTGTACAGTCCATTTCTGGACTCATACTGCCAGACCTCGCCGTAAACAGTATCGCCCTTCCACTCATACGAAAAGGCACATACAGCCCGATCTGCCGGACGTTTTTCCAGCTTGGTGCCCTTGACCAGATCATCAAGGAAGCTCTGATAGTCCTTGGTTTGCAGCTCAAGCTCCTGATCATCGTCAAATCCTGCGTAACCGTTATACGCACTCAGCGTGATATCATCGGTAACTGAAATGCCGAAGATCTCCTCCATTTTAGCGGTGCGCTTTTTACCAAAAATGGTGTATTTAGTGCCGCCCATTGACCACAGCAGCAAAATAATGATGACTGCGATCGTGAAGATGATCACAAGGGCTATGATACCGGCGGATCTCATCAGCGCTCCGAGGCAGCCTGCTTTGACGGGCTTGTCCTCCTGAGAGGCTTCCGAAGCCTGTTCTTTCACGTCAGACATCAGTCAGCCAGCATCATCTGCATATCGTACATTCCAGCAGGCTGATCCTTCAGGAAAACAGCCGCATTCACTGAGCCCTCAGCGAAGACACGCTTTGATGCAGCGCTGTGGGACAGAGTGATCACCTCGTCGTTTCCGGCGAAGATCACATCATGCTCGCCAACGATGGTGCCGCCACGGATCGAGTGCATACCGATCTCAGACTTCTCCCTCTTCTTGCGCTGGGAGTGTCTGTCGTATACGCAGTGCTTTGTGTCGTTGAACACCTCGTTCACAGCGTTTGCCAGCATAATGGCAGTTCCGCTGGGAGCGTCGATCTTCTGATTGTGGTGCTTCTCGACGATCTCGATGTCGAAGCGGTCACCAAGAACTGCGGCAGCCTTCTTAGCGAGGTTCACAAGAAGGTTGATGCCCAGTGACATATTGAATGTAAAGAACACCGGGATCTGCGCAGAGGCGTCCTTGATCTGCTGGATCTGCTCGTCGCTGTAGCCTGTAGAGGCGATGACCAGCGGTGTGCCTGTTGAAAGACAGTAATCCAGAAGTCCGTCAAGAGATGCCGGGTTTGAGAAATCTATGATAACATCGGGCTTTTCGGGGAGCTGCGCAGGAGTTTCCACAATGGGGAAATCCGCATACTGCTTGGTGTAGATGTCGATACCGGCGATGACAGTGCAGTCCTCACGCTCATCAGCACAGGCAAAAACATTCTTGCCCATTTTTCCGTTTGCGCCGCAAATAGCTATCCTTGTCATGAAATTCACTTCCCTTTCATACTGACAAGGCGGCAGAAAATTGCCGCCTGTCGCTGTTTTTTTACTTGATGAGTCCGTGCTTAGCAAGACAGGCACGGAGGATCTCACGATGCTCGTCTGTCATCTCGCAAAGAGGCAGACGGCAGGGACCGGCCTCAAAGCCGATCATGTTCATGGCTTCCTTTACAGGAATGGGGTTTACCTCGATAAACAGGTTATTTGTAAGGTCCAGATACTCGATCTGGAGCTTCATAGCCTCTGCAAAGTTGTTCTCCAGGCAAAGCTGAGCCATACGGTGAGTCTCGGCGGGGATAACGTGGGAAAGAACGGAGATAACGCCCTTTCCGCCCAGAGACATGATAGGAACGATCATATCATCGTTTCCGCTGTAAACGTCGATATTGTCGCCGCACTCAGCGATGAGCTTAGCCACATAGCTGATATTTCCGCTGGCTTCCTTGATAGCAGCGATGTTCTTGTGCTTAGCCAGCTCCTTAACAGTAGCAACCTCCAGACCGCAGCCAGTTCTGCTGGGTACATTGTAGAGGATGATCGGGATGTTGACAGCGTCAGCAACGGCTGTGAAGTGAGCTATAAGGCCCTTCTGAGTGGTCTTGTTGTAGTAAGGAGTAACGTGGAGCAGAGCGTCTGCGCCGGCTGCCTCAGCCTCCTTGGAGAGCTCAACAGCGTACTTTGTATCGTTGCTGCCGGCACCAGCGATAACAGGAACTCTGCCCGCAACGTGCTTTACAGCAAATCTGATACAGTCACGGTGCTCGTCGTCAGTCATCGTGGCAGACTCGCCAGTAGTTCCGCAGATAACGATAGCGTCAGTTCCGCTCTCGATCTGGGAGTCGATAAGCTCTCCCAGCTTATCGTAATTGATAGAACCGTCGGCATTCATGGGAGTGATGATAGCAATAGCCGCACCGGTGAAAATAGTGTTCTTCATATAGCTTCTCCCTCCGGGTGAGATCAATGCGTGATGCGAGATCATATCCGCATCGCACTCATACTGATATGGTTTTACTGACCGGCCTGGCGGACACATAGATCCGCCCTACGCCGGTATTGTTCTTTTACTCTGAGATCAGTCAAAGTAACCCTTTGCAGCAAGGAGCTCAGCAAGGAGAACTCCGCCGCCGGCTGCTCCTCTGAGAGTGTTGTGTGACAGGCACACGAACTTGTAATCGTACTGAGTATCCTCACGGAGACGGCCTGTAGAAACAGCCATACCGCCTTCGATATTTCTGTCCAGCTTAGCCTGAGGACGATCATCCTCCTCAAAATAGTGGATGAACTGCTTGGGAGCGCTGGGGAGCTCAAGCTCCTGGGGAACGCCCTTGAAGTCCTTCCAGAGCTGGAGGATCTCCTCCTTGGAGGGCTTGTTCTCGAAGGAAACGAAAACTGCTGCTGTATGTCCGTCAGAAACAGGGACTCTCAGGCACTGAGTCGTGATCTGAGGTGTCTGAGCCTTAACGATCTCGTTGCCCTTGATCTCGCCCCAAACCTTCAGAGGCTCCTGCTCAGACTTCTCCTCTTCACCGCCGATGAAGGGGATAAGGTTATCCACCATCTCAGGCCATGTCTCGAAGTTCTTGCCTGCGCCAGAGATAGCCTGATATGTGCAGGCCAGGACCTTTGTGAGGCCGAACTTTCTCAGGGGGTGAAGTGCGGGAACGTAGCTCTGGATAGAGCAGTTAGACTTAACAGCGATGAAGCCTCTCTTTGTGCCGAGGCGCTCACGCTGAGCCTTGATGATCTCGATGTGATCGGGGTTGATCTCCGGAACGACCATAGGCACGTCGGGAGTAAATCTGTGTGCAGAGTTATTGGAAACGATAGGGCACTCAGCCTTGGCATAAGCCTCCTCTAAAGCCTTGATCTCGTCCTTCTTCATATCAACAGCGCAGAAGCAGAAGTCCACCATAGATGCGATCTTCTCGATGTCGCTGGTAGCGTCCATGAGGATCATGTCCTTCATAGCAGCAGGCATGGGAACTGCCATCTTCCAGCGTGAGCCGGCGGCCTGCTCATAGGTCTGGCCTGCACTTCTGGGAGAAGCAGCCAGCACCTTCACATTGAACCATGGGTGGTTTTCCAGGAGCGTGGCAAATCTCTGGCCTACCATACCCGTAGCGCCGATAATTCCAACGTTGTACTGTTTCATAATATTCTCTCCTTAAATAAAAATTTACAAAAAATAATAAAAACCGGTTGCAAACCGGCTCATCATGAGTTATAATAGAAATGTTGACATCCGTTTTGCCGTAATGCCAGTAGCTCTCCATCAAAACCATGATGACAGCCGCAGACCTATTGAGCCGGCGGCCAGAACGGAATTTACCAGAGACCGTTCTTCGGCGGCATTGCCTTTCATCACTTCCCATAGGACCGGTCGTCCGGGAAAGGGGTTACTGATCGCAGCCGCACCTCTACCTCATTGATATAATAGCACTTTCGGCCGGTCATGTCAATATCTTTTTCCGTTTTTTCACAAATTTTTGTATTTTGATATAAGGAGACCCAACATGGAGCTTTTAAGATCCGACTTTTTTTACGAACTGCCCGAGGAGCTGATCGCTCAGACACCTATCGAGCCCAGGAACGCCTCACGGATGATGTGCGTTGACCGGAAGACCGGTCAGATCACTCACGACCACTTCTATAACTTATGCCGACACCTCAAAGAAGGTGACCTGCTGGTGATGAACGACTCACGAGTTATCCCGGCAAGACTTTACGGCGAAAAGATCGGTAACGGCACATTCATCGAATTCCTCCTTCTGGAGCAGAAGGGCGACAAGCTGTGGGAGATCATATGCCGTCCCGGAAAGAAGGCCAAGGTGGGCACTCGCTTCTCCTTCGGCGGAGGAAGGCTCATAGCCGAGGTTGTGGAGGTCAAGGACGACGGCAACCGTATCGTGCAGTTCCAGTGCGAGGGAAACTTCTTCACCGCTCTTGAGGACGTGGGACAGATGCCACTTCCCCCTTACATAAAGGAAAAGCTCCAGGATAAGGAGCGCTACCAGACGGTGTACTCCAACGAGCTAGGCTCAGCAGCCGCTCCTACAGCCGGTCTGCACTTCACAGAAGAGATGCTGGAAGATCTGCGCAGCCGTGGCATAAAGACCGCCTTTGTGACCCTCCATGTGGGACTTGGCACCTTCCGGCCCGTAAAGGAGGACAACGTGCTTGAGCACAAAATGCACAGCGAGCACTACCACCTCCCCAAGGAGACCGCCGACCTCATCAATGAGACCAAGAAAAACGGCGGAAGAGTCATCGCTGTGGGAACTACCACCTGCCGGACCCTTGAGAGCGTGGCTTCTTTCTACGGGGAGATCTCAGAGCGTGAGGGCTACACCGACATCTTCATCTATCCCGGCTACGAGTTCAAGTGCATAGACGGGCTCATCACCAATTTCCACCTGCCGGAAAGCACGCTCATCATGCTGGTTTCCGCATTTATGGGGTATGATAACACAATGAACGCCTACAAGACTGCTGTTGAGGAAAAATACCGTTTCTTCAGCTTCGGCGACTCAATGTGCATATTATAAACTTACCTGGAGCTGTTTATCTCAACCGACCGACACTCAAGGATACGACATCATTTTCAAAGGAGACAGAACAATGGAATTATCGATCTACCTAAAAGGACTCATCAACGCAAAACCTGCACCAGTCGTTATCTGCGACCTTGACTACAGGATAATCTTCATGAATGACTTCGCCAAAAAAGCATATGAAAAGTACGGCGGAGAGGCTCTGATCGGTCAGCTATTGTACAATCACTGCGGACTCGAAGCTAAAACTAAGATTGACATGATAATCGAGTATTTCAAGGAAAACAATGACCAGAATGCCATATTTGGCTATCACGATGCCGAGAAAAACGCTGACATATATGTAGTTGCAATCAGGGATGAAGACAAAAAGCTGATCGGATTTACAAGTATGCACGAATACAGGACTCCGGATACTTCTCCGGAATACCAGATAGACTGACGCAAGACGTCACACGCATTTAAGGAGGCACGATGTACACTTTACTCAAAAAGAACGGAAAGGCCAGGCGTGGCACAGTGGAGACTGTCCACGGCACCTTCCAGACCCCATGCTTCATGAACGTGGGAACTGCCGCTGCTATCAAGGGCGGCATCTCCTCAGTTGACCTGAAGGGTCTGAAAACTCAGGTGGAGCTCTGCAATACCTATCACCTTCATCTCCGCCCGGGAGACCATATCATCAAGGAAATGGGCGGTCTCCATAAATTTATGAACTGGGACAAGCCGATCCTTACTGACAGCGGCGGATTTCAGGTGTTCTCCCTGGCTCAGCTCCGCAAGATCAAGGAGGAGGGTGTGTACTTCGCCTCACATATCGACGGCAGAAGGATCTTCATGGGTCCTGAGGAAAGTATGCAGATCCAGTCAAATCTGGGCTCAACTATCGCCATGGCCTTCGATGAATGTATCGAAAATCCGTCTCCTCACGACTACGTTGCGGCTTCTATCGAGCGCACGACAAGGTGGCTCTACCGCTGCAAAGAGGAAATGGACAGGCTCAACAGCCTCCCCGACACCATCAACAAGAAGCAGATGCTCTTCGGCATAAATCAGGGCTCCACCTACGATGACCTGCGCATAAAGCACATGGAGGACATCGCTAAGCTGGACCTTGACGGCTATGCTATCGGCGGACTTGCCGTTGGCGAGGCGACCGAGGAGATGTACCGCATTATCGACGTGGTAGAGCCATTCATGCCCGAAAATAAGCCACGTTACCTCATGGGCGTGGGAACTCCCTCAAACATCATCGAGGCCGTTGCAAGAGGCGTGGATATGTTCGACTGCGTTATGCCAAGCCGAAACGCCCGCCACGGCACTGTGTTCACATGGAGCGGCATCATGCACATTGGCAACAAGTGCTATGAGACCGACCCCCGTCCTATCGACGAGGAGTGCGGCTGCCCCACCTGCAAGAATTTCTCCCGTGCATACATTCGTCACCTGTTCAAGGCCAACGAGCAGCTCAGCGGAAGGCTGGCAGTTCAGCACAACCTTTGGTTCTACAACACCCTTACGGAGAAGATCCGTGAAGCTATCGACGAGGACCGCTTTGAGCAGTTCAGAGGAAAGTATTCACAGCTTCTTGCAACTAGGATCTGACCCAAACGAAAGGAAATACCATGACTTTAGCAATATTCGACCTGGACGGGACTCTGGCAGACACTCTTCGTGATCTGGCAGACGCAACAAACTACGGTCTGGAGCAGCTGGGCCTGCCCACTCATCCCTACGACAGCTACAGGCAGTTCGTGGGCAACGGTGCGGTAAAGCTCTGCGAGAGGGCTCTTCCACAGGACAAAAAACACCTTACTATGGAGCTCCACGGGCTGTTCAGCCAGTATTACGGCGCCCATTTTTTCGACAAGACCACCGTTTACGCCGGGATCCCGGAAATGCTCAGAAGGCTGGCCGATGCCGGTGTCGTCCTCGCTGTTGCCACAAACAAGCCTGAGAACTTCGCACAGACCATCGTCAGTGAGCTGCTGAGCGACTTCTCCTTTATCAAGGTGCTGGGCGGACGCCCTGACCGTGAGAAAAAGCCCGATCCGGCTATAATTCGGGAGATCTTTGAGGCTCTTCCGGAAAAGCCCGAGAAGACCTTCATGATCGGCGACAGCAATGTTGACATCCAGACTGCCAAAAACTCCGGGCTTACATCTATCGGCTGTCCATGGGGATTTCGTGGTGAGGAGGAGCTCCGCAGCGCCGGGGCTGACTTCATAGCAGCCTCCCCTGCTGACATAGCCAACATCATTCTGAGGTGATACTATGCTTGAGCTGACCCCAAGAGACCTTGCAGCAACGATCTCCAACGATGCCCAGTCCTTCCTGGCAGTCATCGACCACGTTTCCCCTGCCGACCCGGAATTCCCCGGCTTCATCATCATGCTCACCGGCAGGATCACTGATAACATCGTCACCCTGCTTGCCAGAGAAAACGGCGAGACCGACATGAGAGTTTCTCCGCAGAAGGCACTTACTGCCCGATATATCGGCAGCTCTGCCCGTGAGCCCTTGGGAGTCCTTATCAGGAACAAGTCCCTTGCAGGAGGCGGACAGCGGCCGGCAGCCTCTGTTCTTCCGGAGCATATCCGTGCCTTCGGGAAATTCACCCAGTGGTTTGGCCAGAACAGCGATACTCTGGCTCAGCTCAAAAGCGAGGGCAAGTCTGTCCCGGATCTTGAGAGGGTTTGCAAAGTGCTGGAGGAAAAGGCCGGGATCAGTCGTCCTGAGCCGAAAAAGGCTTCACCTGCTCCTCCCAGCGAGGACAAGCTGGACCGCCTTATAAGCGCTGTAGAGCGCACAAATACCCTGCTGGAGGAGATCCTGAAAAGGCTCCCCCATAAGGACTGACCTCAAAAAGTCGCCTGAGCGCTTCGGCCTCAGGCCTTTTTTATGCGGTTTTTCTGATTTTTGCCCCGGGAGGTATTGACAAAACCGTCATTATGTTGTAAAATATTTGTATGTGTATTTATATATACTCACTTTTTAAGAAAAGGCGGTAAACAAATGGGATTATTCAAAAGTGTGTTCGGCGCTAATGCCTACAGCAATCGTGAGCTGAAGCGTATTGAGCCTATTAAAAATAAAGTCCTCGACCTTGACGAGGAGTATCAGCAGCTCTCTGATGCTGAGCTGAAGGCTAAGACCCAGGAATTCAAGGACAGACTTGAGGCCGGCGAGACTCTTGACGACATTCTCCCCGAGGCTCTGGCTACTGTTAGAGAGGCAGCTTGGCGTGTTCTCGAGAAAAAGCCCTACCCCGTTCAGATTATCGGTGCTATCGTTCTCCACCAGGGACGTATCGCTGAGATGAAGACCGGTGAAGGTAAAACTCTCGTTGCCTGCGTTGCTTCCTACCTCAATGCTCTCTCCGGCAAGGGCGTTCACGTCGTTACCGTAAACGACTACCTTGCTAAGACTCAGGCAGAGGAAATGGGAAAGGTCCTCCGCTGGCTGGGACTTACAGTAGGTTGTATCCTCCACGGCCTGAACAACGACCAGCGCCGTGCTGCTTATAACTGCGACGTTACCTACGGTACAAATAACGAGCTGGGCTTCGACTACCTCCGTGACAACATGGTAACTCACAAGGAGGAGCGTGTTCAGCGTGAGCCTAACTTCGCCATCGTGGACGAGGTGGACTCCATCCTCATCGATGAGGCCAGAACTCCTCTTATCATTTCCGGCCGAGGCGATAAGTCTACTGAGCTTTACTCTATCGCAGACCGCTTCGCCAAGACTCTCGTTCCTACAACTGTAGTTGAAATGGACGATAAGGCCGACCAGGACGCTATCAGCGACACTGCCGACTACATCATCGACGAGAAGGCTAAGACCGCTACTATCACTCAGCGTGGTGTTAAAAAAGCTGAGCAGGCATTCCGCATCGATAACCTTATGGATCCCGAGAATATGACCCTTCTCCACCATATCAATCAGGCCCTCAAGGCCAACGGCGTTATGAAGAACGATATCGACTACGTTGTCAAGGACGGCGAGATCATCATCGTTGATGAGTTCACCGGACGTCTTATGCTCGGCCGTAGATTCAACGACGGTCTCCACCAGGCTATCGAGGCTAAGGAGGGCGTTAAGATCAAGAGCGAGTCAAGAACTCTTGCTACTATCACCTTCCAGAACTTCTTCCGTCTGTACAAAAAGCTCTCCGGTATGACCGGTACTGCTATGACAGAGGAAGACGAGTTCAAGGAGATCTACAAGCTGGACGTTATCGCTATCCCTACAAACCGTCCTGTTATCCGTATCGATCACAACGATCAGGTATACAGCACCGAAAAGGGCAAGTACCACGCTATCATCGAGAAGATCATCGAGTGCCACGAAAAAGGCCAGCCGATCCTCGTTGGTACTGTTTCTATCGAGAAATCTGAGCTCCTCTCCGCTATGCTCAAGAGAAGAGGCGTAAAACACGAGGTCCTCAACGCTAAGCAGCACGCTAAGGAGGCCGAGATCGTTGCTCAGGCCGGTAAGTACGGCGCTGTTACTATCGCTACCAACATGGCCGGACGTGGTACCGATATCATGCTGGGCGGTAACGCTGAGTTCCTGGCCCGTGCAGAGCTGCGCAAGCGTGAGATCCCTGAGGAGATCATCTCTGAGGCTATCGGCTTCGCTGATACAGATAACCAGGAGATCCTGGATGCTAGAAAGCTCTACAGAGAGCTCTACGATAAGTTCAACAAGGAAGTCAAGGAGAAGGCTGTTGCCGTTAAGGAGGCAGGCGGTCTGTACATTCTCGGTACTGAGCGTCACGAGTCAAGACGTATCGACAACCAGCTCCGTGGACGTTCCGGACGTCAGGGCGACGAGGGCGAGAGCTGCTTCTTCCTCTCTGTTGAGGACGACCTTATGCGTATCTTCGCCGGCGACCGCCTTGAGAACATGATGAGAGTCCTCAATGTTTCAGAGGATATGCCTATCGAGAGCAAGTCTCTCACCAAGATCATCGAGTCATCTCAGAAGAAGGTAGAGGGCAGAAACTTCAGCATCAGAAAGAACGTCCTCAACTACGACGACGTTATGAATACTCAGCGTGAGATCATCTACAAGCAGCGTTCACAGGTGCTTGACGGCGAGGATCTCCACGAGAGCATCCTGAAGATGATGGAGGATCTTATCACCTCTACAGTAAACAACTACCTCATCGACGAGGACGTAAAGGACGAGTGGAACATCGTTGGCCTGAAGGAATACTTCATGGGCTGGCTCATTGACGAAAACGACCTTACCTTCACCGATGACGAGCTCAGAAACGTCACTAAGGAGGAGATCATCACCGCTCTCAACACCAAGGCCGGAGAGATCTATCAGGCCAAGGAGGAGGAGTACGGTACTGAGATCATCCGTGAGCTTGAGAGAGTTATCCTGCTGAAGGTAGTTGATACAAAGTGGATGGCTCATATCGACGATATGGAAGAGCTGAAGAAGGGTATCGGTCTGCGCTCCTACGGCCAGAGAAACCCTGTTATCGAGTACCGTTATGAGGGCTTCGAGATGTTCGACGCTATGGTCGAGTCCATCCGTGAGGATACTATCCGCCGCCTGCTGACTGTTCGTCTCCAGAAGAACGTTATGCCCGAGCGTGAGCAGGTACAGCAGCCTGACGCTCCTAACGCCGGATCAGGTGACGGCAGCTTCTCCAACGAGCCCGCAAGAGCTAAGAAGAAGGTCGGCGACAACGATCCCTGTCCCTGCGGAAGCGGCAAGAAGTACAAGAAGTGCTGCAAGGGCAAGGACACCGCAAACGCTTAATTGAATGACAATATAGCCTGTCGGTCCGGCAGGCTATATTTTATAAGGAGAGCTTATGAAAAAACTGGCTGCGGTCCTGTTATGCGCAAGCCTGCTGTGGGGCTGCTCTGACAGCAAAACTGAGTCTCCCGTGGGATCAGCTCCCAAAGAGACACCAACTGAGTCCCCCACTGCCCCGAAAGCCCGGGATCTCCACGGCAGAGACATGATAGTTTCCGGAGATCAGATTGACTTCGTAAAAAATGGCAGGACTGTGCAGACCATAAAGCTGGACTTTTCCGTGAAGGATGAGGACATCATCTTCCGGGACTTCAACGGCGACGGCGGCGATGACCTGTTCATCCCACGAAATTCCCAGTACGGCCGGTACTATATCTGGGACTGGAACGAAATGGAACTGGTGGAAGCTCCGGAAATGGGCAGCAAGCTCCTTGACCCGATCAGCGAGGTGCCGGAGTGGTTCCCTGTGACTGACGGCTGGTATGTCCAGCCAATGAACGGCGGGAACGTTTATTACTATAGCAGCGATATGAGAATGGTCATGTTCTCCATGGAATTCTACCGCATCGACTCTGACGGGACGGAATATCGGGACTACTATAGCTGCAAGGACGGCGTGAAAACAGCCCTTCGCTATCGGGAAAAATGGATCGGCGAGGATCAGTGGCAGGAGGAGTTCGTCAACCCGGAACAGGTGTATTTGGAGAAGACGGACACCGCTATCTTCGTTAAGCTCCGCTCTGATGACCGGGTCGTGCAGACCATAGAGGGCGATTTCTCCGGCTATACCTACCAGAGACCGGATAACTGGATAGCCGCTGAAGGGCATCCCCCAGACGAGATGACCTTAGTTAATGCCGATATGGACTGGTACACGGACTTTTTCGTCCGCACCGATCCCAGCGACCCGAATGCCGGTATCTACTACCGTTTCGACCCGGACAAGCTGCTCTTCGTGGAGTCCGACCTGACTCCCCTGTGGAAACAATAAGAGGTGACACTATGAAAAAACTTGCGATGATCATTGCGCTGGCTCTGCTGACCGGCTGCGGCAGCGCTAAGGATAACGCCGACAGCTCAAAGCCCGTGGAGAGCTCTGTGTACGAGGTCCCCACGGAGGAAACTCCCACCGATGCAGAGACCTCTGCCGAGGAAGCAGCTGAGGACTTCCCACTGCTGACTGAAGGCGAAACAGGCGCAGTTTATAACACGGATATGAAGTTCCATGTGACCGAGGAGGGCGTGGAGTACCTGAAAAACGGTGAAGTTGTGCAGCTTTTGAGCGTAGATACCTCCTCCCTCATGCTCTATTCCGACCCGGAGAGCGTTCTTGTGGAGGACGATTTCGACTTCGACCTGTACGCAGATCTCTTCGTGATGACCAGCTTCTCCCCCTACAACAGCCTGGGCGTGTATTTCCGCTATGACCCGGAAAGCGGTGAGTTCAAGGAGTGGCCGGAGCTCAGCGAGATCGGCTTTTTCGCCCAGCCAAACGATGCCGCCGGGATCCTGACCGTCCACGAAAAGGGCTCTGCTGTGGACTACGAGGACCGCTCCTACGACTGGCAGGAGGGCAAGCCGGTGCTGGTGGGAGTTGACCGGCAGTATGCCTCCGGGGAGGAGATCCTGATCGACCACTTTACTGTGACTGACGGCCAGGAGGAGCTCTACATGAGAGAAAAGCTCGTTCAGGACGATAACGGAGAGTTCCGCCAAGAGGAAGTCCCCATTGACTAAAGGAGTGAGAAAATGAGCGGCTACAGCGTTTTTGCCCGGTATTACGACCAGCTCACCGCCAACATCGACTATAAGGGCAGGGCGGAGTATTTCGGCCAGATCATCAGGCGTTTTGACCAGACAGATAACAATATCCTGCTGGATCTTGCCTGCGGTACGGGCAGTATCTCCGAGGAAATGGCTCGTCAGGGCTTCGACGTGATCGGAGTTGACCTGTCAGACGAGATGCTGGGGATCGCTATCGAGAAGAAATTCGATTCAGGCCTGAATATCCAGTACCTGTGTCAGGATATGCGAAATATCGATATGTTCGGCACTATCGGCATCACGATATGCGCTCTTGACAGCATAAATCACCTGTCAACTGCCGAGGACGTAAGACAGGTATTTGAGAAGGTAGCGCTTTTCGCCGAGCCGAAGGGTCTGTTCATCTTCGATGTGAACACCCTCTACAAGCACAGAAATATCCTTGCAAACAACACCTTCACCTATGAGACCGACAGCGTTTACTGCGTGTGGGAGAACTCCCTTGACCCCAAGACC
The DNA here is from genome assembly GCA_902760805.1 of Ruminococcus flavefaciens. GTDB lineage: Bacteria > Bacillota > Clostridia > Oscillospirales > Ruminococcaceae > Ruminococcus. The sequence continues at coordinate 192,452 of CACWHY010000001.1, read as the reverse complement.
GACGAGGTGAAAATGGAGCTGGTCTTCTTCGAGAAGGAGGAAAACGGCCTTTGGTCAAGAAGCTCTGACAGCTTCTCAGAAAAGGCCTACAGTGAGGAGCTCATCGAGCAGCTCCTTGACGAGTGCGGTCTTGAGCTTGTGGCCAAGTACGGCGACGACTCATTTGAGCCGCCTAAGGAAGACTCACAGCGTATCGTGTATGTTGCAAGAAGCAGAAAAACTGAGTAAGGAGAATAAATATGGGAAAGCTATACAGAATGATCTCCGCAGACGGCTCCGCATTTGCCGCCGTCCTTGACGGAAAGGACATCGTTTCAGAGATCGAACAGATACACAAGACCTCAGCCGTGGTCACTGCCGGCCTGGGAAGACTGACCATCGCTGCCTCTCTCATGGGCTATATGCTCAAGGGCGAGGACGACAGCATTACCCTCCGTGTGGACGCTGACGGCCCTGCCGGACAGCTTGTGGCCGTTGCTGACAGCCGTGGAAACGTAAAGAGCAGCGTGTCAAATCCTGTGGTGGAGATCCCTCTCAACGACAAGGGCAAACTGGACGTTGCCGGTGCCGTGGGCAAGGACGGAACCCTCTCCGTAGTGAAGGACATGGGTCTCCGTGAGCCCTACGTTGGCGTGATCCCCCTTGTTTCCGGAGAGATCGCCGAGGACATCGCAAGCTACTACGCAACCAGCGAGCAGATCCCCACGGTGTGCGCTCTTGGAGTGCTGGTCAACCCCGACCTGACTGTGAAGTCCGCCGGCGGATTTCTGGTGCAGCTCCTGCCTTTTGCAGACGAAAAGTGCATTTCCACTATCGAGGAAAATGTCCGGAAAATGCGCCCTGTTTCGGCTCTGCTGGCAGAGGGCGTGACCCCCGAGGAGATCGCTGGTATGCTCCTTGAGGGACTTGAGCCCAACGAGCTTGACTCCTCTCACCCGAAATACAAATGTGATTGCAGCCGCAGCCGCACGGAAAAGGTGCTGATCAGCATCGGTCAGCAGGAGCTGCGCTCTATCGCCGCTGAGGGCAAGGACACTGAGGTCTCCTGCCATTTCTGCGGAAAGAAATACGTTTTCACTCCAAAGGAGATCGCTGCTCTGGCTGAGGCTGCTTCCTCCGAGGATGAGGAATAAGGAGAAGATATGTACGAAAACAAGACCGATGACCAGCCCGTTCGCACGGTGCTGGCCTGCGTAGATACGGGAGAATTCGACGCTGAGGCCTCCCTTGCTGAGCTGGCTGAGCTGGCCGCAACTGCCAACGCTGAGGTAGTAGGTGAGGTGCTCCAAAAGAAGCAGTCCTACGACCCGGCTACCTGCATGGGCGCAGGACGTCTGGAGGAGCTGAAGGAGCAGCTTGAGGCTCTGGAGGCAGAACTGGTGATCTTCGACCATGAGCTCTCCGGAGTTCAGGTGCGAAACATCGAGCAGATCCTTGACGTGAGAGTTATCGACCGAACTACGCTGATCTTAGACATTTTCGCACAGCGTGCCCGCACTAAGGAGGGTAAGCTCCAGGTTGAACTGGCACAGCAGAAATACCGGCTGCCCCGGCTCACCGGAATGGGAACTGCCCTGTCCCGATTGGGAGGAGGTATCGGCACTAGGGGTCCCGGCGAGACCAAGCTGGAGACCGACAAGCGCCACATCCGCAAGAGGATCTCTGCCCTTGAGGACGAGCTCGAACAGCTTAAAAAGCACCGTGACTTCTCACGCTCCCGCCGAAAGAAGGACGGAGTGCTCTGCGCAGCTATCGTGGGCTACACCAACGTTGGCAAGTCCACACTGCTCAACGCACTGACCGACGCCGGTGTTCTTGCGGAAAACAAGCTGTTTGCCACACTGGATATAACCTCCCGTTCCATAGAGCTGCCAGACGGAAGGAGCGTGCTGCTCATCGACACTGTTGGACTGATCCGGCGGCTGCCCCACGACCTTGTAGAGGCCTTCAAGTCCACGTTGGAGGAGGCGGCTTCTGCCGACATTATCCTCAATGTGCAGGACCTTTCCTCACCCGAGCGTGAGGAACAGGCTCAGGTCACGGAGAAACTCCTCAACGAGCTGGGCTGCGAAGCGATCCCCAAAATCCAGGTGCTGAACAAGGCCGATGCTGCCCTTTACCCGGACACAGTTTTCGAGGACAGCCAGACCGTTATGATCAGCGCCAAGGAGCGCACCGGCTTCGACAAGCTGCTAAGGTGCATTACGGAAAATCTCCCGGAGACCGCCCGGAGAATGACTCTCCTTGTCCCCTATGACAAGACCGCCTTCATCGGCCGGATCAGAGCCGAGGGCAAGGTCTTCGCCGAGGAGTATCAGGAGAACGGCACTCTGATCGACGCTCTCGTTGACGTTAAGCTGATAAAGGAAGCCCAGCAGTACATCTGCTGACCATAGACACACAAAAGCCCCAGAGCTTCGCTGCTCCGGGGCTTTTTCATTGGCAAAACGCCTATTTTCTGGGGAATATCGTGTTTCGTGGAGTGCCTCTTGTGGGACGGTCCAGCTCAGATCTGCCCAACAGGAAGCTCTGCAAGGAAACAAGGTCGTTCATGTTGAACTGACTGTCGCTGTTCACGTCACAGCGCTCCTCCCACTGGCTGTCAAGGAGCTTCTGGCGCAGCATGATCAGGTCGAATACAGACACCCTTCCGTCGCCGGAAAGATCGCCGCAGATGATCAGCTCCTCCACCGGCTCCAGCACCCATATCTGCTGGAGAGAGCCATTTCGAGTCAGCTGCTGGACGTTTCCGCCGTCCTCACGGGAACTGTCCGCCACCTCCACAGCGCTCTTGTCGCCGCTGGACTTGGTGAGGATCACATATCCGTCCTCCGCCTCCAGGAACTTGAACTTCTGAGCATCTGCAAAGGTGTTCGTGTAAATGCCGATATTCGTTCGGTCGTCGGCCTTTCCGTAATCCAGATCCAGGAGATAGGTCTCTCCCCCGCCGATCGCCGAGTAGATCTCATAATAGCCGTCACCGGCCGCTTTAATGTTCCAGATATTGTAGTCCGCAGCACCGTCTGCCGAGAACTGGAAAACATTTCCGCCAGGCTTGCCCTCGCCGTTTTCCACAGTCAGATACATACCGCTGGCAAGGCTGCGGATCCGATAGCTGCCGTCGGTGATCTGAGCTCCCTCCTCGGGAACAACATTCTCCTTCTTCGGGAAAACATCTCCGAAAACTCTCAGGGACTCCAGCGGCTTGCCCTGGGAGTCGAACAGTCCCTGATTGTCATAGGAGCTTCCTCCCGTGTCAGAAACGTCCTGATCGTAGCCAACAGCGTACTTGGTCGCCCAGCCGGAGCCGGTCTCCTCCCAGACAGCCTTCTGAGCGTAGTAATTGTCCCCGGGAACTCCCAGCCAGGCAGGCTCCCAGTAGAACACGCCGATGCCCCATTTACCGGTGTTTGCCACAGCCTGATAAACGTCCCTGATGCACTGAGACTGGCCCTCTACTGACACAGGATAGCGCATATCGCAGCCGCTGGACTGGCTTGTCACAGCGTTTCCCTGAAAGTCGCCGTCGGTGTCAGTGTACGGGTAGGCCATTTCTGCCACCATGACGTACTTGCCATAGGTGTCGCCGATTTTTTTCAGAACGCTGGTCAGGTTTTCAGTGGTGCCGTGCCAATAGGGGTAATACGAAGTCGCAAAAACGTCGTAATCCAGCTTGTTGTCGTTCATTACCTTGGCGTACCAAAGGTAGTGCTCCGCATTTGAGGGGTTTGCGAAGTGATGAGCGATGAGGATTTTTTTGTCGAAATCACGCACAGCCTTGTTTCCGCTGGCGAAGAGCTTGCAGATTGTATTCATGTCAGTTTCGCCGCAGAAGAAGCAGTTTGTCTCGTTGCCAACCTGCACCATACCGATCTGGCCGCCGGCCTCAGTGACAGACTTCAGCACCCAGGTGGTCCACTTATAGATCTCGCCGGAAAGAGTGTCGATGTCGTGTTCAGCCCAATATTTCGGGCGAGTCTGCTTGGCAGGATCTGCCCAGAAGTCAGAATACTGGATGTCCACCAACAGCTTCATGCCGTATTTTGCAGCCCTTGCTGCGATCTGGCAGGCGGTGTCCACATCGTTGTTTCCGCCGCCGTAGGAGTTTCCGCTAGAGTCGTATGGGTCGTTCCACACCCGGACACGGATGTAGTTCACGCCGTTTTCCGCAAGGGTCTTGAACAGATCCTGCTCCTGCCCCTGATCGTTGCGGAACTTCACGCCGGCCTTTTCCAGAGCGATAACGGATGAAACATCAACTCCCCTGATGACCTCGCCGCCGTTGACTGAGGTATCGAAGCTGGTGAAGGTCACGGCCTCTGCTGCGGAAGCTGAGAGCGGTGCCTTCGCCGGAAAGCTCCCCACAGAAAGGCAAAGCGTCAGCGCCGCCGCAGCGCCTGCAAGAATTCTTTTCAGTATCATAAACTCCTCCTTTTCAGCAGAGCTCAGAGGGCAGCTCTGCCAGTTTTCTTTGAAATCATTATACAAACTTTTTCACGATTTGTCAATAATTCCGCAACAAATTATTATAAAAAAACCGGAGCAATTACGCTCCGGTGATCAGCTCCATTACATGATTTTCCTCAAGATCCCTGATGATACTGTCAGGCAGCAGCTCACGGCATTTGGCCTCGTCAGCCCAAATATAGGCCTGATGCTCGTCACTTATGGTCACCTCTGACACAGCTGTCCTGCAAAGATAAACGATCAGAAGAGCAGGCCGCTCACCGTCCATAAGCGTCAGGTAAGCTATCCTGTCAATGGTGATGTCGGTGATGCCGGTCTCCTCCATTATCTCCCGCAAAGCCCCCTCCTGGGGAGTTTCGCCGGGCTCCAGCTTGCCGCCGGGGTTTTCCCAGGTATTCGGGCCGGAAGGGTCATCCTTGCTCCTCTGCACCAGAAGGATCTTGCCCAGCCTCTGGTTGTAAACTATGCCTTTGACGATGAGTTTCGCTTCCATTCTCTCTCCTCCATTTGTTTTGAACAATTATACCACGTCAGCTCTGCTTTGTCAACAAAAAAGCCACGGTACCTCTCAGCACCGTGGCAATTTTTTACAGAAGAGTTATACCGCTCTCAGCGCACTTCTCTACCATGTCCTCAGGCCAGATAGATGACTGCACCTCGCCGATATGAGCCTTGTTCAGCAGCAGCATACAAAGTCTTGACTGGCCGATACCGCCGCCGATAGTCAGGGGAAGAGTTCCGTCTGCGATCATCTGGTGGTACTTGTAGGCCATCCTGTCCTCAGCGCCGCACTCTGCAAGCTGGGATCTCAGGGACTTCTCGTCAACTCTGATACCCATTGAGCTTACCTCAAGGGAGTCGTCCAGGATCTCGTCCCAGATCAGGATATCGCCGTTGAGCTGCCAGTCGTCGTAGTCAGGAGCTCTGCCGTCATGCTTCTCACCGCTTGCCAGCTTTCCGCCGATCTGCATGAGGAAAACAGTTCCGTGCTCCTTGGTGATGAGGCGCTCACGCTCATGGCCGGTCTTGTCGGGGTACATATCCTCCAGCTCCTGAGTTGTGATGCAGAAAGGCTCCTCGCAGATGTGGTCGGCTATCTGAGGGTAGCGCAGACCCACCTTGCGCTTTGTGTAAGCGATCGCCTTCACAACGGACTTAGCTGCGTCCTTCAGGAAGTCAAGTGTTCTCTGCTCACGGGTGATGACCTTCTCCCAATCCCACTGATCCACGAAAATAGAGTGAGTGTTGTCGGTGTCGTCATCACGGCGGATAGCGTTCATATCCGTGTAGATGCCCTCGCCGGGCTCATAGCCGTAGCGGTAGAGAGCCATTCTCTTCCACTTAGCCAGAGACTGCACTACCTCGCCCTCGCCGTCGATCTCCTTGATAGTGAAGTCCACCTTGCGCTCAACGCCGTTGAGGTCGTCGTTGATACCGCTTCCCTTGCGGACGATCAGCGGTGCGGAAACTCTGTCCAGAGTCAGGGCAAATGACAGGGCCTGCTGGAAGACATCCTTGATGTACTTGATAGCGTGCTGAGTTTCTCTCAGCGTAAGGGCTGACTTATAGCCCTCAGGGATATACAGCTTTCTTGACATAATGATCACTTTCCTTTGCTTGATATTTCAGCATCAGCCGGCGCCATTGACGGCTGATGTGCTGTACAGATCAGAAGGAGAGCACCTGTATGATCCTTACTCTCCGTTTTGTCTTGATACCGATAAGGTTAACGTATGTTCCCAGCTCCATCTGCTCTCTGCGTTTGAGGAAGATGCTCTGGGAGAAAATGCGGTATTTCATTTTCCGCATATCGTAGTAGAGAACTGATATGCGGTCATCATTGATAGTGCGAAAGATGAAGCCCCGGATCTTGATAAGGTCATTTTCCGGCAGCCTAAGCTCCTCCCAGAGAAGCCTTGCCGCATGGAAAACCAGCAGACCTGCTGAAATGATCCAGAAGTAGAATAGCTCAGCGCCCTCCAGCTTAAAAAGCCAGATCAGCAGGAAAGATCCGGAAAGAGCCGCCATGCACAGGAAGAAGCTGACCACCTCTCGGCGGAGGATCTCCTCCCTGACCAGCCTTAGAATCCCCCTATCAAGAGGAGCGTAGTTGCCGTTTCCAATGAGGTGGTTTTTCACCTCTAGGCTGACCTTTCTCATGTGCTCCTTGTCTCTGCGGTATCTGCGATACCACATCCCACCGATAGGGAGCCCGAATATCACCAGGCAGACAATGATGAGGCGAAAGATCATCTGATAGAGCCGACTGTTCTGGGGTAGAGGATAACGTCACGGATGTTGGCCATGCCTGTTGTGTACATGATAAGGCGCTCAAAGCCCAGTCCAAAGCCGCCGTGAGGAACGCTTCCGTACTTTCTAAGGTCGAGGTAGTCGCTGTACAGGTCAAGGTTCATGCCTCTCTCGTTCATAGCAGCAACCAGCTTGTCATAGTCTGCCTCACGCTCGCTTCCGCCGATGATCTCGCCAACGCCGGGTACCAGCAGGTCAACTGCTGCAACGGTCTTGCCGTCGGGATTTTGCTTCATGTAGAAGGACTTGATCTCCTTGGGGTAATCTGTAACGAAAACAGCCTTGCCGAAGACCTTCTCGGAGATGTATCTCTCGTGCTCGGTCTGAAGGTCGCAGCCCCACTCTACGGGGTAAACGAAGTTCTCGCCGGACTCCTGAAGGAGCTTGATAGCCTCAGTGTAGGTAACTCTGCCGAAGTCATGAGAGATGAGTTCCTCAAGGCGAGCCTTCAGACCCTTCTCGAAGTGTGCATCGAAGAATGCGATCTCGTCGGGGCAGGTATCCAGCAGCTCACGGATAACGTGCTTGAGCATATCCTCAGCGATCTCGATAACGTCGTCCAGCTCAGCGAAAGCCACCTCGGGCTCAACGTGCCAGAATTCAGCAAGGTGCTTGGGAGTGTTGGAGTTCTCTGCACGGAAGGAAGGACCGAATGTATAGATCTTTCCCATAGCCATTGCAGCTACCTCGCCCTCAAGCTGGCCGGAAACTGAAAGGCCTGCTCTCTTGCCGAAGAAGTCATTTGCGTAGTAGTCCTCCTCTGACTTATAATCGTTATTGTAGCCGATAGTTGTCACCTGGAACATCTCACCTGCACCCTCGCAGTCGCTGCCGGTGATAAGGGGAGTGTTCACATAAACATAGTTGTTGCTTTGGAAATACTTGTGGATAGCCTCAGCCAGAACGGAGCGGACTCTCCAAACAGCGTTGAATGTATTTGAGCGGCCTCTCAGATGAGGGATAGAGCGGAGGAATTCCAGCGTATGGCCCTTCTTCTGGAGGGGGAAATCTGTGGGACAGTCGCCCAGGATCGTGATGTTCTCGGGAACTGCGTTGATCTCGACTGTGTTGTTCCTGCCCTCAGCGGCTGTACCTGTTACCTTCACAGACATACCAACTCTGGGCTCCTTGAACTCTCCGCTTGCCTTGTCAACGACTACCTGAACGTTTTTCAGAGATGTACCGTCGTTTACCTCGATAAAGGCAACGCTCTTGGAATTTCTGGAAGTTCTTACCCAGCCGCAGACTGTGACCTCCTTGCCGACATAGTCCTTTGAGCTGATGATCTCCTTGACGTCAATGTGCTTCATAATGATCTTCCTTTCATCGTTTTTCAGGGCGGAGAAATAAAAAAGCTCCTGTCCTGTAGAGAATACAGGACGGGAGCATAATACCCGCGGTACCACCTGAATTATCGCAAAAGCGATCACTTTTGGCCGCTGTAACGTGCGGAACACGGCTCCCCTACTAAGGCATTGCTTTTCGGTTTGCTGCTCGGGAGTGTTATTCGCTCAGGCTCTGATATGCGGCTCACACCATTTCCGCACTCGCTGGGAACGAAATCGAAAGCTACTTCTCTCCGTCTTGGCATTTGATTTGATGAATTTAGTATAGCACTATCTTTCCGGTTTGTCAAGGGCTTTTCAAAAATTTTTGTTGACTAACAAACAGGATCATGGTATCATATAAAAAAGTTGACAAGGCAGGCTCGCCTGCATAGGATCATTTAACGAAAGGAAGTATTTGGGTGGATAAAACCGAGAGATTTGACTTGGAGGAATACATAACAGACGGAGTGAAGTCCACCATGAAGGAGCTGATCGCTGCTGTGGTCTCAAACCCGGCTGAGAGCCGCTTCATGGCCGGATTTGCTCTCTCCGCAAAAATGGCAGATGCCAAGCGCCGGCGCTCCGCAAAAAACGGCCGCCACATACCGCCGTTCCTCATTGCAAGCATAACCAGCCGCTGCAATCTCAACTGCGCAGGCTGCTACGCAAGGGCAAACCATGCCTGCTCCGATGAAGAGCCCGAATCCCAGCTCACCGATGACCAGTGGGACAGGATCTTCTCCGAAGCCAGCGACCTGGGGATCAGCTTCATCCTCCTTGCAGGCGGCGAGCCAATGGTGCGCCCGGACGTGATCAAGAAGGCGGCTGAGCACAAGGATATCCTCTTCCCGATCTTCACCAACGGCACTATGCTCAGCCCAAGCTACGCAGAACTGCTGAAGAAGCACCGCAATCTGGTGCCGGTGATAAGCATTGAAGGCGGTCAGGAAAAGACCGACGCCCGCCGTGGTGAGGGAGTCTACTCCCGTGTGACCAAGGCTATGGAGCTGCTGAAGGAAAGCTCCCTGATCTTCGGTGCCTCGGTCACTGTCACCCGTGAAAATGTCCGTGAGGTCTGTTCGGAGGAGTTTCTGAAAGGTCTTCATGAAGCAGGCTGCCGGGCTGTGATCTTTGTGGAGTACGTCCCGGCTCAGGAGGGCTCTGAAGAGCTTGTTCCCACCGACGAGGACAGAGCCTTTCTGGACGGCAGGATAAACCAGATCCGTGCCCAGAGCAGTGATCTTCTGCTGCTGTCCTTCCCGGGCGACGAGAACACCTCTGAGGGCTGTCTGGCAGCCGGAAGAGGCTTCTTCCACATAAATTCAAGAGGCGGCGCCGAGCCCTGCCCATTCTCCCCCTACTCCGACATGAACGTGACGGAGACCTCCCTTGCAAAGGCTCTTGATTCTGAGCTTTTTCGGGCATTGCAGGAGGGCGAGATCCTGAAGGCACAACATTCCGGCGGCTGCGTGCTTTACGAAAACAGGAGCCTTGTGGAGGCTCTCCTAAGCAAGTAAGAAAAGTCCGGGTCAAGAGGCCCGGATCTTTTTTTGCAAAAGCTCACTTCGTCAATTTGTACAGATCAAACTCAATAAAAGCCTCGCAAGGCCGGGAAGATCGTTGGCGATTTTTTAGTTTTTCGTCATATTCAACAAAATCCTCATTTAACTATTATAATAAGTTGATTTTTCTGCAATAAAATGCTATAATAGTTTTGTTATATTCATTTTTTTGCAACATTGGAATTATTGGGTAATACAAGTGATCCGGAGTGATAAATTATGAACATGATAAAATGTCCTGAGGGACACCACTATAACGGTGAGAAATTTGAACAATGCCCGATCTGCGCAAGAGAAAAGCGCCAGACTCAGAGCGGACGAAAGGCCGTCAAGGTCAGAGCTGTAAAGGCTCGCCCGGTCAAGGCCGCCCCTACTCCCGAGAAAAAGCCGGAGGCCAAAGCCGCTCCTGCTCCCGAGAAAAAGCCGGAGGCCAAAGCTGCTCCTGCTCCTGAGAAAAAGCCGGAGGTCAAAGCTGCTCCTGCTCCTGAGAAAAAGCCGGAGGCCAAGGCTGCTCCTGCTCCCGAGAAAAAGCCGGAGGCCAAAGCCGCTCCTGCCCCCGAGAAAAAGCCGGAGGTCAAAGCTGCTCCTGCCCCTGAGAAAAAACCGGAGGTCAAGGCTGCTCCTGCCCCTGAAAAGAAACCGGAGGCCAAGGCCGCCCCTGTGACTAAGATCGAGGAGGAAATCATCACCGCCCCTATCCAGGAGAAAAAGCCGGAGATCAAGCCCTCTCCCGAGAAAACGCCGCTGATCTATGCTGCTCCCATTCCGCAGAGCAATGATCGGGTGAAGTCCGTTCCAAACCCCACTCAGCCCGAAAAGCGCAAGTTCCCCACTTCCGAAGAGCTGGCCGAAATGCTCAATGACGACGACATCGAGGTCGATGAGGATGTGGAGTTCGACGACATCAACAACATGGCTGTTGGCAAAAACGGCCGACTGATCAAATACATCGGCACCACCGAGGTGGTAACTATCCCCGATTCTATCACCTCTATCGGAAAGTACGCTTTCCGTGGAAACGAGGCCGCCAAGAAGGTCATCATGTCCGACAGCGTGAAAACTATCGACAAGTTCGCCTTCTGCCACTGCACTCACCTGGAGGAGATAGTTTTCTCACAAAATCTTGAGTCGATCGGCGAGAACGCATTCCTCAAGTGCCAGCACCTAAAGGAGCTCAACCTGCCGGCTTCTCTGAAAACTATCGGCAAGGGCGCCTTCGGACGATGCAGCTCTATCAGAAAGGTGATCTTCCCCGGACAGGTCAAGAAGATCAGCGACCTGAGTTTCTTCTCATGCAGAAATCTCAACAAGGTCATCATCACCGAGCCTATCGACAGTATCGGCAATGCCGCCTTCTCCGAGTGCTACGGACTGAAAAAGGTGGTTATCGCCAATACCGTTACATCTATCGGCGAGAGCGCCTTCTCTTGGTGCCGCTCGCTGGAGTCCATATCCATCCCCCCTTCAGTTCGCACCGTGGGTAACTGGGCCTTCTATGGCTGCCAAAACCTCACCGATCTGAACATAAGCACGATGACCAGAGATATCCGTGATGACGCTTTCTGCGGCTGTGAGAACATCTACAACGTTCACGTTACGGAGTTCGACCGGGCTGACATCTCCAACGATGAGATCAAAAAAGGCCATAGGATCACTCTCAAGATCCTCAAGCAGATCAACCGCAAAAAAGCCGAGCGCTACGCCCGTGAGCACAACATCAGTATGCTCTTCGTGTGATGGAATACAACAATGTTATCATGGGACGGTTTCTCAGCCGTCCCAATCGCTTTATTGCTGAGGTGGAGATCTCCGGCCGAACTGAGACTGTCCATGTCAAGAACACCGGCCGCTGCAAGGAGCTCCTTGTGCCGGGCTGCCGGGTGTATCTGGAGACTTCCAGCAACCCCGCCCGCAAAACGAAATTCGACCTTATCGCTGCCGAGAAGGAAACTCCCCAGGGCACCCTTCTGATCAACATGGACTCTCAGGCTCCCAATAAGGCTGCGGAGGAATGGCTGCAAAGGGGCGCTGTCTTCGGAAAGGACGCCATTATACGCCGTGAGGTCACCTATGGCAGCTCCCGTTTTGACCTGTGTATCGAGGAAAACGGCCAGACCTCCTACATGGAGGTCAAGGGCGTAACTCTGGAAAAAGACCGGCGTGTGTACTTCCCGGATGCTCCCACTGAGCGTGGTGTGAAGCACGTTGGTGAGCTGATCCGTGCCAAGAAAAACGGCCTTGGCGCTTACATTCTTTTTGTTGTGCAGATGAGCGGCGCACTCTCCTTTTCGCCAAATGACGAAACTCATCCTCAGTTCGGCCAGGCTCTGCGTCTTGCCCAGCAGAATGGTGTCCAGATCATCGCAGCACAATGCCGGATAACTCCAAATTCTATGGAGATCACCGGCCAGATCCCAGTTATTCTTTAGGAGGAAATAATGGTTAGACAGATAGTTCATGACCCGATCTTTTTACAGCAGAAGTCACTTCCTGCTGACCAGTCAGATATGGACACCGTCCGTGATCTGAAGGAGACTCTCGCCGCAAACAGTGACCGCTGTGTTGGAATGGCTGCCAACATGATCGGCGTCAGCAAAACTATCCTTGCGGCTGTGATTAAGGGGAAGATCCTTGTGATGATCAACCCGGTGATCATCGACTCCTCAAAGCAGGTCTACACCGCTGAGGAGGGCTGCCTTTCACTGACGGGGACCCGCAGCACTGAGCGCCATAAGGTGATCACAGTGGAGTTCCTCGACGAGAGATTCAAAAAGAAGAAGATGACTCTCCGGGACTTCGATGCCCAGATCATCCAGCACGAGATCGATCATTTCAGCGGAAAGCTGATCTAAAATTGAAAAAACTGCGAAAAAACTCCCGGAAGCTGCTGCCTCCGGGAGTTTTGTTTTACTTGCCTTCGTGGAAGAATAACGGGAGTCCGTCGTATATGTAATTGCGGACAGGTCCCCACCAGTGAGTTTCGCCGGCACCAACAAGGAAATAGAAGTTGCCCTTGGAGAAATCACAGGTGTAGGTGAAGTGGTCGGTGTCCTTCTTCATAGGATCCACCAGACCCAGCATATTGTTGTAGGCAATATCGCCGTCGCCGGTCGCTGCGAAAACGAAATACTCGTTCTGCTTGAAGCCGAACTTGTCGATAGCATTTTTCAGACCGGTCTCACCGCTCCAGCAGTGGCCTGACAGAGGCATATAGTATGCGCAGATGTCCAGGTTGTTGATGAACATATTCCATGTGGAGCCGCCGCCCATTGAGAAGCCGCCGTATGCACGGTGGTATCTTGAAGCCTTCAAGTCAGCCTCTGAGGTGGACTCAGCATAGGTGGAATACTTGCCCTCAACAAAGGGGATTATGGAGCGCCGCATCTCGTCCCAAACTGTTCCGGCTCCCATATTTCCGTCATTTGTGGGGCAGCCGTTGAATGTGGGAGCCACCACGATCAGGGGCTCAAGCTCGCCGTTCATGATCATGTGGTCAAGGATGTTGGGGAGCTTGTTGTCGGCGAAAACAGTGTTCTCGTTCTCTCCGCCGCCGTGCATAAGGTAGAAAACGTTGTACTTCTTGGAAGGATCGTAGCCGTAGGGAGTGTACACGTTCAGGGACTTGTTGCCGTTGATGCCGGTGTAGCTCTCCTTGGTCACCTTGCCGGCCTGTGCGCAGGCCTGAACGTACTCACCGGGAGCTGTGCGGTATGTGATGCTTGAGGGGTAGCTGAATGTAGAAACAGGTGTGTTGTCCGGGAATTCGCTGATCTTGCCCAGAACGTATTCTTGGATCAGCACCAGGTCGTTGATCTGGAACTCGCCGCTCTGGTCAGCATCAGCAGCTCTTGCAGAAATGCTGTCGGAAATCCCGTTCACCAGGCCGTCTCTTCCCATGATAACGTCGAAAACTGAGATCCTGCCGTCGCAGTCGATGTCGCCAAGGATCATGCGGCGGATCTTAGGCTGTCCGGGACCGTCGATCTGAGTTCCGGCAACAGCTCCGATAGCCTCGTCGATATAGAAATTATTCTTGGTCTTGTCGGTAGTCTCAATGTATATCGCAAGACCGCTTGCACCCTCGGGAATGGTGTAATTGTCGTTGGCAAGCTGGAGCCATTCGCCCTTAGGACAAGTTCCGGAGGCTATCTCGTCGTACTTTGTCTCGCCCTCAGCATCCTTGTACTCAAGAGTCAGCTTAAAATCGGTGTTGTCGCCGCCGTCAAAATAGGTAACGTTTGCGGAGAAGCTGTAGGTCTCGCCGGCCTTGAAAGCAGAGGAGCTGATCGGTCTCTTGCCGCCGTCATAGGACTCGCTTCTCTCCTGGACCAGAAGAGCCTCCTTGCCGGCGTAGGCAGTTCTGCCGCTGGTGAGAACAGAGGCTGCAAAGCGGCCGTCCCAATTGTTGGTGTTGCCCTCAAAGGTGTCGTGGAAGTAGTAGCCGTTCTCATCGGGCTCGATAACGTGTCCGCCCTTGCCGTTTACAGAAGCGGAGCCGTCAGCACCGTTCCAGGGGGTGCGGTCGTACTCAAAGAAGTCGATGTCGGCATATCCGCCTGTAGACTTGGTAGGATAGCTGAAAATCGCACTTCTGTAGCCTGTGAACAGCTTCAGGTCATAGCTCATTTTAAGCTCGCTGCCCAGCTTTGTCCAGTTAGAGCCGTCGTAGGAATAATAGAAATTGGCCTTGTCGATGTCATTGGAGGCGCTCATGTCGCTCTTGACGTCGCTGAACTTGAAGTCCACCTTCAGGTAGACCTCGTCGCCGGTCAGGTCAGCCTCAGCCTGGATCGCATCTGTTGTTCCGGCAACATCGCTTCCGGAGTTTGTGGACATATAGAGCTTCTTGGCGCCGCTGTCGGTGACATAAACGCCGATATTTCCGTATTTCAGCTGGAATGCGGACAGACCGGCATGGTCGCCGGGCTTCATGCCCTTGGTGTCCAGCTTGATGTAGCTTGAGCAGGCAGGTCCCTCAGTGCGCATGGTGAGAGTATTCCTTGCGTTGAGCAGATGAGTTGCCATATTCTTGTTGTAGAGCCTCAGCCAGCCGTCACGGTCTGTAACTGACCATGCGCTGTTATCGGGGTTGTGGTTCCACTGCCACTCCAGTGCAAGATCATTGGAGGTGTAGCTGAAATCGTCATCTCCTGCAAGATGAGTTCCTGTTAGAGCGCAGTCCATATCAAAAGTGACCGGAGCCTTGCCGTTGACGCCCATGATAGGCCAGCCGTTCTCCCAAGTTACAGGCACCAGCACAGGGATCCTTCCCACAGCGCCGTGATCCTGGAACACCATTCCGTACCACTTGCCGTCAGGAGTATCCACGATACCGCCCTGAGCTGCACCGCTTCCGTAGCTTCCAACGCCGGAGCTGAGGATAGCCTTGCTCTCGTAGGTGCCCAGCAGATCCTTTGAACGGTAAACATACTCAGTACGACCGCTTCCGCTGGGCCAAGCGATGATGAAAATGTAGTAGTAGTCGCCGATCTTCTGGATGTGCGAGCCCTCACCGGCAACGTAACCGGAGATGTTGGTCTTGAACAGGGTCTTGTCCACGCCGCCGGACTTAAATCCGGTCATCTCTGAATTCAGCTCCTTGATCTTGATCTCACCGCCGCCGTAGACCAGGTAGTTTCGGCCGTCGTCGTCGAAGAGGATGGAAGCGTCGTGGTACATACCGTTGATCTCACTGCGAGTCCAGGTGCCGTTCTCGATGTCGTCAGTTTTGTAGATGTAGGACTTTCCGGTGCCGTAGCTTCCGAAGAAAACGTAGTACATACCGTCGTGATAGCGCAGGCTGGCTGCCCACTGACCGTGAGCGTAATCATGCTTGCCGTTGGTCAAATTCTGCACATCGCCGTTTGCCATGGTGTCGTAAACGTAATTGCAGATCTCCCAGTTCACCAGGTCGTTGGACTTCATGATCGGAGCTCCGGGACTGAAGAACATGGTGGTACTGACCATGTAGTAGGTGTCGCCTACACGAATGACGTCATCATCAGGCACATCTGACCAGATGATCGGGTTGTTCACAGAGGAAGCAGCGGTTGCCTCCATTGCAAAATTCCCTGTTTTCTGCGGAAATGCAGCTGCACTAGTGAGAACAAGTGCTGATGCAAGGGCTCCCGCAGCAGCCCGTTTGAAATTTGTCATAATTTTATCCTCCTTATTCCCTGTGTTCAATATCTGTTAATAACATCATACGATTTTCGTCACATTTTTACAACTCATAAAACGCAGAAAAGGTGTACATTATGAATGATTTGATCTCCCAGATATCATTATATTGCTATTATCGCCGCCTAATGATCACTTTGCTGACAAGTTTACCAAAACAGAAAAATGCAGCTGTGACAGGGAAGATCACAGCTGCATTTCCTTATATAATTTTTTCAGAGAGGGGCATTATTATGCTTTGAAGATTGCTCTTACAAAGTTGTAAAGATGAGCACGGATACAATTGTCGCCGTGGTAGCCATTCTGAACATAGTGCCAAACGTGAGGAACACCGTTAGTGGTGAAGTTATTGTGGTAGCCCTCGGGGGTGCTGTAAACAGTCTGGTCATTGCCGCCGGCTGTCATGAACACCAGGTGAGGCTCCTTGCCGCTGTCCCACTTGAATGCGCCTGTTGCGCCGGGAGCTGCACAGATAGTTCCGATGTAGCCGAAAAGATCAGATCTCTGCATACCGATGAGGAGAGACTCTCTTCCGCCCATTGAGAAGCCTGTGATAGCGGTGTTGTCGGGACCTGTCTTGACGCTGTAGGTGCTCTCGATGTGAGGCATAAGGTCCTTGGTCAGGTCGTTGATGAAGTTGTCATAGGCTGCGTTATTTGCGTCGTCCATTCCGGAGCAAGCGTCCTGTGTTTCGCTGGAATAGATGTAGGGGAAAACCACGATCATGTCCTCAGCAGCGCCCTCAGCGATGGCATTGCCGATGATCTGGCGAGTTACCATTTTGTTTCCGTTGTTACCGTTGAAGATCATTCTGTCCTGATCTTCCCAGTAGCCGTGCATAACGTAGAGAACAGGATACTTCTTGTTCTCGCTGTAGTTTGCAGGGAGAAGGATGTTGTACTTCTTATTGCGCTTGCAGGTGGTAGAGTAGTATGTGCCGCCCTTTACTGTTCCGTACTGAACGCCGCTCTTCTCCTCCCAGGAGCTCTGAGGCTCGTTCTCAACGATATTTGATGCGTATTTCTGAGTGTACTCAGCCATTGTGAGGGAGGTCTTCTCTCCCTGAGGCTCGTCGTTTCCGGGTGTTACGTCTGAGCCACTACTGGCAGAGTCGGAGAACTCTGTTCTCCTGCCCAGAACATACTGCTGGATCTGGACTGCGTCTGCGATAGTGAATGAGCCGTTCTGGTCAACGTCAGCTGCCAGAGCTGCTGCGCCGGAGAGACCGTCGCCAATGCCCTGTCTTGCTGCGATAACATCGAAGGTATTGATCTTGCCGTCGCCTGTGATGTCGCCTAAGATGTAGGAGATCTCAGCAGGCCCATCGATCTTTGTGCCGGCAACTGCAACGATAGCCTCGTCGATGTAGAAATTATCGGTGCCTTCTGCTGACTCAACGTAGATAATGGGATTTGTAGCTCCATCGGGGATCTTGAAATTGGTATTTGCAAGCTGGACGTAATTGCCCTTTACTGCTGTGGCTGAAGCGATGTGAGTGTACTTCAGCTCGCCGGCAGAGTCTGTATACTGCATGGACAGGAGGAATTCCTGGCTTGCAGCTTCGCTGTCAAGGTAGGTAACGTTTACGCTGAAGCTGTACTCCTGGCCGGCCTTGAACGTAGTCGTGTCAAGAGCCTTCTGGGCACCGTGCCAAGCGCTTTCTCTGTTCTGAGCAAGAAGAGCCTCTGTGTCAGCGTAGGGAGTTCTGCCGCTGGTGAGAACGTCAGCTGCTCCACGGCCGGTCCAATCGAATGTACCGCCCTCGAAGGTATCATGGTAGTAGTAGCCGTTTGCATCAGGCTCTATTGGCTCCTTCACAACAGGTCCATCAGGGTTATCAGGAACGTCCTTGCCGTCGCTCTCCAGAGTTACGATGAAGGTCGAAACGCTCTGTGCAGGGAGCTGTGCATTAAAGCCTGAACCGCTTGCGTTCATATTCTTTGTAGCAGCATGGTTCTCGCTTCCTGATGTTCTGTAGCGGTCAACATTAGTGATAGTTCTGCCGCTTATATCGAATACCTGATTGAGCTCTGTTGTACCCTTGTTGATAGCAACGATCTCGATCTGAGTATCACTGTGCTTGTATGCAGAAATGAGGATATTAGTATCGGGAGACTCAGTAGCATCGATACGGTAGTCGCCGGGACGAATGTACTTTGAGAACTGTCCGAAAATATATCCACGCTTTGAAACGCTGTGTGTTGACTCATAGATGATACTGTAATTACGGCGGAGGGGCCATACAACGTAAGCCTGCATACCGCCAACAACAAGAGCATCGTGGATACTTACAGCCTGCTCAAGGTTATCAGGCCACTTATTAGCATCAACATCGCTGTTCGGAACATATACCTCAGTCATCCAGAGCTTCTTGCCGCAGCTTTCAAGCTCCGGGAAGTCCATCTTGCTTCTGGGTGTGCCATAGAAGTGAGTTCCGAATATGTCACAATTTGCAAAAGCCTTGGGGTTATTAAGGATCTTTGTGTAGTAGTCCTTACCGTTGCCCCATGCGCCATACTGGAAGGATTCAGGAGACATAAGTCTTGTGCTTGTGATCCTGTCGCCATAGTTAGCGATAAAGTCGGTAGTCTCGTCCGGCGTCCATGCTGTCCACTCCTTGGCGTAGTCAGGCTCATTCTGAACTGAAACGCTATAGAGATCAACGCCGTTGTTCTTCATATATGTACCGAAGTTATTAAGGTGATTGGCATAAGCGGCGTAATTCTTCTTGGGAAGATGGAGCTTACCGCCGTAAGCAGAGCCGTTCTCAGCGAGATTTGCCGGCGGCTCCCATGGTGATGCAAAGACCGTGATGCCTCTCTTGGAAGCATACTGAGCAGTCGGAAGAGCCTTGCTCCACTGGCTGCTGTCAGGGTTTACGAAAATACGAAGGATAGTACAGCCCAGCTGTCCTTCGCCGTTTCCGAAAGCGAGCTGTCTGTCGGCATCAGTAAGGTCGCCGTACCACTCAGGGTGATTTATACCGCCGAAACCGTCGATCGACTGATACAGCTTGTTGGTATTGATCGTACAAGTGCTGGCTGCGTCTGCCTCAATGGGCTGAGCAGGAACAGCAGAGAATGTTGTTGCCAGCATTGCACCGGCGATAAGTCCGGCAGCAGCGGACTTGAGTTTTCTGAAAGTTCTCATCTAATTACCTCCTGATCTAAAAATTATGAGTAACGCACATTTCCGATATATTCATTATAAATTCATTTTTTGTTAATGTCAACGGCAAATGTACAGAAAAGGTGGACAAAATGATCAAATAATGACCTTTTTTTGTTCAAAAAATATTGACAGGAGGTATTTTACTGTATATAATATAAATAGAAAAAAACGGGGTTTTTATTATTTTCTTAATTTGATTGATCTTTTATCAGCCCTATGGGGATAGGCTGATCCATATGAGGATTCGGAGGTGCCCAATGGCAAAACTTAAACGCCCAGTGATCGGCGTTATAGCGGCCGAGGCAAACAGTATCGAGCAGCGTGAGATACTCAAGGGCTTGGTGGGACAGGCTCAGAAGCTGGGCTATGATACAGCTGTCATTTCCAATGTTTTCAATCCAAACATCATGGAAATGTCTCTTTTTACAGAAAACCATATCTACGAGCTGATCCGTTCCGAGGATATCAGCTCCTTCGTTATCATCGCAGAGTCCTTCGTCAACGTTGAGCTGCGCAAGATCATCGCAGAACACCTCTCAGCTAGGGACGTTCCAGTAGTCGTAGTAGGCACTTATCTGGAGGAATTCGACCGCCCCGGCTACACCTTCATCAATACCAGTGATGAGGAGGACATGGAGGAGATCACCGATCACCTTATCGAGGAGCACGGCTTCACTGAGATCGATTTTCTCACAGGCTATGCTGAGATCGAAGCCTCACAGAAGCGTATCGTCGGCTACAAAAAGTCCCTGATCTCGCATAATATCGCTGTTGACGAGAGCAGAATCTTCTACGGCACCTTCTGGATGGACTCAGGCAAGGAGCTGGCTCAGCGCTACATCAAGGGCGAGCTGAAGCTGCCCCAGGCTATCGTCTGTGCCAACGACTACATGGCCTATGGCATACTGGATAAGTTTGCTAAGAATAACATCTCTGTACCTGAGCAGGTCACAGTGGTTGGCTATGAATACATACGCAGAAGGACCCTTTACTCTCCCCTTCTGACCACATATCAGCGCAACCGTGAGGGTCTGGGAGTCTCAGCTGTGAAGATCCTCCACGCCAAGCTCAACGGCCTCCCGGAGGAGCCCTTTATCCCGCCGTCAGGTATACTTGTCCACGGAGACAGCTGTCCCTGCGGCCACGATAACGCCCAGTATAGGGCGGAGCTTGACGCTGAGAAAACAAAGCGTGACTTCGAGTTCTGGAATCTGTTCACTCCCGTGGATCAGGAGCTGACTCAGAGCCAAAACCTCAATGAATTCATCGGGATCCTTGGAAAATACCACTGGCACGTCAGATCTGTTTACAACATCTTCATCTGCCTTGCATCCAACTGGTACGACACCGATGCGCCTATGTCAAACGTGGTCAGCTGCCGCACGATCATGCCCTGGCTGGATACAACTCCCAAGGACATCGACAAGCTGGATATCGCCGAGATCCTATCCCAAGGCGAGATCCCGGCTGTTTACTACTTCACGCCCCTGTTCTTTAGCGACAGGATGTTCGGCCATGTTGTGCTGAAATACGATATCCCCGACACCTACGATGATATTTTCAGAAACTGGATCAAATCCGTGTCCAACGGCCTGGAGTTCCTCAGAATGAAGAACGATATCCAGTACCTGACCAGAGTTCAGGACCTCTCAGAGCAGCGTGACACCCTGACGGGTATGTTCAACGCCGCCGGTATGGAAAAAGCCTACCGTTCGGCTGTTCCCCACGGAGACAAGCAGCTCTCGCTGATCATGCTGAAGGTGGCGCTCTTCGACGACTCTATCACAAATATGGACAACAGCAGCCGTATCGAGGCTATCATAGATGCCTCCCGTGCGGTAGGTCAGCTATGCGGAAACCACGATATCTGCGGCAGGATCAGCGACCACACCTTCGTTTGCCTTGTTCAGAGCAACGCAGATCCTGAGGTACTGTCAGACACTCTGACCTCTATCCTGATCCAGCACCACAAGTACCTTATGCGCTACGGAATGGACTCCTTCGTGTGCGTGGCCGAGCGCTGTGACGGCAGCCGCTATGACGATATCATCAGCAGGTGCAGCGCTTCTGCCGATATAAAGGCAAACGCAATGTCTGACAAGCGCCTGATCAGCCACTACCGTGAGATGATCGAGATGCGAAACGTGGTCTATAAGACTCCCGAGGAGACCTTTGACACAGACGCCCTCCACTCACGCTTCCTTGGAAGCACAGGCTACCTCAGAAGCGTATACAAGCAGTGCTTCGGAGTCAGCTTCCACAAGGACTGCATCGCAGCAAGGATCGCTAAGGCAAAATATCAGCTGGCCACCACCAGCATGAGTATCATCGAGATCTCAGAAAAATGCGGCTATCTTGACAGCAAATACTTCCTGAGACAGTTCAGCTCGATCGCCGGGATGACTCCTGTGCAGTATCGAACTCTTCTTCAGGGCTAAGGAGCAGACCCTCGGGTCTGCTTTTGTTTAATGATAAAACATTTATTTTCCCTGTATTTTATCCACCTAAAGTTCGTTTTATGGGTTGTTTTTGACTAAATTATGAATATAATATTATACAGAAGGTGTGACACAGGGCACACTGAGCAAAACTTCATGCGAGATACTGCTCCGTTATCTGCACAATCACGGCGCAGCGTCAATAATTCCAAGCTTTAATGTAAGGGCCAAATCAGACAGCAAAGCCGTACCCCCCTAGGTACGGCTTTGCTGTGTCTATACGCAAAAAAACTCCCCGCAGACCGCAGGGAGCTTTCTTCTTAGAGATTTGTAACAAATGGCGTGATGAGGATCATTATCATGAAAATGGGGCAGATCACCATGATCATGACCTTGTACAGTACCTTTGAGCGGAACTTGTGGCCGCTTGCCTCTACTTCATCCTCAATGTACTTCACCTTTGCAATATAACCGATCAGTAGACAGGTCAGGAATGCCACGATCGGCATCATGATAGTGTTCGTCAGGAAGTCGAAGAAGTCAAGGAACTGCATATCGAAGATGGTAACTCCTGACCATGCACTGTAGCCGAGGACGGACAGCATTCCCAGAAGAAGAGTTATCACGATAACGATGAGGCAGCTCTTCATGCGGCTCATGTTGAATTTCTCCATAACGACCGAAACTACGGTCTCCATAAGTGAAATTGATGATGTGAGAGCTGCAAGAGCGACCAGTATGAAGAATGCGATACCGATAATGGTTCCGGCAGGCATTGAGTCGAATACCTTGGGGAGGGTGATGAACATGAGGCCGGGTCCCTTGTTGAGAGCCGCTGCGTCGCCGCCGGAGAATACGAATACGGCCGGAACGATGATAAGTCCTGCCAGGAAGGCCACCAGAGTATCAAAGACCTCGATCTGTCTTACGGAGCCCTCCAGCGAGTCCTCCTTTCGCATATAGGAGCCGTATGTTACCATGATGCCCATTGCGATAGACATTGAGTAGAATAGCTGGCCAACTGCTCCGGCCACTGTCTTCATGAAGGTCGTGAAGGTAAATCCCTTGAAATTGGGAAGAATGTAGTATTTCAGTCCCTCTGTCGCACCGTCCAGGGTGAGGGTGTAGATACCGATACCGATGATCAGCACCAGGAGCATGGGCATGAGGAACTTGCTTACCTTCTCGATACCCTTCTCAACTCCCAGCATAACGACTACCGCTCCCAGGAGAACGTATATGATGAAATAGAATGTGGGCTGTCCCACAAGGCCTATGTAGTGCTCAAAGAAGCTCAGATCTCCGCCGGAGGAGCTGTATACCGCATTGGCAGCCTCAGAGCTTTCACCAGTTATGAACATCATCATGTACTTTAATACCCAGCCGCCGATAACGCAGTAGTACGGAAGGATCAGCGCCGGCACCATGGCCGCTATCCAGCCCAGAGGCGCAAACCTCTTGTCGATGTCCTTATAGGCACCGATAACGCTCTTTCCGGTCTTTCGGCCAAGTGCGATCTCGGTGATCAGCATGGAGAAGCCGAAGGTCACCGCCAGTATGATGTATACCAGCAGGAAGATGCCTCCGCCGTATTTCGCCGCTAAATATGGGAAACGCCAGATGTTTCCCAGTCCGACAGCAGAGCCTGCTGCTGCCAGGACGAAGCCTAGCTTTGAACCAAATCCGCCTCTGTCTACAGCGGACGCCTTTTCGTTTTTCATAAGATCTGTCCTTTCAGTATGTTTTATAAAAATCTGTTATAAATGCGTACATTATTTCCATTATACCACTTTCTTCCGCAGTAATCAAGGGATTTTTACATTTTCAGAAAAAAGTCTCCCGAAACCGGCCTATGGAAGAGCTAATGTGCAGACTTACCGCTGCTTTATGCGGCGGCGAAGCTCCTCATAGCGCTCCCGATAGTGCTCCATGACCTCACGGAAGGGCTGGTCTGTACGAAGGGAGAAGAAAAACCGTGGCTTGCGCTGAGAAAGCTCATAGTTGATAGTCTCACGGAGCTCCTCAAGCCGCACAATGATCTGCTTTTCGTCAGCAAACCTGCGGATCTTGATAATGAGCTGAGCAGAATAAACGAAGTCCAGGACGAAGATCCCGTAAAAAAAGCCGATACCAAAGGAAAATGCCAGATTTCTCGAAAGCCAGTCCAGCGCCTCAAGGATATGTGGATGTATCAGGAAATAGTAAGCGGCGCTTAACACCATCCAGAAAAAGGAGTACATCGGGCAGATCACGCCCAGGACATTGCCCGGGAGGTCAGAATAATCCCACAGCCGAACGTGTGTTGTGCGGATCATTATGATACCAACGGCAAATTCCAGCAAGGTTATGGCCGCAGCCATTATCATGAAAAGAACGGTCTTCCGAAGAGTAGTGTTCTCTATGGGGATCCGGCTCTCAAGCTGAGCCAGAAGATAGAGGACACACAGGCTCTCTCCGTAAAGAGGAAGGCAAGGGCCTGTAAGGAAGCCGGGATTGACCCAGTGCTTTTGCGAGATGAACCGCCTGTAGAAGACCTCCAGCGTCCAGCCGGAAACTCCTCCTACAGCAAAGAGAAAGGTCAGTATCAAGAACATATTCATATAAAGCGCTCCTTTAGAAAACCATCGGTCAGTTTCTTCTATTATACCACACCTGCGGTCAGATCGCAAGACTATTGCCTTTTTTTGAAAGCTGTGCTATAATAGTCTCATTACAGGCGGGCTCCGCCGGATAATGGAGGCAGATCATGAAATTCGATCCCGACGCCAAACACTATTATTTCAGCAAAGAACAGGAAATGTCACAGGATGAAGCGGATAAGCTCCAAAAGGCGCTGATCTCCAGCGTATTCAAGCCGGTCTCAAGTGAGAAGACCTCACCGATAAAGACCGCCGTTGCCCTGATCATTTTCATCGGGATATTCCTCTCGATCATCATAACAGCTGTCACCGGCCACATCGGAGCCTGCGTGCTCATTTTCGGGTCGATCTTCTTCGTGGCCGGCCTTTACATGATCATCGCAAAGCCTGAGGAGATCTATACATCTGAAAAAAGCAACCTGAAACAGAGCCAAAACGGTGCTTTCATCGCTCTTATCGGAGCTGCGATCATGTCGATCCCGATCCTGATCAAGTATTCCACCGAGCATAAGGGCTCCATGGCTTCGTCAAACATCATCATTTGTGCCTGCGGAGGAATGTTCATGCTGGGAGGAGCCTTCTTCCTGCTGTCCACTATCGCAGGGATCATCAAGTCCTCCAGAGGCTTCGGCGAGGAGGTGGAGGGCGAATGTATCGGCTATATACGCTCATTCCAATCCACCCATGAAACTCACCACCGCACCATTGTCAACACTCCTGTATACGAATATTACTACGACGGCCAGTACCTCCAGGCCATAGGCAATGAGGTCTATCACGGGGCTGCTCCCATTGCAGTGGGCGAGCGAAAGCTCCTCAACGTGGATCCCTCTGACCCATACGACATATATGTTCAGGACGAGGACAAAAAGCCCTCCGGTATTGCCATAGGCATCATCTTCCCAAGCATATTCATCGTGACGGGTATCTTCCTTATGTGGTTTGCCCTTACTCATTCCATCCAGCCATCTGCGGTAAAAGTGGCAGGCGGAAAAACAGTAATCACTGACAGCTATGTTCAGGAGAAATACGGTCTAGCCGGTGACGACTGGACTATCTCGGAGAGAAAGATCTCCGAGATCACCCAGGAGAGTGACGGCTCATGGACGCTGACCTTCTCCGACGGAGAGGTCCGCACCGATCCCGACGGCACCTTCGCCGGAAAGTATGATGTTGGCGACAGCTTCTATGAGGTCATGGACAGCAGCGGCACCTCTATCGTGTTCTTCAATACCGATAAGTGGATCTACAACGGCAGCCACGACTAAACAGCAAACGGCCTGAGAATTGCGCTCTCAGGCCGTTTTTTCATATATAGAACTCCTCAAGGTCGTCAAGGCGAAGGCAGGCAAGTCTGCCGGCAAAGCAGGCTCCGCAGTCGATGAGGAAATTGTTTCCGCTGCGCAGGATCTTGGGCTCTCCGATAATGGTGGGAGTCGGCGTGTGACCGGTCACAAGAAAGACCTGATCATCCTCGAAATATCGTATGGTGGGGTCACAGCGTGACGAGATGAGCTCCTCGGCTGAATACTGGCTCAGCTTCTTCCCCGGATAATAGCCCCCCAGACCAGCATGGATCATAACGAATGTGCGGTCGCCAACGTCGATTATCTCATAGAGGGAAAACTCACGAAGGTACTCCACCGCATCCAGCCTATCCTTTGGCGCAAGGCTCATGAAGCCGTCCATGGTGGACCCTCCGCCCTCTGAGTACCAGGCATTCAGCTGGCGGAGAAGCTCATCATCAATGCCGGTATCGTAATTCTCCTCGGTGATCTCTTTGGTCAGCCGGCTCATCATATCCAGGGCAAAAAGGTCGTGATTTCCCATAAGGCCGAAAACATTCGGGCGGCTCATCATGTCCTGAATGACCCTCACAGGCTCAGGGCCCCTGTCGACCACGTCGCCAAGGACGAAAAGCGTATCCTTATCGGAAAAGCCGATCTTCTCGAGCATTTCCATGTATTTGCCGTACATTCCGTGGATATCGCTCATTGCGTATGTTGCCAATACCGCTCACATCCTCTCACGAAGGCTCCGGAGAAGTCCCCGGCAGCCCTCCTCTATATCCGCATAGCACCGGGCAAAATCCCTTGTGTACCACGGGTCGGAAACATCATCGCTCCGTCCGGAAAAGGTCATCAGCTTACAGATCTTCTCATCAGGGTCAGTGCCGAAGATCCTGTGCATATTTCGGATATTGGCAGTATCCATTCCCACGAACAGATCATAGCTGCCGTAGTCTGACTTTTTCAGCTGAACAGCTGTCTTTCCGGAGCAGCCGATACCGTGCTTTGCCAGCTCCGCTCTCGCCGGCGGATAGACCGGGTTGCCCAGCTCCTCCGTGCTTGTTGCACAGGAGGCGATGAAGATCTCCTCCAGGCCGCTCTCGGCCGCCAGCTTTTTCATGACGAACTCTGCCATGGGCGAGCGGCAGATGTTGCCGTGGCAGACGAACATAACTTTTATCATTAACACACCTCAATTTATCCTGCTTTCATCAATTGAATGGACAATAGCAGCTACATCGCTGTCATTCAAACGGTCGTTATTTGAACGTATTGTTTCAATCAAATGATCTGCTCTAACGACCTGATATGGCAAGGATATGTTTTGCTTTATGAATAGTTCTTGATTGCTAAGTGCAACAATCGAATGTACCGGAAACATATACGTTCCAATTACGGCTGAAAGATGTTCGGCTTCAGCTTTGATCTGTTCTGTCGGTGAAGTCAGATCATGATTGATATTGTTTTTGCGCAAGATCCATTTGTCACCGGGATCAATGAACAGAGCAGCCTTTTTTGGACGGCCATTTGTCATACCGAAAGCCTTCGTTTCCACCACAAAAACTCCTCCTCGGCCAACAACAATGTGATCGTACTCCCTAACCTCGCCATTTAAGCTTAGTTTGGCACCGTTAATGACAGCGTATTGATATGTTTCAAGTTCTTTAAGATGATCTCGCACGATCTGCTCGCCGATATTGCCTACCTCTTTTCTGGCAAACTGATCAAGATCAGTTTCACGGTTTTTGAGCACACTATCTCGTGTTTCGTAATCCGGACGCTGATCAATGCCTGTTACACCAATTGAACGTGCAAATTGACGGAACTCCTCTTTCTGATAAGTATGCAGATTTGGATTCGGGATGATTATATTAAAAAAAATCCCCTTTAAATCGCCTTTTTCCTTCCCAAGGTAATCGCAATAGATGCTTCCGTCACGATTTCTCCGCCTATATCCGCCAGGATATTTGAACAAAAACTCCATAAATGCGAGGTAATCTGCCTCAGAGCAATGCGGACGCATTCGTTTTTTCTGTTCTTGAAAATCTTTTGAGGAAAGACGTTTTTTATTACTGCTAAAGTATGTAACTAAAACGAAACAACATAGAACGATTCCACATATAAGAATAACATAAGGGAACATAGGTCATCACTCCTTATAATAAGTATTTCTCTATTAACCATTATACCAGACCCTGACAAAAAAATCAACGCACGGACAAAAAGTGGGCGCCCTCCGGAGAGGGCGCCTATTTTTATGAGTATCGATCGTGGATTTTATCTTCGGAAGCGTTCCGGCAGAGCCAAAAGCCTCGTTTCGTATGGAGCCAGCAGCTCTCTGCGGAAGGGCATGGGCTCCGGAACAGCCAGCGGACTTGGAGTAGTGTGAGTTTCCCCGGAGCCTCCATCTCCTTCGGGGAGCTGGGTGGTGGTCGTAGTAGTAGTTGTTGTTGTCGTGGTGGCAGCATCCATCGTCCAGGCCGGCTCAGTTGTGACCAGCACACCCCAAGGCAGCTCTGTAGTGAGCCATGGAGTAAGCGTCCTGGGCGGTGTGGTAGTGGAAGGCTGCGGAGGCTGAACGGTCTGTGTTGAATAGATCATCGTTGTCCGGGGAGCCTCAGTCGAGATGACTCTCGTTGTCCGAGGAGCAGCTGTTGTTTTGGCCGGAGCCTTCGTTGTGCGGACAGCCGTAGTTTTGGCCGGAACTCTGGTCGTGCGGACTGCCGTAGTCTTGGCCGGCGCCCTAGTCGTCCGGACTGCCTCAGTCTTAGCCTGTTCTTTGGTGGAAACAGCCTCTGTCCTGTTTTGCAGAGATGTAGTCTGGGCTGTATCCGCAGTAACTGTCGCAGTCTGCTCTGTTTGTACAGCAGTTGTCTCTGAAGGGGCGGTCACAGTTGTCTGCTGGGGAAGATCTGTCTCCTGAGGCAATGTGGCCTCTGTAACCAGCATTTCGCTGGAGTTCTCACTGCCCCTGCGGTCGGGTGCGCTGGAAAGGATATTCCCGGAAAGCGCAATGACTCCCACTATCACAGCAGCGCCGATGAATGTACCCACTCCGCTTCTCCAAATGATCATGCGGCGGCGTTTTTTCTCCGCAAGACGCTCCTCGGCCTTTTGGCGGACTCTTGCGGCGATCTCATCATAATTCCTCATAGACAAATCCCTCCCTTCTCAGTTCCTCTTTAAGTGACTGCTTCGCCCTGTAGAGGAGGTTCTCGATCTGTCTGTTGCTCTTTTTCATTATGTCAGCCGTTTCGGAATTCGAAAAATTCTCGAAATACACAAGATACAGCACCTGAGCATGATCCGGATTTATCCGATCCAGCGCCTTGTGGAGCTGCGCCTTTTGCTCAGTTTTCAGGTATTCCCGCTCAATGTCCTCCTTGTCGGCCATGTTGTAATAGTCGTCAATGGGAACAAGCCTGTTCTTTTCCGCTTTTCGGAGCCAGTCAATGGCTGTATGCCTAGCTATCGCAAACAGCCATGTCTTGAAGGTGCTCTTCCCGGAAAACCTTGGGCGTTTCACGCAAAGCTCCACGAAGACCTCCTCAGTAAGCTCCTCAGCAATACAAATATTCCTGGTAATGCTGTTTATGTACAGGGTGAGTCCGTCACTGTATGAGCGAATGAGCTCATTCAGTGCGGCATCATCCCCGTCTAGGAAACGGCGGTAGCTACTTGCACCGTTGTCCATATAGCAGCTCCTTTCTGAAAGAGATTTGCTTTCATAAACTTAGTCGTAATAAACTCAAAAAACTCTCGCACTTTTCTAATTTTATTATACAATATTATTTAACAATATACAACCTGAGATCGCCGCCGCTATTATGCATTATACTCTTCCGTACAGCTCTCCGCCGCACTATCGTACACATATCATTTCGCTCAGTGCAAAATGATTTTCGGGATCGGATAGTATTTCCCATTGTTTTACAAGAAAATTTAAGTATAATTATAATTGTATATAAATGATGAACGGATAAATATTTTTATTTGTCTGAGGAATGCCGGTACCCTCACCGGCGGGAAGGAATGATGTGCATGAATAGTTTTTTCAAACGTGCTGCGGCTGCCCTCTCAGCAGCTGCTGTTGCCGGGAGCAATCTGGCTGCCGCTCCTCTCAGCGGACTGACCTCAGATGCTGCTGGCTCAGGAATGGTGCTGGAGTACCTTGACAGGGGCATCTCCGCAGTCAATACCGGCAGCGGTATGCTGGTGAGCTGGCGATATCTGGCAAATGACGACGACAACGCCGTCTACAAGCTCTACAGGGACGGAAATCTCATCTACACAAGCAATGCAGGAGACTCCACCTGCTTTCTTGACGCCGGCGGAAGCGCCTCCTCCAATTACCGTGTGGACACCCTCTCCGGGGGAACAATTGTGGGCTCAGAGACCTGCAAGCTGATCTCCAACAACACTTATTTTGACTTGCCTCTGGAGCCCCCTACTGCCTCCGGAGTGACCTACTCCCCTAACGATATGTCCGTGGGAGATGTTGACGGTGACGGTCAGTATGAGCTGTTCCTGAAATGGGATCCCTCCAACTCCAAGGACAACTCCCAGAAGGGCAAGACCGATAAGGTCTATATCGACTGTCTTCGCCTTGACGGAACAAGGCTCTGGCGTATCGACCTGGGCTGGAATATCCGTGCCGGCGCCCATTATACCCAATTCTACGTTGCAGACTTCGACCTGGACGGCAAGTGCGAGATGACCTGCAAGACCGCCGACGGAACTGTTGACGGCACAGGAAAGCGCATAGGCACTGACACCGTTTACCGCAACTCCGACGGCCTGATCATAACCGGTCCCGAGTATTACACCCTCTTTGACGGTGAGACCGGAGCAGCTCTTGACACAGTGGATTTCGAGGTGGGCAGAGGCACCACTACCGCTTGGGGCAAGAGCTCCGACAAGTTCAACCGTGTGGACCGCTTCTGGGGAACTGTTGCTTATCTGGACGGCGTTCATCCATGTGTTGTCTCCGGAAGAGGCTACTACGGAAGAATGACCGCCACTGCTTGGGCTGTGGAGAACAAAAAGCTGAAAAAGCTGTGGATCTTCGACACGGGCACAAGCACAAGCGCTGCCGGTTATGGCTGCGGAAACCACAACAGTATGCCTGCTGATGTTGACGGCGACGGCAAGCAGGAGATCGTTACCGGTGCCTCTGTCATCGACGACAACGGAACTCTCTACTACACCACCGGTCAAGGCCACGGCGACGCTATGCACGTCGGCGACCTGGACCCCACAAATTCCGGTCTGGAGGCCTGGATCTGCCATGAGGAAAGCGCTTCCGGCTACGGAGTTTCCCTCCTTGACCTTGACCAGAAGAAGATCCTCTACCACCAGAACGGTGCAGGCGACACCGGGCGCTGCTGTGCGGACAATGTTTGGGCGCAAAATCCCGGCGCTGAGTGCTGGGGCAACAAGCTCTCCGACAACTCCACTCCCGTTGTGGACACAAAGGGCAATACCCTCTCATGCCGCAGACCGGCTATAAACTTCCTCAGCTATTGGGACGGCGACCTTGAGCGTGAGATCCTGGACGGCTATACGGATTCCCCTGCTACTATCTCAAAGATGAACGAAAATGGCACTCTCACAACGATACTCACCACTGACGGTTACTACACCTGCAACACCACTAAGGGAACGCCATGCCTTTCTGCGGATATTTTCGGAGACTGGCGTGAAGAGCTCATCGTTAGAGCTGCAAACCACAAGTCTGTGCGCATCTACTGCACTCCCTATGATACCGACTACCGCATCACAACTCTCATGCACGATGCTCAGTATCGTATGCAGGTATCCTCTCAGCAGACCGCCTACAATCAGCCTCCCCATACCAGCTACTTCATGGGGACCGGCTATGATCTTCCAGCAAGGCCTACAGGCTGCACTGTGAACGGCTCAACTGCTTCCTTCGGCAAGCCCGGAGCCTCTATCGACACCGCTCACAAATACACTATAAAGAACAAAAACAGCGGATTGTTCCTGAACACCGCTGATGAGACTGTTGCAAACGGCACGAATGTACAGCAGGGCTCTCAGGAGCAGATCTGGACATTTGAAAGCGCAGGAAGCGGCTACTACAGGATCTACTCTGAGGCCGGGGACGGCAGGACCTACCTGCTGGATCTGGACTACGGAAAGACCGAAAACGGCACGAATATCGGCGTTTGGGGCGATACTGCCAGTGACGCTCAGCTCTTCAAGCTGGTAGACAACGGCGACGGCTCATATACGATCTGCACTAAGGCAACTGCTGATGAGAGCTGTCTGGGCGTAACAGCAGGCTCCACAGAGATCGGCGCAAACGTTGTTCAGTGGAGCTGCAACGGCAGCGACGACCAGAAGTGGATCCTCTCCATCAAGATCCCTCCGATCAGCGGAACTCTTTTCAAGGACCTGATCGTGAAGGACACTTCCGTTGTCAAGGACACCTACAACTACCTCTACTGGCAGATCACACCCTCAGAAACTATCGGAAGCCCCATTTTCGGCGACCGTGAAACAACATTCACTGCTCTTCCCCCTGAGCTTGACGGCCTGGAGGCTATCCGTACTGCCTGCGACTCAAAGAATGTTGCCGGTGATCTGGCGGAATTCACAGCAGGCGCCGACATGACTGCCTTCGTTGTGCTAGACTCAAGAGTGAAGGCTGCCGGTCTTCCTGCTTGGCTGGGAAGCTGGGAGGAGACAGCTCTGACCGCTGCCGGCGACAACGATCTCTCCTTCGTCATCTACAAGAAAGAGCTCTCCGCCGGAGAAAAGGTGATCCTCGGCGAGAACTGCACATCTACCGGCTCAGTTGTCAACTACAGCGTTTTCGGAAAGGCTGCTCCTGCCAGCGGCAGACTGGTAAAGAGCCTTGACGTTACCGATAATGCCCACTCATCAGGCTGGCAGCTTGCAGAGTCTGTGGCTGTTGGAGATATGGTCTTTGGGGACCGTGAGGTGACCTACACTGAGATCCCTGAGGAGCTCCTGGGAGCCGAGTACATAAGGACTGCCTGCGACTCTAAGTCAGCAGCAGGACAGCTGGCCAGCTTCATAGCCGGTGAGGACGCTGTGGTCTGCATCGCTATGGACACCAGAGTCGAAAACGAGCAGAACTCTCTCCCAGAGTGGCTCTCTTCCTACACCAAAACCGCCCTCACCGTCAAGAGCAGCAACGACGTTATCTTCGACATCTACGAGAAGAAGGTTTCTGCCGGAGAAGCTGTAGAGCTTGGCGGTAACGGCACAGCCACAAGCGTTGTGAACTACACTGTATTCGTTAAGGCCGACTCTCAGGATCCCTCTGAGCCGCCTGTTCAGCCCACCAGCGAGCCAGACCAGCCCGGTGAAGCTCCCGAGGGGACCCTCTTCGAGAACGGCGGTATCGTTGGTGATGCAAACGTTGACGGAAAGGTCAACCTCAACGACGCTGTTGCGATCCTCCAGAACATCGCTCTCTCCACAAAATACCCTCTCACTGACCAGGGCAAGATCAATGCCGATGTTTTCGAGAGAGGCAATTGGGAGGTCTCCGGAAAGGACGCCCTCTCGATCCAAAAATTCGACGCAGGACTTATCACTCTTCCCGAGTCTAGGTTCTGACCTCCTTAAATGAGAAGGCCTCCCGAAAATGGGAGGCCTTTCTTTGTGAGAAAAAAACTGCCGGGTATTTGGAGCAGGGAGAATTGTAAAATTTCTGTGAACAACAGGCAGTTCCCCTTCTTTTATGCTATCATATAAGTGATCTTTTATTTAGGAGGGATCACCATGATACTGCGAAAGCTCAACTGCGAAACAGACTTCTCCCCGATCGCAGGCTGGATCCGGTCAGACCGGGAACACGCCATGTGGTGCGGAGGAAGATTTAGCTTTCCCTTGGAGCGAAACGACTTTCTTTCTGTGCTGGAGGAACACCGGAAAAACACCGGTGACCTGCCCTATATGGCTCAGGATGAACAAGGAAGAGCCGTGGGCTTTTTCGTACTTTCGTCAAGTCCTGACACCGGCTCTGCCATGCTGAAATTCGTCATCGTTGACTCCGCTATCCGTGGCAAGGGCGTGGGCAGAGAAATGATCAGGCTGGCCGCAGAGCTTGCCTTCCAAGATCCTAGAGTCCGTACTCTGCAGCTCTGCGTTTTTGCGGAAAATCCCGCTGCATTAAGGTGCTATCAGAAGGCAGGCTTTTGCCTGACAGGCACCGATACCAACGCCTTCCATTTCAGGGGACAGCTTTGGAGCCGCTGCCACATGGCTCTCTCAAGGCCGGAGCAGGATCTTCTGTAAAACAGCTGTTTTTCTTGACATTAGGGCGCTTCCATAGTATAATTGAATTGTATACGATCTTTTGACCGGCTGGCATTCCGGTCAATAAAACCGAAAGGAAACAAACTATGGACAAGCTGTTTAAGATAACTATGGGCAAGGCCAAGTGTGCTGTCGATCTGGGCGACGGCAGCGAGCGTGGCGAATATGTGGATCAGGATTATATCCTCCGCAAGCTGGGAAGGCCCCACCGAAGCATCAGCCTGATGTACTGCTACTACCCCTTGGACGAGCAGTGGCCGGCAAGGATCTCAGAGGCCATGAAGGACGCTGATGTCTCCTTCCAGTGGGACTACCCATACGATGACTATTTCACCTACAAGGGCGGTATCGGCGGAAGCACTGACGGCGAGCCCTTCACATTCATGAGAGATATCCGCAGACACGGTCAGGACGTTACCCTCACCCTCACTATCGATCCTGCCGTTTCAGACGAGATGCTTGCAGCTATCGGTCAGGACCTGCGCCCCTTCGGAAGAGTCCTGCTGCGTATCAACCATGAGGCTACAGGAAACTGGTTTTCCTTCAACAAGCGTGCTACATATCAGGAGGTGGCTGACTTCTACTGCCGTGCCTCCAGAGTGATCAAGGAGAACGCTCCCAATGTACAGACTATCCTGTGCATCGGCGGCGTGGAAAATCCCCAGAACGGCCCTGAGATCGAGAAGGAGAAGGAGTTCTCTCAGGCCGTTAAGGAGACCGATATCTGGTCAGTTGACAAGTATATGTCCCTGCACTGGGGCTGGCCCTATGACGTGGCCGAGACCGGCGGAAACACCCACAAACGTGGATCCGTCCGTGAGACCTACGAACACACCAAGCTCAGCTTCGAGCGCTTTAAGTTCATCAACGGCGGCAAGGTCAAGCCTATGATCATGAGCGAGTTCAACTCAGACGGCGATGTCACAGGTGCCTATGAGCAGGCCGAAATGGTGAAGATGTTCTGCGACATCCTCAAGGAAGAAAAGGCGGACTGGTTCACCGGCTTCACCTTCTATCAGTTCCGTGACAGAGGCCGCCTTGGTCTGGAGATCGAGGACCCCAACAATCAGAATGTGGGTATCGAGCAGCCTGTTATGAAGACCTACAAGGAGATCATCCACGATGAGTGGTTTTTGCCCTCAATGACCATCGGCGAGGACACCACCCTTCCCATAACGCTTCGCTGGGGCAGCTCCGAGGACGCTGAGGGACTAGCTGTTCCACTGCATTTCGAGAAAGATCCCCACTTCTGTGAGCTGGTCTTCGACGACGACTCAAACCTGATGATCGAGCTGAACGGAATGTGGTTCTATAAGTCCCCAAAAGCCAAAACTATCGACCTGATGAGCGCTTTCTTCGAGAAGCCTCTTGACGGTCCCGCCGACCTGACCATGAAGATCTTCGCTCCCCCTGCCACCGGCGAGAACGACCTCTCCATAGAGGACGGCCTGTACAATTACTACTACACTATCGAGAAGCTCCCCAAGATCCGCATCAGGACCTCACCTGTGGAGCTCAGCCTGGACTGACATCCACGAAAGGAGCAGCTATGCCAGAACAGAACGTTTCAGCAATAATCGTCTGCGCCGGAAATTCCACAAGAATGGGCGGCGTGAACAAGATCCTCATGCCTCTTGGCGAAAGGCTGGTCATTGGTGTCACAATGCTGGCTTTTGAGCAGGTGGAGGAGGTAAGCGAGATAGTCATCGTTGCCAGAGAAGCCGATATACCGGCAATACAGACCGAGGCTCAGGCTGCCGGGATCACTAAGCTCTCCGCCTGCACCACCGGCGGAGCTACACGCCAGGAAAGCGTGATCAACGGTATCCGTCAGATCGGCAAGTCATCAAACCTGGTGGCTATCCACGACGGCGCTCGCCCCCTTGTCAAGCCCGAGCATATCCGCCGGGTGATCAAGGACGCTGCCGTCTTTGGAGGCGCAACTCTTGGAGTTCCTGTGAAGGATACGATCAAGACCGTTGACGGCGGCCTGATCATCGACACTCCCCCGAGAAAGTCCCTCTATATCACTCAGACTCCCCAGATCTTCAAGCGTGACCTTTACTTCGAGGGCATTGATTTCGCTCTGGAGCACGGACTTGACTTCACCGACGACTGCCAGCTGGTCGAGGCTATCGGCGGAAAGGTCTACATGACCACCGGGGATTACACTAACATCAAGATCACAACTCCCGAGGATATCCGGCTTGCGGAGACTCTTCTGGAATTCGACCGCTCAGGAGGTAAATAATGTTCAGGATAGGACACGGATACGACGTACACAAGCTGGTAGAAGGCCGAAAGCTGATCCTTGGCGGCGTGGAGATCCCCCATACAGTGGGACTGCTGGGGCACTCAGACGCTGACGTTTTGGCACACGCTGTTATGGACGCAATGCTGGGAGCTCTGGCGCTGGGCGACATCGGCCACCTCTTCCCCGACACTGCCGATGAATTCGAGGGCGCAGACAGCATGGTGCTCATGGCTGAAGTCGTGAGAGTTTGCCGAGAAAAAGGCTATACTGTGGGAAATATCGACGCAACTGTCATTGCACAGGCACCAAAGCTGGCACCTTACATCAACGCCATGCGTGAAAGTATCGCTAAGGTCTGCGGAGTTGATGTCTCCCAGATCAGCGTCAAGGCCACCACTGAGGAGCACCTGGGCTTCACCGGCGAAAAGCTGGGTATCTCCGCCCACGCAGTTGCTCTAATGAAGAAGGCATAAAAAAAGCCTGAGAACGGTGATCCGCTCTCAGGCTTTTGTCATTTTATTCCTTTGGAGGCTCCGGGTCGATCACAGGAGAATTCTCGGAATTCTTCCTTACGCTGGCGATGCCCTTCTTACAGCTGTCCTTCTTGACATAGCCTTCACTGGCTGCGATTATCTCGCCGTTTTTGGCCTTCAGGCGGAATCTGAACTCGCCGGCCTTATCCTTATAGATCTCGAACTTGGGGTGCTTCTGCTCCTCAAATCCCGCAACAGTCTGGTCCTCAAGATTGGCGATCGGCGCATTCTTGATAACGCTCTCGATGCCATTTTTGACGCTGGCAAGAGTATTATAGATCTCGCCGCCCACTGCGATCACCTCGCCGTTTCCTGCTTTAAGACTGTAGGTATAGCCGGTCTTAGTTGCTTTAATGACGAATTTTCCCATGATATTCAACACCTTTCGTAAATTTAGTGTATTTTGTACTACAATTATACCCGATATGAGGGGAAATGTCAATAGCTTTACAAAAATTTCAGAAAATTTTCATTTAATTTGGGCAATATCCTTGATCACCTCTCCTGCGATGATCAGTCCCATCACCGACGGGACAAAGGCCGTGGAGCCGGGAATATCCCTTCTCACGGTGCATTTTCTCGTTCCGGGAGGACATACGCAGTGCTGCCGACAGCTTATAGACATATCCTCAAAGGGTCTTATAGGCTGCTCTTTAGAGTAGACCACTTTCAGTTTTCTCACGCCTCTTTTCTTCAGCTCACGCCGCATGACCTTTGCAAGAGGACAAACTGAGGTCTTATATATATCAGCTACCTCAAAGGCGGTGGGGTCCAGCTTATTACCGGCGCCCATCGAACTGATCACAGGCACTCCGGCAGCCTTTGCCTGCATGATGATCTCGATCTTTCCCGTTACTGTGTCTATTGCATCTACAACGTAGTCGTACTGGCTGAAGTCGAACTGATCTGCGGTCTCAGGCATGAAAAAGGTCTTGTAGACAGTCACCTTGCAGTCCGGGTTTATGTCGTGGATACGCTCCGCAGCCACGTCCACCTTGTACTTGCCGATCGTACTTTTTAGAGCGATGATCTGGCGGTTGATATTTGTCAGGCATACCTTGTCGTCGTCGATCAGGTCTATAGCGCCAACTCCGGATCTGGCAAGAGCCTCAACGGTATAGCCGCCAACTCCTCCTACTCCGAAAACCGCTACCCTTGAACCGGCCAGCCGCTCCATGGCCTCAACACCGAATAAAAGCTGTGTTCTTGAAAACTGGTTAAGCATCCTATTACTCCTATTTACAGTAGATTTTCAACATTCGGTCCTTCCCTGATGTCTGACAGATCACTCCTCCGGGAGCTCTGCGATACCTGCGTCCACCTTCTGGATAAACAGCGCATCCATGCCGTTGACCCCTTCCTTGCCGTCCACATCTGCGTTGATCAGGCCCTTATCGCTGAGCTTGTACTTTTCAGGAAGAGCTACAAATTGCAGGATAGCCACCGCATCGTTCAAGTTCACATGGCCGTCACCGTTGGCATCTCCGGGAGTACGCTTTGTGGGAGATGTGGTCTCGGGAGGCAGGAACTCGAAGTCGAATTCCGGCAGCTCTCCGGTGAAGACAATTGTGAAAGTGACCTCATCCAGAGCGCTCTCGGCGGTGAAGGTAAAGGTCCTGCTGTCGCCGCCCAGGAAGTCTCCGCTCTCGTCAGGATATAGGGGAACGGTCACTGTATCGCCGTTTTCCGTAACGTAAGAAAGCTCCATGGACTTCACCTGACCATCAGGCTTCGTGACAAGGATCTGCGCACGCTCGCCCTTCTCCATGTCAAGTTCGCCGAAGGAATACTCCACATGGCGCTCTCTGAGAACGGGAGTTGTCACAGTAGTTGTCACAGGAACAGAGCCGGCCGCCGTGGTGGTGCTCTGAGGAAGAGTCGTCACAGGGACGGTCGTCGTAACGGGGGGCTGGAATGTAGGATCCAGCTGCTCCTTCGGGTCAAGGCGGTAGAGCACAGGCTCACTTCCGCTCTCAGCAACAGTGTACCAGGTGATGATGCCGTCGCTGCAGTAAATTGGCTGACAGTCAGAAAGCAGCCATGTGCCGGAGAGCTGTACGGGTCCGGAAAGAGTGTTTCCGCTGCCGTCCAGCTTTACAAGATATGTGGAGATCTCCTGGGTCGAGGTGTCCAGCTCCTCCCAGAGCATATAGAAGCATTCGTTATCGGCCTTCACCAGCTGTGGAGTGAGGGGGCGGATATTCTCGCTCCCAGTATAGCTAGTGAGGAATTTGCACGAAGTAGTGTTCAGCCCCTTATCCGAAACTGAGATGAAGATATTTCTCTGGCCGTTGTAGTCGTAGGTCGCCGGATCTGACTGGTCAACTGTGTTTCCGGCAAGAAGGATATTATCCTGGGAAAGCTCAAGTCCGCCCAGAGTTACTCCAGTGCTGTTGTCGCCGATAGTTCCCTGGATCGTGATAGCGTCCAGCTCCTTCCTCTTGTCGTTGTGAAGGACAACTGTTCTCGGATAGGCGTCGCCCAGGTCTGCGAAGTAAACTCCGCTGTCGTCCGAGCGAACGAACTGGTCGAAGGAGTGGCTGGCGTAGTTGTTGTCATTGACAGCGCCCACCATAGCCTCCTGGTTGACGATGATCATCAGGTTTGCCTGGTGGTTTCTTCCGTCACGGGCAGAGGCGTACATCGTATGGCAGGTGTAGACGTAGAGATTTCCGTCCTTTTCGGCCATTCTAAGACTTCCGCCGTCAACTGCGATATGGGTGTTGGCACCAAAGACCGAGGTACTCCCCAATCTCTGCCAGTCCTTGGAGAACTTGACTACACGGAAGACCTCACGCTGGTCGTCCTCCTCATAATTGGTGTCTCCGAAAACGATGAAATTATATTTTTCGCCGAAGAAAACTCCGCCGAAGATAGGCAGCTCATACCTGATCGAAGCTATGTTTTCCTTGATGCCCGAAGCATCGGCAGAATCTATCAGCACAACCTTATTATCGTCAGCACGAGCTATCTCGAAGCCGTCTCCCACCGGGTGGATATAGGACTTGACCGAGCTGCCGATCTTGGAATACTCAGTGGGCATGATATTTGACTGATAGCCCACCACCGGGATACGGTCAGCGATTATATTTGCCGAGCAGTTAGCAAAGGCTCCTGTGCCCACTGACTGGATCTTGTCGGTGAGGACCAGCTCCTTCAGCTTCATGCAGTTGAAGAAGGCATAACCGCCGATAGTTGTGATATTTGGGCTGAGATCGACTGTCTCAAGGTTTTTGCAGTAAATAAAGGCACGGTCTGCAATTACGGTCACGTTGTCGCTCATCTCAACTGAGCGCAGATTCTCGCACCAGTAAAATGCGCTGTCTGAGATCTCAGTGACTCCCTCGGGGATCACAACATCTATCAGCTTATCGCAGCGGTAGAATGCGTCCTTTCCGATATAGGTGAGTGAAGCCGGCAGCTTGCCGAATTCCATATTGCTGCACTGCCAGAATGCGTAGTCGCCGATAGAGGTGATACTGTCAGGCATGGTGATAGATGCGGCATCGGAGCAGTTCATGAAAACGCTCCGGCCGATCTCCGTTACCGGGACTCCCTCAACTGTGTCGGGGATAACGATGTCGGCCTCAGACTTATCGTAGCCAGTAACGACTGCGTGGTCTGAGTATACAGAGAATGTCAGCGAGCCGATAGTGGTGCTTGCTGCACTTGCTGTTATCGAAAAGCTCGGTGTGCTATTATTGTAAACAGGAAATACTCCGCAGGCGATCGAGAAAGATAGGGCTGCGGCAATGATACGGCTGATTTTCATTACGATGACCTCCTGGAAAAACTTGCGGAAAAATGGGTAGGATCCGCTATCTTTATTATAGCACCGGCGTAATTGCAAGTCAAGAAAAAAGCAGACATCACGAAATGGATGTCTGCAAACTTTTTATGAAAAATTATGATTTTTATTCAAAACCATGTCCTTGACCTTCATGAGCGAGGTCGTGGTGCTGCGCTCGTTTTCCGAGAGCTTCATGGTGATGAATTTTATGGTCTCCTGATAGTCGGGGATCATGATGTGCTCAAGGGCATTTACACGGCGGCGGGTCTTCTCGATCTCGTCCGCCATCAGCTGACAGGCCTTCTCGATCTCTGCAAGGCGGATCATTTTCGGGAACACCTCGCTGAGGGCGCTTACTGCGCCGTCCAGGTCTGTGGAAGTGAAGGCAGTACCATAGGAGTAGACGCCGCTGCTGTCGCCGGTCTTGAATTTCGGGCTGAAGACCGGGATATACACGCTCATCACGTTCTTCTCCCCTACCTCCAGCTCGACCTCCTGCTTCGGCATCATAAGGGCAGTCTCAAGCACTTCCTTCTGCATGACAGAGCCTGCAACGGCCATGTATTTTCCTGCCTCTGAGATCGCAGCCTCCACCTCTGTGCGGAGCTGTCTGTTCTCCTTGATCAGTCCCATGAACTGTCTCATGAGCTCATCACGCTTATCCTTCAGCAGCTTGTGTCCCCTCTGTGCCGAGACCAGCTTCTTCTTGAGCTTGCTCAGCTCCATTCTTGTGGGGTTGACGTTAAGTCTTGCCATAAGCGCTCACCTCAGTCCTGCGTGTCGTAATACTGGCTCAGGTATTCCTCACGGATACGTCTGAGCTCGCTTCTTGGCAGAAGGTGGAGCAGCTCCCAGCCAATGGAGAGAGTCTCCTCGATGCTGCGGTCGTTGTCGAACCCCTGAGAAACGTACCTGCGCTCGAACTCGTCTGCGAATTTAGCGTAGATCAGGTCGGTGGGAGTAAGTGCGGCCTCGCCCAGAACTACCATGAGCTCCTTTGCATCCTTTCCTCTTGCGTAGGCGGAGAAGAGCTGATTCATGGTGTCGGAGTGATCTGCACGGGTCTTGCCCTTGCCGATACCCTTGTCCTTCAGACGTGAAAGGGACGGAAGTACGTCCACCGGCGGATTTATGCCCTTTCTGTAGAGCTCACGTGAGAGGATGATCTGCCCCTCAGTGATGTAGCCGGTAAGGTCTGGGATCGGGTGGGTCTTGTCGTCCTCGGGCATGGTGAGGATCGGGATCATGGTGATCGAGCCCTCCTTGCCGTCCTGACGGCCTGCACGCTCATAAAGCGAAGCAAGGTCGGTGTACATATATCCGGGATAGCCTCGCCTTCCGGGAACTTCCTTTCTTGCAGCTGATACCTCACGGAGAGCGTCGGCGTAGTTGGTGATGTCGGTGAGTATTACCAGAACGTGCATACCCTTCTCAAAGGCCAGGTACTCAGCAGCGGTCAGAGCCATTTTCGGAGTGGCAAGACGCTCGATAGCTGAGTCGTTGGCAAGGTTTACAAAAAGCACTGTTCTGTCAAGAGCGCCGGTCTCCTTGAAGCTCTGAACAAAGTATTCAGACTCCTCGAAGGTGATGC
The DNA here is from genome assembly GCA_902760805.1 of Ruminococcus flavefaciens. Lineage (GTDB taxonomy): Bacteria > Bacillota > Clostridia > Oscillospirales > Ruminococcaceae > Ruminococcus. The sequence goes on along the minus strand of CACWHY010000001.1, from coordinate 150,587 downwards.
CCATTGCTGCGAAAACAACGGCGAACTGCTCGTTGTCGCCAAGCACCTTGGCCTGACGTGCGATCTGTGCAGCGAGCTGTGCATGAGGCAGACCACTGGCGGAGAAGATCGGCAGCTTCTGGCCTCTTACCAGAGTGTTAAGTCCGTCGATAGCCGAAACACCGGTCTGGATGAACTCCTGAGGGTACTTTCTTGCAACAGGGTTCATGGGGAGGCCGTTTACGTCCAGTCTCATCTCCGGGATGATCTCAGGGCCGTCGTCGATAGGTCTGCCCAGACCGTCGAAAACTCGCCCCAGCATATCCTCAGAAACTCCCAGCTCCATCTGGTGGCCGGAGAAAACAACTGCGCTGTCCTTCAGATTGATACCGGCAGCGTTCTCAAAAAGCTGCACCAGAGCGTTGGTGCCGTCGATCTCAAGGACACGGCAGCGGCGCTTTTCGCCGTTGGCAAGCCTGATCTCAGCCAGCTCGCCGTAGGTCACGTTCTCCACGTCCTTGACCAGCAGCAGAGGTCCTGCTGCTTCTTCAATTGTCCTGTATTCTCTTGGCATCAGTCTTCCTCCTTATTCAGAAGCTCAGCGAGCTCGGCAGAGATCTCTGTCCTGATATGACCGAACTCCTCATCGGTCCTGTTTTCCTCAACATACTTGAAACGGCCGATCTTCTCTCTTACAGGCAGCTCAGCAACAGCCTCGATGTCGGCGCCCTTTTCGATCGCATTTGCAGCCTCGTCATTGAATCCCAAGATCAGCTTCATCATGTAAAGCTGCTTTTTTAGGCTGGTGTAAGTGTCAACCTCATGGAAGGCCAGCTGGTGGAGGAAGTCCTCACGGATAGAGCGTGCGGTCTCCATTTTCAGACGGTCGCCTGCGGAGAGTGCGTCCATACCGATCAGCTTTACGATCTCTTTCAGCTCAGCCTCGTCATGGAGGATCTGCATGAACCTGCTGCGGTACTTCATCCAGTCAGCTGAAACGTTATTGTTGTACCATTCTGCCAGGGAATCTGCGTAAAGTGAGTAGCTGGTCAGCCAGTTTATTGCCGGGAAGTGGCGCTGGTAGGCAAGATTTGAGTCCAGTCCCCAGAAAACCTTCACGATACGGAGAGTTGCCTGGGAAACAGGCTCGGAGATGTCTCCTCCGGGAGGCGAAACTGCTCCGATAACCGAGAGAGCGCCCTCACGGCCTTCCTTGCCGCAGGAGACTACTCTTCCGGCACGCTCATAGAACTGAGCAAGACGGCTTCCCAGGTAAGCGGGGTAGCCCTCGTCACCGGGCATTTCCTCAAGACGTCCGCTCATCTCACGGAGAGCCTCGGCCCAGCGTGATGTAGAGTCCGCCATAAGAGCCACAGAATAGCCCATATCTCGGTAGTATTCGGCGATCGTGATACCTGTGTAAACGCTGGCCTCACGGGCTGCAACAGGCATATCAGAGGTGTTTGCGATGAGCACTGTGCGCTCCATGAGTGACTTGCCGGTCTTGGGGTCGATCAGCTCAGGGAATTCGTTGAGAACATCAGTCATCTCGTTTCCACGCTCGCCGCAGCCGATATACACGATGATGTCGGCCTCAGCCCACTTTGCCAGCTGGTGCTGAGTTACAGTCTTTCCGCTTCCGAAAGGTCCCGGGATCGCTGCGACACCGCCCTTTGCGATCGGGAAGAGGCAGTCTACTACACGCTGGCCTGTTACCAGGGGCATATTGGGAGAGAGCTTCTTCTTGTAGGGTCTTCCTCTGCGGACCGGCCACTTCTGAGCCATAGTCAGCTCACGCTGGCCGTTTTCAGTCTCGATGACGCACACTGTCTCGTCAACAGAAAACTCGCCCTCTTTGATGGACTTTACTGTTCCGGAAACTCCGTTTGGCACCATGATCTTGTGGAGCACGATGTCTGTCTCGGGAACTGTTCCGAAGACATCACCAGCCTCCACCTTATCCCCGGCCTTCACTGTGGGAGTGAAGCTCCACTTCTTCTCTCTTTTAAGAGAAGGCACCTCAACGCCCCTAGCAAGGTTATTTCCGCAGATCCTTCTGATGTCGTCCAGAGGACGCTGGATACCGTCGTAAATACTGCCGATGAGCCCGGGGCCAAGCTCAGCGCTCATGGGCTCGCCGGTGGACTCCACCGATTGGCCTGTACCAAGTCCGGCTGTCTCCTCATAGACCTGTATGGACGCACGGTCACCGTGCATCTCGATGATCTCTCCGATAAGGCGCTTGTCGCTGACACGAACTACGTCGAACATATTCGAGTCCCTCATGCCCTCAGCAACTACAAGGGGTCCGGAGATCTTTACTATATTTCCAATGCTGCTCAAGATCTAAGCTCCTTTCCAAAAGGTTTAGTTCAGTATGTCAGAGCCCACGGCCTTCTCAACGGTCTCGTGGAGAGCCCTCATGCCGTCGCCTGTATTGCCCTCAACTGCGGGGATAAGAACGATGGCCGGAAGCCTGCTGCTCCGGTATTTTTTGATAGTGTCACTGACCAGCGCTGCGGCTGGCTCGGTGATATAGATAACGGCACAGTTGCTCGCTGCAAGACGGCCAATGAGCTTCGTTATGCGCTCGGGAGCGGTCTCGCAGAACACAGAGAGCCCCAGTGCCGCAAAGCCGGACACGCTGGCTGTATCACCGATAACGGCTGCCTTGTACAGTTCAGACATAGAGCTTTCTCATCCTTTCCGTGATAGTTTCCCGGTCTGTGCCGGATTCCCGGCAGACTCTTATCATGCGCAGGTTTTTCAGCTCCGCCTCAGCCGCAAGATAGTACGCAGCAAGAGGCTCGGCTCCGAAGGCCTGCATCCGGGCGGTCTGTGCAAGCTCCATGATCATGTCGTCGCACCATTTCTCAAAGGCCGCCGGAGACTGACTCAGCAGTTTTCCGCCCTCGTCAAAGGAGGTAGTCTCCAGTAAAGCAAGAACGCTGTCCGGTCCGCCAAGGGCTGCTCTTATAAGGGACTCCTTGTCAAGCTCGGGGCTTCCGCAGACAGCAGTCTCCAGGAAGCTGCGCTGCTTTTTCATCTTTGCACAGCGATAGGCAGTCTTGATGTCGGCGCAGGCGGTGATAAGCCTTGCGTAGTTCACCATGAAGCTGCTGCCCGACTCCTCTGCCGCCTTTTGCATGGCGCTCATGCAGGCACTGTCGATAAGCGAGTCGGCGAGCTGTCCGTCAAGAGTTCGTGTGATCAGCTCATAGGCCTGTTCAGCGGTGGAGCTGATATAGTCCGGCAAAAGGTCGAATTCCTTGGAGGAAAACGCCTTCACCAGCAGATCAAGATCCAAATTAGTCGGCCTAATGCAGCAGCTCTTCGGGTCATGTCCCGAGAGCATGGATTTCAGCACGGCCTTCAGATCGTGGAAATCGTTTTTGTAAAGCAGGATCTTAAGCTCCACACAGTCAGGAGCGTAGCCACGGATCATCTCCCACACGCCCTCAAGGGTCAGCTCCTCATTTCCGGAGCAACGCCGGGCGCTGATCAGAGACTCCATTTCCGCCGCAGTTGCAGCTGAGATGAGCTGATCCAGGTCGCTTCTTGTCAGAAGGAAGTTCTCCATCGCCTTGACTGCTGCAACGGCGTTTGCGTATTTTGTTCCGCCCATTTAGCTCACCTGCCCGAACAATGCTCTTGCAGCTGTATCCCTTACGCCCTCACGCTCAGACTCTGTGATCGCACGAAAGCTGCAATTCTCCGAGATCAAGCCGTAGGTCAGGATAAAGCCGTCCTCGATCTGTGCCGGCTCAGGGGAGATCTTAACGGTGCCGTTTTTCTTTGCGGCGGCCTCAGAGAGCCTCTTGCCGAAGCCCTCAGGGAGCCTTTCAAGGTCACGGCTGCACATCGAGATGACGCCCTCGCCCTCTCTGAGAGAGCGCAGCACCAGTCTTTCCACCAGCTCAAAATACTCCTTGTCAGGAAGGTCATGGAGCCTTGCAACGGTGTCTTCGACGACCTTGTCAACGCACTCCACCTTGCAGGCCAGGATCCTTCTCTTCATCTCGGCATCGGCGAAGGAGCAGGAGTTCTCCAGCTCACGCTGAGCCTGTACCTTTGCCGTTTTAATGTGATCAGCATAAGCCTTCTCAGCCTTATCCATTCCCTCAGCAATGATCGTTCTGGCTCTTTTCTCAGCCGCTGTGATAATGGACTCGCTGGTTTTCTTCTGCTGCTGATCGATCATGTTGATCATCTCATCTATACCGGCCATGGTATAACCTCCTTATGGTCAGACTTCGATGTTATAAATGAGAAGGATAGAAACGAGCAGTGCAAGGATAGCGTAGGTCTCTACCATAGCGGCCATGATGATACCCTTACCGTTGTGCTCAGGCTTCTTTGCAGTGATGCCAACACCGGCTGCGGCTGTGCGACCCTGGAAGATAGCTGAGATCAGTCCTACGATAGCGATAGGCAGTGCTGCGATGAAGAACTCCCAGCCCTGTGCAGTTGTGAGCTCTGCTGCGTTTCCTCCGATGACTCCGATACGGCTAAGCATAAGGATAGCTGTGAGCAGTCCGTAAAGACCCTGTGTACCGGGAAGGAGCTGAAGGATCAGCACCTTGCTGAACTTTGAGGGGTCTACTGATACTACTCCGGCAGCAGCCTCACCTACGAGGCCAACGCCCTTTGCAGAGCCGATACCGGCTAAGAGAGCTGCCAGTGCAGCACCTAAGATCGCAAGAACTATTCCCATATTAGTCATTTTTATTTTCCTCCTTGAATTTGATGTATTGTGTATTTACTGTAAGGGGCTGGAATTCTCTTCCGCCGCCTGTGTAGAACTTCGAGAAAAGCTCTACGAACTGGAGCCTGTCTGTGTGGACGTAGGCGCCCAGAAGGTTTATTGCAAGGTTTGCTGTGTGTCCGATAACGAACGCAACTACCAGCAGCACCAGCTTTACCACCTTGTTCTCAGGCATAGTGCCGATAAGGTTGATGACTCCTGCGATACTTCCCGTTGCAAGTCCAAGAGCAAGCAGTCTTGAGTAGGAAAGAATGTCGCTGAGGTAGCCTGTGGCTGTATTGTAGAGGGCGTAAAGTCCTCCGAAGAATTTACCGAAGACCGACTTTGATGTTCTTCCGGCAGTGAGCACCAGCATGATCACACCTGTGATCAGCATATATGTGCCGATGGGCTTTAGGAACTGCGGCACATCTGTAAGGATACTTGCCGCAAGAGGTGCAACTCCCAGTATCGTCAGGTAGACCGGCAGTGCATCAAGGATTGCATCCAGCTTTCTGCCTGCCTTCCAGGACATAGCTGAGGCAACTCCCACACCCAAGAACAGGTGGAGTATTCCCAGACCAAAGGAGAACAGCAGCAGCTTGATTGGGTCGTCCAGAGGCTCAAACCACAGCGCTAGGCTGCCTACCTCCTTGCCGAAGAATTCTCTTCCGACCACCTGTACGATGTCGCCGAACCAGCTTCCGAAAAGGGCTCCCCATATGATGGTGGAGATGCCGCAGTTGCGGAACATGGTCAGGGTCTTGCGCATGGACTCCTCCAGCTTCAGCTTACGCAGGGCGATGACTGTTCCGATGACCATTACCAGACCGTAGCCTGCATCGGAGAGCATCATTCCAAAGAACAGGTAGTAGAAGAAGGACATCACCGGTGTGGGATCAACGTCCGACTTAGCCGGCATCGCATACATTTTAGTTATGCCTTCAACAGGGGCGGAGAAACGGCTGTTCTCCAGCAAAACAGGAACATCCTCGTCCTCGCCGGGGTCCGTATAGGTTATCACCGCCGGATAGCGTGACTGGATCTCCTCCCTGAGAGAGGCCGTATATTTTTCCGGGATATAGCCTGTCAGCACGAATGTGCTTCCGGTAAATCCCAATGAGCTCAGTGCCTCGTACTTATCCTTGCGCATCGTAAGGTAGTCGATAGCGAACTTGAGCTGCTGGCGGTCCCCTTCATGGGACCTTATCGCTTCGATTGCTTTGTCGGAGCTGTGGATCAGCTCCCTCACCTTCTCCTCACACCGTGACATCAGCTCCAAGGGAGTGCTGCCGTCGGTCTCGGAGATCGTAACGAAAGAATTCTGCCTGAGGATAGCCTCGGCCTCCTCTGCGTTCGACTTTGCGCAGAGAATGAACAGGTCTGTCTGCTCCTTTGAGGAGTAGACCACCTCAGCCGCAGCTCCCTCGGGAAGCATCTCCTCGGTCTCCTGAGCGGTCACGGGGAACGGCATGGTGCCGATGAAGGCCTTTGTAGTGGCTGTTCCTTTGAAATTCAGCGGAACGTCCAGGCTCTTCCATGGGATAAGCGTGTCATACCTGAGCCTCAGCTGAGCGATCTCAGCCTGGGCGTCGGTGATAAACTTATTGCTGCGGATAATGTCATTTGCGGCAGCCATGATCTTCTCAAGCTGCATGGCTTCACGGCCGAATTCGTGTTTTTCCACCTCGGTCCGCCCGCCGAACATTTCCGCAAGCCCCGCCTTTTCCGGAGCGTATCTGTCCAGTATATCCAAAGCCTGGACCGCTGTGCTACGGAACTTCTCAAACTCTCCGGTAACAGCGGTGACATTTGTGCTCTCAAGCTCCTCATCGGTATTCCTGCACAGCTCCACCACGCCTCTCCTCTGGAGAAGCTCGATTATCTTCTTACTGTCGGTAAGCAAAGCAACCAGCTCGATCTTTTTCATTCTGAGCTTTGCCATGTTTCACATCACACTCCTAACTAGGCAAAAAAGCCGTCGATAATGGCCTTTATCGCTTTCTCGGAATTGTCCTTGGCCCTTTTGCGGATCTCATCAAGGGTCGTCTGACACTCCTTCTCAGCAGCAGCGGAATGCTCCGCAGCCTTTTTTCTGACTTCCTCTCTCAGTCCAGCCGCCTCAGCATTTGCGTCGGAAAGCCGCTTCTGAACAGCGATAGCCGCCTTTCTCTGAGCATCGCTGACGATCTCCTCGCTTTTCTGGCGAGCCTCAGCATTGCGCCGCTCAGAGCTGGCCTCAGCTTCGAGGATCTTTTTGACTGTTTCAGATGCCATAGTAACCTCCTTTGTGAAATGACCATTGGTCAGTTGCTCTTACCATTATACCACAGCAAGTAAGGCTTGTCAATAGCTTCCAGAAAGAAAAATGACCAAAGTTCATTTATTTTGCCGATATAACAGAAAGAGAGCTATCCCTACAGACAGCTCCCACGCCAGGATTTTATCCTGATAAAGTAATTATAGCATATTGAGCCCGTTTTGTCAAGAAAAAATACATCGTTTTTCAATTAAATAGTTAAACCAGATCACGTTCATAGTTTTGGCATTGAATTTTCTCCTCATTCATAGTATAATAGATTTGTAAAGATCATTCGAAAGGAGGGTGGTATCATGTTCATCTCTCAGCCATGCAGAGAGCTTCTTTCCCGTTTGGAAAATGCCGGCCACAAGGCCTATCTTGTGGGAGGCTGTGTCCGGGACGGGCTTCTTGGCAAAAATATCCACGACCTGGACATCACCACAAGTGCACGTCCTGAGCAGGTCATGGAGCTTCTGGCAGACCTGTCACCTGTGCCTACTGGGATAACTCACGGCACCGTTACTGTTACTCTGGACGGCGCTCCCGCCGAGATCACCACCTTCCGGATCGACGGCAGCTATTCCGACTCACGGCGGCCTGACAGCGTTGTTTTCACCGATGATCTGGAGATGGATCTTGCTCGAAGAGATTTCACCATGAACGCTGTTGCCATGGATCTTAGAGGAGACATCATAGACCCATTTGGCGGAGTTTCAGACATTCAGCAAAAGATCATTCGCTGCGTAGGACAGCCACGGCGCCGCTTCACTGAGGACGCTCTCCGCATAATGAGGGCCGTTCGATTTGCCTCGCAGCTGGGCTTCACCATTGAGCCTGAGACACGCTCTGCACTGCTGGAGCTCCGCACAAGGCTTGACCTGGTGTCCCCCCAGCGCCTTCGGGAAGAGCTGGATAGGCTGATCATGGGGAGATCCTCCACAGCCGTCCTGCTGGAATACCGTGAGATGATCGGTACGGTAATCCCGGAATTCCGCCCATGTTTCGATTTTGATCAGCACAGCCGCTACCACCGCTACAACGTTTATGAGCACATCGTCCGGAGCGTGGAGGCGCCTGAGAGCCTTCTTCTGCGAAGGACCATGTTCTTCCACGACATCGGCAAGCCGCCCATGTTCACCATGGACAGCTCCGGCGAGGGACATTTCAAGGGACACGCTCCTCTCAGCGCTGACATGGCCAGAAAGATCATGGGGCGCTTCGGCTACGACAACGCCACCATAGATCAGACCTGCCGGCTCATCGCTCATCACAGCGACAAGATCCGCACTCTTCCCCAGCTAAAGCGGCTCCTTGCAGAGCTTGGTCTGGAGGAGCTCCTGCTGCTCATGGAGGTCAAAAAGGCGGATAATTCCGCAAAAAATGAGTTCGTCTTAGCAGAGAACCCGGGCTTCGACCGCCTTGGCCAGACCGCAAGGCAGCTCATAACTGAGGGCGCCTGCATCGATCTGAAGGGGCTGGCTGTGAATGGCAGCCACCTGACCGCAGCAGGGCTCTCCGGGAAAGCCGTCGGACAGACCCTGTCCATACTGCTGGACAAGGTGATCGACGATGAGCTCCCCAACGACCGGGAGGCTCTGCTTCACTATGTAAAGGAGGTCTTGACATGACCGGAAGGATCCATTCAACTGAGAGCTTCGGCACCGTTGACGGCCCCGGAGTCCGCTTCGTAGTGTTCTTTCAGGGCTGTCCGCTGAGATGTAAATACTGCCATAACCCCGATACCTGGGACTTTTCCGGCGGCCGTGAGGTCACCGCAGAGGAACTTTTGGCGGAATACGACTCCTACAAGGAGTTCCTAAGATCGGGCGGTATCACTGCCACCGGCGGCGAGCCTCTTGCTCAGCCGGGATTTCTGGCAGAGCTTTTCTCCAAGGCCAAGGCCAAGGGCATACATACCTGTCTTGACACCTCAGCTGGGGTCTGGGGAAGCTCCACCGCCGAAAAGATCGACCAGGTGCTCAGCTCCACAGATCTGGTGATGCTGGACATTAAGCACATCGACCCCGTGGCTCACAAGGAGCTGACAGGCCTTTCAAACAGCCATATCCTGGACTTTGCACAGCATGTCAGCTCCCTTGGGATACCTCTTTGGATCCGCCACGTTGTGGTGCCCGGGATCACTGACGATCCGGAGGAGCTAACGAAGCTGGGAGAATTCCTCTCGACCCTAAATACCCTAAAGGCTCTGGACGTGCTCCCCTATCACGATATGGGAAAGATCAAGTACCAGCAGCTTGGGCTGGACTACCCGCTTGAAGGAACCCCTCCCCTTTCCAAGGATGAGGCGATCCGTGCCCGTGATATTATCATGAAGGGTATCAGGTCAGGGCTGAAAAAACAGAAGCCCTGAGCCAAGTTTTTCCGCAAATTTTTGTTTGACACGGGTTTGAGAAAATGATATAATAGTATTACAGGACACTCCCCAGAAAGGAAATGCTATGAAAAGAACTATCGCAACAATGGCAGCAGCTATTCTTGCTGTACTTACTGCCGCACCGCTCACAGCAAGCGCAGATCCAGCAAAGGATTATGCTCCCACCTACTATTTCAAGCCTATCGACGCAAATGTTGATCCAGCCACAGGGGACACAGTTGTCTACAACTATGATATTCCCGACGAAGGCCTTGATATGCAGATCAGCGTCTATGTACTTGAGACCTCCAAACAGGCTTGGTGGTTAGGCCCTAAGTGGAAAAGTTCAGAACAGCTTATCAAGCTGAAGGATATCTATGACTACTCCACAAATACTGAGCCGTTTGCTTACTCCTTTGTCAAAAACGGTGTTATCGACAACAATGAATACGGCTTTGAGATTTCCCACGATGAGGAGCTCAATACCATGGCCTGCTCTGTAAAGACCGGCCTGGTCAGAAAGCCTTTTGTCCCCTACTGTGACCCCACCGATCAGTATGAGCTCACCCATTTCACTGCAAATATCAGCAAGGAGCTCACTTGGGGCTACTACACGATCCACTTCCTCACTGAGCCTGAGGACTACCCGGATCAGCGTGTTTGTGACGCCGGCCTGATCCTTGACGACGGATCCTCCAGTATCCGCACTCCCATCGTTAAGGATATGACGATCCGTATCAGCGGCATCGAAGGCGACGTTAACGGTGACGACTTCGTGGATTCTACCGATGCTTCCGATGTTCTTGCAGAATACGCTGCATTGCAGACCGGCGGAGAGAGCACTCTTGACGACCGTGGACGCTTTGCCGCAGACACTGACCACGACAGGATCATCGACTCCACAGACGCATCAAATATCCTGGTCTACTACTCATACGTTATGTCAACTGACGAGGCTGTTCCCTTTGTGGAATACTTCGAGAATAAGTAAGAAAAGCCGTCCGGAGATCGCTCTGGACGGCCTTTTTTATTTTGTTCTGCCAAGGAGGTGATCTCCCAGACCTATAAGGTCAGCGGCGGTGTAATTTCCCGTATCATCGGCCACTTCCTGGCGCATAAGGATCAGGTCGAAGGTGTTCCAAACGCCGTTTTTGTCAACGTCCCAGTCGGGGCGCTGGGGAGCCTCATAGCCGTAGAGGGCAAGCTCGTTCATGTCGCCGCCCTTTCGCTCGATGCGCAGGCAGTCCGTAGGGGCGGAGTCCTCAGTCAGCTTGACTGCACGGTACATATAGCCGCCCAGGTCATTTGTCCACAGCAGCTTGTCCGTATGGGCGTCATAGACCGAGATCTCGCCTGTTCCGTAGGTGTCATAGACCGCAAATCCGTTGAAAACGTACTCCTTGTCGAAGAATGCGTACTCCACCGCATTCGACTGGTTGGAGTTTGTGGAGGGAGTCTCCATGCCGTCGGTGTCGCCGTAGATCGGGTCGGGCATGGTGTCCGGCTCGTCAAACATACGGTAGAACTGGTTCAGTGCGGCGTCCTTGGGAGCTGCGGAAAGGTCGCAGGTCTCGCCGGACTTGTCCTCGTTCATGGCGAGAAGTGTGGGGCGTATCATGTTGTTCCTGCCGTTGAGTATGGTCATGGGGGTTTTGGTGATGGTCAGGAAAACCGGTGTTTCGCCGGCTTCTACGGTGACCTTGCCGTTTTTAACGGTAAGCTCCGTTGTCCTTCCCTCAGCTATGCCAACTTCCGGAACTGTCAGGTAAGCGTGCTTCCCCTCGTCAACAGAGAGGCTGTACTCCACCGGATCACCGCCGTTTGTGGGTGTCCAGACGCACACGACCTCACGAACAAGGGTGTCGTTTTTCACCTCGATGAACTCAGAGGTCATGACCTCAGGCTTTGAATACTCTCCGGGGTCAAGGCCTCCAAAAAAGTTGTCTTTGTCATATCCCCAGCTCCAATCCCATGGATCAGCCGGGAGCGGCTCAGTTCCCTCCAAAACGCTGTTCATGCAGGAAAGATAGTACCAGGCCGGCTTTTTCTTCCAGCTTCCCTTCTGTCCCACAAGTCCGGAGTTGTAGTAAACGCCCTCACCCTCGTCACGGAGCTGGAACTTGGTTATCCGGTCGGCTCCGGCGGCGTAGGCTGTGAGGTATGTTCTGGCAACTCTCTCGGCGTACCGGAGCTGGTACTCCTCGTTGTCATGGTTGTCGGTGCCTTCCACCTCGCAGTCGCTCATGGGTACCTCGAATTCCGAGATCCACAGCTCAGTACCGGGAGCGTTCTTGTTTATCCACTGCTTCAGCTTGAAGACAGTATCCGCAAGAGAGCTGTCCTCTATGGGGTTGCTGTCGGCGCCGATGTGGACGTTGATGATGTCCACGGCGAACTTGCCGTCCTTGCGGTTGTAGTCAAACCACAGCTTCATCTGGTCAAGGTACTCCAGCATGGTCTTGTAGCCCACAAGTCCGCCCATTGCCAGCTTGAGATCCGGGTCGGCGGTCTTGACTCCAGCATTTGGGATAGCTCCCTCGTGACCGTCGTAGTCAGCGGAACACATTGCCGCCAGCTCATAGGGCGTGTAGTAGCTGGACTTGCCGCTCCAGTTTTTGTTGGGCTCGTTGGAATTTTCCAGCGCCGTCAGCAGCCCCATGCCCACCTTCGGCTCCTGAGCGTCGGTGATATTCAGCGTGGATCGGTCGATGTTCTTGTTGCTGCCGTAGCGTGCAGCCACCTGATACATGGCCTGTGCGTGGATCGTGTAGCTCTTCGGGTCAAGGGTGTCTGCGCCCTTGGGAGCTGCGATCTCCGGCTGCTTTTCCTCGCCGTAGATGTAGGAGCTGCTGCCCTGGAAACAGGGAATAATGTCGATGCCCTGCTCCTTCATTGCGGTGTAGTAAGAGTCCATATCGCCCCATGTGCCCTGGGTGAACTTCACCTTTCCTGTGCTGTCGATGAGCCAGCTCAGATTGTGGTACTCACGGACATTTCCGGCAGCCATGATCGAGGTCATTGGGTCGTCGATGAAGGCGTTGAAGCCGAAGGCAAGTCCGGCGTTCTCCCGTGTGGGGATCTTGATATTCTTCTCCTTTGGAGCAGTTTTTGCCTTCTGAGCGGAGGTCAGCTCCGACTCCTTATAGCCGTATATGGCCAGCTCCGAAACTCCGCTGTCGCAGTAATCTGAGCTGAAATGCAGATAGCGGGTAGGCTTAGGGTCCTCAAAAGTCACCGCACGCCACCAGTTGTATGAGTCCATGTTCACCTCGGCGATGTCGTGCCATGCAAAGGGCTCGCCGTCAGAGATCGTCCAGGTGGGAGTTCCATTCGTATCCAGGAAAGCGATCCCGGTGATGACGTAATTGGCTCCCATGTCGATGTAGAACTGGGCAGCTCCGTAGTCCATTTGCTGATTTGGGGTCCAGTTTGCCTTAGATGTGTCCTTCAGCACGTCGGAAGAGACTGTGGGACTTTCCGCAGTCTCAGGCACCTTGTCCTGCTCATCAAAAAGGTAGGAAACATCCCTCAGATAGCTTGCGCCGATGTAGACCAGATTTTCGTCCTGTATAACAAACTGCGAAACGTCAAGAAGATGGGGAGTTTTCTCCTCTGCGGAAACTGCTCCGGTGAAGGCTCCCGTTGAGAAGATCGAGGCCGCACAGACCGCCGCCATTACTTTTTTCACTTTCATGATTACCTCCTGTTGCTTTATGTCGTAGCTGAAATGCCAATTATTTCCCATAGTATAATTATACTCTCTGGCAGTAATTTTGTCAACATTGCCGCAAAATTTATACATTTCGCACAAATTTCATCCTTGTCTTTTTACTCTCAGCCATTGCAGTCCGGAAGAGCTTGACAATTCTTCGTCAATGTTGTATCATTAGTATGCAAAATCCATTCAAAGGAGCAAGTCATGCCTTCCGTAATTTTCTTTGATATTGACGGCACCCTCATCACCGAGGACGCCCGCATGGTCATTCCCGAGAGCACACGCCGTGCCATTGAGCTGACTCAAAAAAAGGGCAATCTCACCTTCATCAACTCCGGCCGCACGGAGTTCAACATCCTCCCCAGGATCCGGGATCTGGGCTTCGACGGGTACCTTCTGGGCTGCGGCACCTACATCGAGTACAAGGGCGATGTCCTTCTCTACCATACCCAGCAGCAGGACTTCTGCCGACAGATCGCCGATACCCTGCTCAAATGCGGTGTTACGCCGGTCTACGAGCGCCGGGACGGGTATTTCTTCGAGGATAAGGCTCCCATGAGCGACGACCTGAAATGGTTTTTGGAGAACTTTGTTTCCTCAGGCATCGACATCTCCCGGAGAGTCCCTGACCCGGATTTCGGCTTCGATAAATTTGTGGTCTGGGAAAATCCCGGCTGCGATATGGAGCTCTTCCGCCGTGAGATCAGCCCTTATTTCGACATAATCGACCGTGGGGGCGGCTTCTATGAGAATGTGCCAAAAGGATTCTCCAAGGCAACTGCCATAGCCACTATCCTCCACAAGCTGGGGATCCCTCTGGAAAATGCCTACGCCATCGGCGACAGCACCAATGACCTTCCCATGCTTGAGGCTGTTCCTCACAGCATAGCCATGGGCGGCGCCGAAAAGATCTACCCTTACGTTTCATACGTTACGACTCCTATCGAGGAGGACGGCATCTGGAACGCTCTTTCCCATTTCAAACTAATATAGAAGTTTTTCAACAACTATCATGTAAAGAAATATACAACGGGCTATAAGCAAAACAGGAAGAAACCTCATTTCGAAGTCTCTTCCTGTTTGTTTTTTTAGCACATATGCGTCTATCTGAGCCTCAAGGTCATTGACCCTGTTTCCTTGGATAGGATCAAATGAAAAGATCTGCAATATGATGTACAATGCAGGACAGCACCAGTGCATTGCAGATATAGAACAGTGCGACTTTGAATGTCCATTTCAGGGAGTGAGATTCCTTGTAGGTCGTGGAAAGTGCCATCAGGCATGGGATATTGAACGTCGTTGCAAACATGAATGCAAGCGCCTCTGCCGGTGCGATCGCCGATGACATGGCAGAACCGAGCAGTGCGGTATCCGCAGGTACTGTTTTCGCAAAGAAGGTCGCCTCCATGAGCGAATTGTTCCCCATAAATACTGCATTCAGCGTACCGAGGACAGCCTCCTTTGCAAATGCACCGCTGACAAATGCCATGAATGTCTGCCAGCCCATTCCAAAGAACCGTGTGACCGGTTCGATGAATGTGCCCACACGATAGAGCAGGCTGTTATCCACATTACCGTCCTTGCTGAATGAGAGTACATAGAACAAAACAGAAACCAGTGTGACTGTTCCGAGCGCACGCTTGAAAATATCCCACGCCTTGAAAAACGCCTCCTTGATGATGTGCTTCCAGTGCGCCTTGTGATAAGGCGGCAGCTCCATGATCATACCGCTGCGCTCCTCTACAGGTGCGAGCTTTCTGCTGAACACTTTGGATACAACGATCATGGTAATGACCACATATAGGAGAATTCCAACACACACAAGCATCGTCTGCCACCATGTAAAGAACATTCCCGAAACAACAGGAATGATAGACCAGATCGATGCGCAGGGGATCGCCCAGATGATCGACATAGCCAGCATCCTCTGCCCCCAGTTGTCCATCACTCTGGTACCGCACGCACCTCCGATCGTGCAGCCAAAGCCCATTAACATAAGGCAGATCGCTTTTCCCTGCAAGCCGAGTTTTGAGAGCAGCCCGTCAAACTGATATGCTGCACGGGCAAGAAAACCTGTTTCCTCCAGAAAGCCAAATACGATATTGACACCGAAAACAAAGCTCGCCATAGAGATCGTGAAATACAGCACGTTCGGTATCATCATGCTGAAAATGGAAACGATCCACGGATGAACATTCCAGCCTGTAAGCAGCTTTTCAACAGGGTCGTGCAGCATGGTCGGTATAGGACATCGCAAGGTGAAGTTTTCTTGCGGTCATCACGTTTATCAGCCCATACATAAATGGTACAGCGTGACCACTCATGGACATTCCGCTGAGTGCAGTCAGTGCGATAGACGCAAGCATCAGCGTATTGACCGCTGTCATCACGATAAGGCTGTAATGATTCTGAACAGAAGTATGATCATATCACGGAGCTTACGTCTGAGATCATGCATGAGCTTATCGAGAAGATTGTCGTCCACGCCCCTGACAAGAGCATTATGCAGCGCACGCAGGAAATTGAGATCCACTATCGCTTCGATGTTGCCGTAACGACTGCCGTTGCTGACAGTATGAAGTACGACAAAAAGAGAAAGGCTGCATAACCTGAGCGGTTACACAGCCTTATCTTCAAATCATAAATACTTCTTTACAAGTACCAGACTTCTCCGGTCTTTCTATTTTACTTGCGATAGCTCTCCATCTTAGCCTTGGACATTGGCCAATCGGCTGCGGTGAACAGCTTTGCATCGAACATCTGGATAGCGAGAGCGTCCATACCGGTAACACCGCTTGTTCCGTTATCGATAACATCTGCGTTCAGCTCGCCCTGGCTAGTCAGGGGGTACTTTTTAGGAAGTGCAACGTACTGAAGGATAGCAACTGCATCATTCAGGTCTACCTTCTTGTCAACGTTAGCATCGCCCCAGTCAGCCTTTACAGGTGCGGGCTCTTCCTTTACGTCATTAGCAGTTGTGCCGTCGGGCTCTGTGCCCCATACCAGCTTGCCGTCTGCGTAAAGTGTGATCTTGTCAGTGATAGCAGCTGCGTCGTTGTCGTCCTCGAAGGAAACAAGGTCAGCATAGCTGTAGTCGTTCTTGGAATCCCATGCCTGCTTGTTGTATTCCTCGTCCATCTTGTAGCCGAGGCAGAACTGGTAAACTCTGCTTCCGTAGAAGTCACAGTTCTCCCAAGCGATCTCCACATAGTAGGTGCCCTTGTCATCGTACTTCACGGGACCTGTGAGGATAGCCTCATTCTTGCCGTCTGAGAAGCTCTTCTCCTGGTCGTAGTCGATACGGATAGGCATGAGCTGGTCAACGCCGCTTACCTCGCTGACATTGAAATAATATCTTGCTCTCAGGTCGCTCTCGAACTTAGGAGGATCGATAGTTCTGTTGTGAACTACGATCTTAAGCTGAACGCTGTCCTCCTGCTCCTGGTTCTTACCGCCGGAAACATAAAGTCCAACAGGGAGCGGATCGCCGTTTGCGTCGATCTGATCGAAGCCAGCCTTTGCGTTCTTGGACATATCGAAATCGGGGATAGGATAGTTCTTATCAGCAAGCTCCTTGCCCTCAGCTCCGAAGTACTGATAAAGGCCTGCCAGATCGCCGCAGAATGCAGCGTTGTAGTCGTCAGTTACCTCGTTGTAGATATACTCCTTGGTCATATCAAGGTGGTAATCCTTCAGGTCAGGACCGCCCACCAGAGCGCCCCAGAGAGTATGTACCTGATTTACCGGATCATCCATGCTCTGCTTTGCGGAGCAGTGAGATGAACGGTGGTGAGGCAGAGAAGCATAGCTGTTCTCGTAGCCTACCTCGTAAGCGTATCCCATGGGGTTGTCGCCCAGGATATACTCCATCTGATCCTTAGCCCAAAGAGCGAAGGTCATATCGCCTGTCTCCTTAGTGTAGACCATAGCCTGGAGGCCTGCTGCTGTGTTGTAACGTGCGCTTCCGTAGCCGGCAACTACTGCGTAGCCGTTAGGAGATGTTGCGATGAAGTTGTTTACCTGCTCGTTATCGGGAAGGTCCTTGATCTGGTCATAAGTCATAGGAGTGTTCCAGAGAAGGTCGTCCATTCCGAAATACTTGTGAGTTGTAGTTGCAACATACCAGTCTCTCATAGGCTTTGTGTATGTTACATTTCCTTCCTCGTCCTTGGACTCAATGCCTTTTTCAGAGTTCTTCTGCTCGGCAGTCTTGGCATCTACGCCTGACCAGAACTCAAGGTTCCAGTGGAAGATGTACCAGTCACGGGCTGTGTTGGTAACAGGAGCCAGCTTTGCGAAAACTCCGCCCCATACTGTATCCCAGCAGTGTACCCAGATGTTCTGCCAGCAGTTGCCGGTGTCAGTCATGATACGCTTCAGGTAGCCTGTATAAGGGTGAGCGCCCTTTGCGTTGGTGGTCTCCTCGTCAACTGCAACGATATCGTTGATGTAGTCGTAATTTTCAGTACAGTAGTACAGCCATACAGCTGCCCAAGCCAGCTCATCGTAGTCATAGCTGGAGGTATAGAAACCGCCGTCATAGCCAAGGCTGTGGCAGTTGGGAACTGTTCCGGGAGTCCATTCTTCCACATGGGTATCAACTGCGAAATCGTAGAGTGCCTTGGCGTATTTAAGGCTCTCAGCAGCGTACTCGGGGTCTTTATCCTTGAAATTGAGGTAGTTTATAGCCAGAGAAGCCGCAGCACCTGCACACTGGTCAGAAGCGGGCATCTCAGTTGTTGCGAAATATGCAGGTCTCTTAACTGCGCATGAAGAGGAAGCGACCACTGTTCCGTCCACCTGGAGCTCAGGTGCGCACCAGTAGTTATGGTCGTTATTTCCTTCGCCCACCTGATAGCAGTAGGCTACTACCTTGTCGTCATCATCGAGGAAGGTAGCCTTCATGAAGTAATCGTTGATCCAGCGGAGCTCGTCTATAACGTGATCCTCAACGCCTATCTCCTTGTAGGCCTCAGGGAACTCGTAATAGCCCCAGCCCAGAGTAGATGCTGAGTAGCTTCCCGGAAGGCCGAACTTAACGTGGTCTCCGGCGTCGTGCCAGCCGCCTGTCAGGTCAACACAGCCATCGCCGTCGGGATCAAGATACTTTTTGTTGGCCTTGATGAACTCGTTTGACATATTGACGCCCACATAAAGATCCGGGTCGTCATCGCCGTCCTTATGCTTGCCCTCATCGGCAGTACCGGTGCCCTGGCCGTCGCCGAGCTCCTCATCGGTCTTGCCCTTGTTAACTGTAGGCATAGGATCCATAGGCTGGAGAGGGATATTGGCATCCTTGACATGGCAGTCGTCACGCCAGCTATAATAGCCGTCTTCTCCTACCTGATCGCCGCACTTATTTGCATCGTAGAAGCAAAGCGCCAGCTGGAGAGCCTCAGCGAAGTTGTCATAGTTGTTGGGATGATCGGGATCGATCACCGCAGCGCCTGCTGAGAGCGAACTGCCTGTGAGGATAGTTGCTGCCGCAGTGAGGGCGGCCGCCGATCTTTTGAAAAAGCCTAACTTCTTCATGTGATACTTCCTTTCAAAGGGTTATTTCAGAAGACCTTTCTCCTTGAGTCTGTCGAAAACAATGTTATATCCGTCATTTCCGTCCTTGAGGGAGCGGTTGACACGGCTGATAGTTGCTGTGCTTGCGCCGGTCTCAGTAACGATGCTGTTATAAACTCTGTGCTCGTCAAGCAGCCTTGCAACGTGAAGGCGCTGAGCGAATGACTTCAGCTCGATGCTTGTACAGAGGTCGTCGAAGAATTTATAGCAGTCCTCCACAGATCCCAGCGTCAGGATAGCCTCAAAGAGCAGATCCATACTGTCTGATTTAATCTTATCGATCATATAATGTTGCTCCATTCTGCCATAAGGCGGTTTTAGAAAACGATTTCCTACTTTACATTTTAACACATTATCACACAAAAGTAAAGTGTATTTTTCTGTAAAAATAAATAATTAACTCCAATACCGTTTTCTGGGAGCATACACCTTTAGTATATGATAGCACAATATCAACGTATTGTAAATAGCAAAAATTGCGGAATTACAAATTTGTTAGATCTACACAACCGCAATTTTCGGGCTGTGTAGATTATGCCTATACCAAGATTAAATCATCGCTTTATGCAAGCATTTCTCCCTTCTGTGCAGAGCCTTACCAAAGACCTTCCTCCCATTTTTTGCACTTTATTTTCTGAGGAACTGCAAGAATACCGTTGATTTTTTTGTCGGGCTGTGCTATACTGTTCTCATGGAGGTGGGAAAAATGATACATATTTACTGCGGTGACGGCAAAGGCAAGACCTCTGCTGCTGCCGGACTGGCCATACGCTGCGCCGGCGCAGGCATGAAGGCGGCTTTTTTTCAGTTCCTGAAAAACGGCACCTCCTCCGAGATCATCAGCCTAAAAAAGCTGGGGATCAAGGTGAGCTGCTGCGAAGAATGCTGCAAATTCACCTTCGAGATGACTCCGGACGAAAAGGCCTCAGTCAAAAATGCTCAGGACCAGATGCTCCGTGAGGCCGAAAGACTTACCGAAAAGGGCTTCGACCTTATCGTGCTGGACGAGTTTTTCGGCGCCATTACCACAAAGACGCTTTCCCATGAGAAGGCTATGCAGTTCGTCGAGAGCTTCCCTGCTGCCTCAGAGCTTGTGCTCACCGGCAGAGACCCGGAGGAGTTCTTCCTAGAACGTGCCGACTACATCAGTCAGATCCAGGCAGTCCGCCACCCTTACAGCAAGGGCGTACCGGCTCGCAGAGGGATAGAATACTAAAGCCGCACAAAAAGTGCGGCTTTTTTCTTATTCAGTTACCATATCCTCAAGAAGGATCAGGTCGAATACATCTACTCGGCCGGAGCTGTTTATGTCCGCAAGAGCAAAGCCCTCCTCGGTCATATCGGTCTTGCAGATCAGGTACTGCTGGAGCACCACCGCATCTGCGATATTCACCGATCCGTCCAGATTGATGTCGCCGGTGTCGTGAGGCTCAGCTGCCGGCTCCTCCGGCTTAGCGCCGATCCAGAATGATGAACGTGCGATCTCGAACTGATTCCCTTCGGAGTCCTCAGCCATCACAAGGTAGGTGTAAGCACCGTTATCCAGCTTGCCGAAGCCGATCTGCTTATCGAAATAGAGTGACAGGTCGTAGGTGGACTTGTTAGGTGTGGCCTCTGTGACCTGGCTGGTAGCGGACTCGTCCTCAGCGTTGTAAACTCCGCCCCAGACCTTTGCAATGGGAAGATTTGAGGTGATAACGCCCTTGAGGTAGAAGACGTTGCCCTTGGTGAGCTCGCCCTCGGGATAAGTAAGGCCGGAAACGCTCATGCCGGGCTCCACGTCGCCCAATCTCTCCATATAAGCCATGGAGCAGTAGCCTGAAATGCCGTTGTACTCCACATGAGCCCAGGTGCCGTCGCCCTTGCTGACAACGATCTGTGCTCCTGCCGGGATCTGTCCAAGGGAGGAGCTGCTTGCGCTGTGGCTAACTCTTATGTTAAGGTAGGACTGCACGTTCTTGGTGGTGTAGAGACCTGCGTACTCCTCAGAACACTCGCAGGTATCGCTAGGCACATCCACATCTGCATAGGTGAAATAGCTCAGGGGATCGAAGTAGGTCTTTCTCGGCCAGCCGTTGTCGATAGTGTCGCAAACGCCGAAATGCAGGTGATTTCCAGTAGCTGCACCTGTCATGCCCACAAGTCCGATGATCTGTCCGGCAGAGACCGTGTCCCCTGCCGAGCACTTAAGCGCTGAGCAGTGAGAGTAGAAGGTATACACCGAAAGGTCTGAGTGCCAGACAACAGCTGTGTAGCCGTATCCGTCCAGCCAGCCGGCAAATGTGACCTTTCCGTCATAGGCGGCGTAGATGTTGCTTCCGCCGTCCGCTTGGATATCTATAGCGTTGTGATAGCCTGAGGCGTCACTGACATTTCGATTAGGATCGAAGTAGGTGGTTATGGTCTTGAATTTCGGCTCTACAGGCCAAACTCCGGAAACAGCTGCCTTTGCTGTAATGGGGAAAAGCGCCATGATGACTGCTGTCAAAACGGCGAGGGCTCCCGAGATCAGCTTCTTCATAAAAATCACTCCTGTCAGAATTTCATGTCGTTTTTTGACATTTCATTTGCAATACTACCACAAATTTCCCAAAAAGTCAAGGAAATGGCTTACTTTCCCACGATCATAACATATTGGTGCAGTCAGAAGGCGGATATTTTGTGGTATTTTTTTGAGTGATCCACAATATATCGTGCAGCAAAACTATTGAAAAAACATTTCCGGTATGTTATAATTGTCTTACAAACTAACTCAAAAGGAGGTCATTATGGACATCAAAAATCTCATCTCTCAGATGACTATAGAGGAGAAGGCTTCCCTTTGCTCAGGAGCCGATTTCTGGCACACTAAGGCCGTGGAGCGCCTTGGGATCCCACAGATGATGGTCAGCGACGGCCCTCACGGTCTCCGAAAGCAGGATCTCACCAAAGAGAATTTCAACGAGAGCATCAAGGCTGTGTGCTTCCCTGCTGCCTGCGCTCTGGCCTGCTCCTTCGACAAGGATCTGATCTTCCGGCTGGGACAGGCTCTGGGAAACCAGTGTCAGGCTGAGGACGTAGGCGTTATCCTCGGCCCCGGCGCCAACATCAAGCGCTCACCTCTCTGCGGACGAAATTTCGAGTATTTCTCCGAGGATCCCTACCTGGCATCTAACATCGCTGCAAGCCACATCAAGGGCGTTCAGAGCAAAAATGTGGGCACTAGCCTCAAGCATTTTTTGGCCAATAATCAGGAAAACCGCCGCATGAGCGTAAGTGCTGAGATCTCTGAGCGCACCCTCCATGAGATCTATCTGGCCGCCTTTGAAACTGCCGTCCGTGAAGCAAAGCCCTGGACCGTTATGTGCTCATACAACCGAGTAAACGGCGAGTATTCCTCAGAAAACCACTGGTCGCTCACTGAGATCCTCCGTGAAAAGTGGGGATTTGACGGCTTTGTGGTCAGCGACTGGGGCGCCGTAAACGACAGAGTCAAGGGCCTTCCGGCTGGTCTTGACCTGGAGATGCCCTCCAGCGGCGGCGTAAATGACGCAAAGCTGGCTGAGGCCGTTCGTGACGGGAAACTCCCGGAGAAGGCTCTGGATCTGGCCTGCGAAAGGATCCTCACCATCGTGGACAGGTACCTCTCCGGCCGTGACGAGAAGGCTGTCTGGGATAAGGAAGCCGACCATGAGCTCTCCGCCGAGATCTCAGCACAGTGCATGGTGCTGCTGAAAAACGAGGATGAGATCCTTCCTCTCTCCAAGGACAAAAAGATCGCATTTATCGGAAAATTCGCCGAAAAGCCCCGCTATCAGGGCGGCGGAAGCTCTCACATCAACTCGTTTAAGGTAACTGATGCGCTCACCGCTTCTGCAAAATACGCCAAGGTCAGCTACGCACAGGGATATGACACCGCTGAGGACGTTACTGATCAGGCACTTCTGGACGAGGCTGTGAAGCTGGCTGCTGAGAGCGACGTGGCTGTTGTTTTCGCCGGACTCACCGACCTGTTCGAGTCCGAAGGCTTCGACCGCACTCACATGGGGATCCCCAACTGTCAGAACCAGCTCATCGAGAAGATCTGCGATGTTCAGCCAAATACAGTGGTCGTCCTCCACAACGGCTCTCCCGTGGAAATGCCCTGGCTCAGCCGTGTGAAGGGCGTTCTGGAGTGCTATCTTGGAGGTCAGGCTGTTGGCCAGGCTCAGTGCAGGATCCTTTTCGGTGAGGAAGCTCCCAGCGGAAAGCTGGCTGAGACCTTCCCCAAAAAGCTCTCCGACAATCCTTCATTCCTCAACTTCCCCGGCGAGGGCGACCGTGTTGAGTACCGTGAGGAGATCTTCGTGGGCTACCGCTACTACGACTACAAGGACATGGACGTGCTGTTCCCGTTCGGCTTCGGTCTGTCCTACACCACTTTTGAATACACAGATATGAAGGTCAGCGCTGACAGCTTCTCACCCGATGAGGGCTTGGAGGTCAGGGTGACTGTGAAAAATACCGGAAAAATGGCCGGACGTGAGGCTGTACAGCTCTACGTCAGCGACTGTGAGAGCTCGGTCATCAGGCCTGTCAAGGAGCTCAAGGGCTTCGAGAAGATCTATCTGGAGCCCGGTCAGTCCGGCGAGGTGGTCTTCCGC
The DNA here is from genome assembly GCA_902760805.1 of Ruminococcus flavefaciens. Taxonomy (GTDB): domain Bacteria; phylum Bacillota; class Clostridia; order Oscillospirales; family Ruminococcaceae; genus Ruminococcus. The sequence continues at coordinate 127,280 of CACWHY010000001.1, read as the reverse complement.
CTTGACAGACGCTCATTCACCTTCTACAGCGAAAAGATCCACGACTGGTTTGCTGAAAGCGGAGACTTCTGCATAATGATAGGAAGCTCATCCCGTGACATTAGGCTGAGCAAGACCATTACTATGGTATCCCAGGAGACTCTGCCCTTCCGTGCAGACCCCAACACCACTATGGGCGACATCATGGACAACGAGAAGGCTCGTCCCTATATCCAGCCCCTTATCGACGATTACGTCAAGGCTATGAATCTGGACGGCGATATGACTGAGCTCGGCGAAGCCACTAAGCTCATGATGGAGGCTCAGCTTCGTGACAATCCCCTCCGTGTAATGGTCAGCTTCACCGACGGCCGCTTCACCCATGAGGACATCGCTCGGATCTGCAATGAGATCAACGGCGAGTTCTCAAAATGAGGTGTGCTATGATAATAGTCATTGACAGAACGCATATCCCAGAATGTGTACAGGTCATCAGAAAGAGCTTTCTCACTGTTGCGGAGGAATTCGGCCTGACCACAGAAAACGCCCCTCGCTTCACCGCCTTTGCAACTGACGAGAACAGGCTTTTTTATCAGCTCGATGTTCAGCAAAGGCTCATGGTCGCCTGGGTCGACGAGGACGGTAAGATCATCGGTTTCTACTCGCTGCTTCCTCAAAGCGACGAGGAATGTGAGCTGGGCAGCCTTTGCGTGCTTCCGGAGCACAGGCACAAGAATATCGGCAGCAGACTGCTGGAGGACTCTTTTTCTCGGGCAAAAAACGCCGGTTTCTCCCAGATGAAGATCAGTATCATCGAGGAGAACTCCCAACTGAGGCAGTGGTATGAGGGCAAGGGCTTCGTACACACCTCCACCGAGAAATTCGATTTCTTCCCATTCACCTGCGGCTATCTTAGGCGTAAGCTGTAAGCAAAAAGGACACCCTAGGCGGTGTCCTTTTTTTGCGGAAATCATTCACAAGAAAAAAGGAGCCCAAAGGCTCCCATTGATGTGACCAGACCGATAAGCCGAGTTCTGTCGTGTGCGGCAATTTATCTACTCCCGCTGTCGCCGGCGGGCTCTAGCCGTCATTACCTCATATCCGCCGAGCAGACGTTAAGATATGAAGTACCAATAGACGTTGCACCGGGTAGGGTTTACATAGCAGTACGGTCTCCCGCACTCTGGTGAGCTCTTACCTCGCCTTTCCACCATCACCTCAAAAGAGGCAGTATATCTCTGTTGCACTAGCCCTAAGGTCGCCCTCGGCTGCCGTTAGCAGCTACCCTGCTCTGTGATGCTCGGACTTTCCTCATGAACTAAAGCGTTCATGCTGCCGCATAGTCTGCTCACAGGTATAGTTTAGCATATTTTCGCAGATTTGTCAAGGAGCAGCCGCCATTTTCGGCAAGGCAGCAAAAAGCGGCCCAGAAATACCAGACCGCTTTAGCGAGTTCAACTCGGCGCTGGAGCAGATAACGGGAATCGAACCCGCCTCCTCAGTTTGGGAAACTGAAGTAATGACCACTATACTATATCTGCATCGTTCTTGATCATAACATATAAGCGAAGCGAATAGGTTATAATCGCCCGATATGCAGGGAGCTGATCTTTGATCTGCGTATCTGCAAGGGCTTTCAGATAATTTATAATGAATGTCTTTGCATTTATTATAACACATCTTGGAGAGGATTGCAAGTGGTTTTTTTATCATAGGAATGATTTTTTGATCGAAAGGCGCCTTCTTTTCAGAAGGCGCCTGATCTGTTATCCGTTCAAATATTCGGAAATGTCCTCTGTGCGTATATCTATCCCACGTCCGTAAACGTCCCTGGTCAGATCCGCAAAATAGATCCCCCCTTTCGTAAGGGTAGAGGTCCTCTTACCTATATAGTCGAGATGCAAGGCCGTTACATTTCACTTTTTGCAAAAAAAGACTCCCCGAGGGGAGCCTTTCTTTATTCACCAGGTGAGTTCCGAGTGACTGTGGATATAGAATTCCTCCTGACTGGGCTGCCAGGCCTTTTCCTTTTTCGGGAAGAGCGCATCGTACTTCTCGACCGCCTCTTCGTCCTCGCAGGGAGCGTCCGCATCGTTCTGGAAATACCTCCAGTGTCTGCCGTCAAGGGCTCCCGGGATCAGCTCCTTCACCAGCAGTGCTGCCGGGAACGAGCCGAAGTCTCTGAATGTGATGTTATATCTCTTGCAGCTCTTATATCCACGGGCAACATAGTTATCCGGGTTGCCGAAGTTGATAACAACGTCGTATCCTATATCCTTTGCCAGAGCAAAGGTGTGCTCCAGCAGCCGCTTTCCTATGCCCTTCCGCTGATGACCGGGACGAACGCAGAGGGGGCCCATGGTGAGGACAGTTTTTCCGTTCCCCTCATCGTCCATGAGTTCGGATCTCGAGTACATAACGCAGCCCAAGATCTCTCCGTCTGACTCCAGAACGAAGTCCAGCTCCGGGATAAAGGCCGGATGCTTTCTCAGCACATGGATAAAGTAGTGCTCAGAGCAGCCGGGAACGCTCAAATTCCAGAACGCCTCTCTGGCCATTTCCTCTACGCAGCGGTAGTCGTTAGGTGTTTCGGGTCTGATGATATAGTCATTATTATTCATTGTTTTTCCTCCTGAAATAGTTGACCGGACAACGGGAGGTTTGTGTGAGACAGTATTCGCAAACCTCTCGTTTACGCTGCTATCTCAGTTCTGTTATTATTTTTCAAACAACGGACTCCTTTTAGTAAGATATGAGCTTTCGCTCTACGCTAATTATAAACTATGAACAGCCCTTTGTCAAGGCATTTCAGGCAAGATACTTTATGGCCTCGGTCGCAGCGACTGCACCGTCTGCTGTTGCGGTAACGAGCTGACGAACGTCCTTCACACGATTATCTCCGGCAACGAATATCCCGGCGGACCTTGTACGGCAGTTCTCTCCGGCGACTGCATAGCCGGCGCCGTCCAGCTCGATAACAGAGGCGAAGTTCTGGTTTTCGGGAACTCTTCCAACAGCCACGAAGAGACCGTTCACCTCAAGCTGAGAAGTATTGCCATCCTTGTCGGTGACCTCCACTGCCTTCAGCTTTTTCTCGGCGATAAGGCCGGTGACCCTGCTGTTGAGCACAAGCTCAACATTCTCTCGCTCACGAAGACGGGCGACCGTTGTCTCGTCACCTCTGAACTGGTCACGGCGATGGATAAGGTAGACCTTTTCCGCCAGATCTGCCAGATAGAGTGCGTCCTCCAGAGCGGTATTACCTCCGCCCACCACGGCCACAGTTTTCTTCCGGTAGAAGGCTCCGTCGCAGGTTGCGCAGTAGGAAACTCCCCTGCCCACCAGCTCGTCCTCGCCGGCAACTCCCAGCTTTCTGTTCTCAGAGCCTGTTGCAATGATCACAGCTCGTCCCTCGTAGCGGTTTTTGGCAGTGACAACGGTCTTCACATCGCCGTCCTCGATGCCTGTGACCTTCTCAAAAGCAAACTCTGCTCCAAGAGCCTTGGCCTGCTCATAGATCTGAGTTGCCAGGTCAAAGCCGGAGATATGAGCCGCCGAGGGATAGTTCTCCACATCAGGAGTATTGATTATCTGGCCGCCGTAGCTTGCGGCCTCAAGCACCAGCACGCTCTTTCCGGCACGGCGTCCGTAGATCGCCGCAGTCATGCCGGCAGGGCCTGCTCCAACAATGATGATATCGTACATTCAGGCACCTCCGACCATTTCCTCGATAGCGTCCTTCGGCTTGATCCCGATGCTTCTTGCAGCCTCCTGACCGTTCTTGAAAACCACCACGCAGGGGATAGATGAAACGTCATATTCGTCCGCAAGCTCGTCCTCGTCGTCGATGTTGACAGACACGAACTTCACGTCCTCACGCTCTCCGGAAAGCTCCTCCAGGATAGGGCGGAGCGCCTTGCAGGGGCCGCACCAGTCTGCGTAAAAATCTGCAACAACGGGCTTGTCCGAAGAAAGCACCTCGCTTGCAAAATTGTCTTTGTTTACTTCAATTACAGCCATAATCATTCTCCTTTCAGAGCTCAGATGAGCTTAGCGATGTCAGCGTCGATGTCCTCCGGGGGAGCTGTGGGGCTGTAGCGCTTGACCACATTACCCTCTCTGTCCACCAGGAACTTTGTGAAATTCCATAGGATATCTCCGGGCTTCTGGCAAGTCTTGCTCAGCTTCTCGATAGCCTTTACAGCCATCTTGTTTTTGAGTCCCTTGACCTCAGGATCCTGAGGAGCGGCCTCCTTTAAGAGAGTGAACACGGGCGACTCGTTCTCGCCGTTCACGTCTATCTTAGCAAGCTGATCGAACTTTGTTTTGTATCGTGCAGTGCAGAACTCATGGATCTCAGCATCGGAGCCGGGAGCCTGATTTCCGAACTGGTTGCAGGGGAAATCGAGCACCTCAAATCCCTGATCATGATACTTTTCATAGAGCTTCTCGATACCCTCATACTGAGGAGTAAATCCGCAGCCGGTAGCTGTGTTCACAATGAGCAGCACCTTGCCCTTCATTTCGGCCAGATCAAGCTCACCCTCTTTTCTCTTCTTGACTTTCAGATCATAGATCGACATACACTATTCCTCCTTTATAATATTTGGTATTTGCTTTGTGTACAATTAGATTGTATCAAATTAAATTTCATTTGTCAAGAGGCTTTTTTGAAAATTCACATTTTGTTCACATTTCATCCTGTCCTCTTATTATTATAAGCAGCTAAGCCTCGATCATTCAATTCCGAACGCTCCACTCGGATAAAAAAAGAAGACGCCTCCCCTAGGAGGCGCCGTATCAATCCTTATCGAAAACTGTGTATATGTAGAGCGCACCGTCCAGCGCAAGGGCTCCGCCGAAGATCATCAGCAGTACCATTGACGAGGAGGTCAGGAAGATCAGCTGCATCACCGCAACTACGATAGCCAGCAGTCCGCCGGCAGCGACTGCTCCGAAGGAAAGGGATCTTTCCATGGAGCTTGGCGAAAACAGATGATCCTTCTTTTTTAGCATGATCACATTCACCCAGCCGTAGATCATCATTGCTGCCGCCGTGATCTGTAGAACAGCAGCCAGCACACGGATAGCTCCGCCGGTGAAACCGCCCTCCGGTCCCAGGAAGACCACTAGTGCGATAATGTGCATGATACAGCCGATATGTGCCGCAGCAGACCAAGGCCTCAGCTTTGAGACCGGCACCTTGAGCTGGAATTTTTCTTTTTTGTTTTTACTCATATGATCATCCCCTTTTTGAGAATATCCCTTGAGGAGTTTCCCTCATTCATGAATGCTTGCATTCAGATAAATTATAATGAATGCTTGCATTCATTATAACATAGTATTCTGTAAAATGCAAGGAATTTGATGAACTCCTCAAACATTCATGTCATTTTGTCTTTCCCGATCATTGAGCAGGCTTGTGTTCACAAGGTCATGGTGCAACCGTCCAAGGTCGTTTCTTGTGGAGGGATCCCGGCTCCCACTGTAGCTGTAGCCGATACTGCGCATATAGGCGTTCCAGCGGCAGTGCTCAAGGTCAATGATCTTGTCCGTGACGGAGGGATCCACTGCTGAGCAGCCCATTCTTGCTCTCTTGTGGATCGCAGAGGCGATCGACGAGCGGAAATTGTACTCATAACGCCAGAATTCCTCCTCATTGCCCCAGTTAAGGTGCCTTTTCAGCGCCTCTGCCACCAGGTCGGAGTTGATCACCACCTGCTCGGAATAGGAGCGTCTGATGTCGCCTATGCACTGTATATCATAGGCTTTTTGCTTGAAATCCACAGCGCTGCTTATGAGCTCAGACGAGGCCGGATCGTGGATCACAGCCTGTATGGTCGGGTGGATCCCCAGCTGCTCGCAGAAAGCTCTTGCATCAACTGCTCCACGAACGTTCATAGAGTCGCTCCCCAGAGCTGCGATGATCCTTGTGGGCAGAGGTCCCTTCTTGAACTTTTCCGCAAAAGAACGTGTGAAAACATCTGTGCCGGAATGGATCGTGATCTTGTACTTGCTCTCGCCCTCGGCGGTATTGCCGTTGTGATCAGGGCTCATGAGCTCCGGGCAGATGTAGGCGAAGTGCTCCTCAGCCATGGGATCGATGTCGTAAACGTCGATGTTGATGAAGTACCCGGTCATCTGGCCGTACCAGACAAGAGACCTTACCATTGCCGAGCCGTAGCGCCCCATTCCAAGAACGGTGACGTTCACAGGGATCATGCCGGACTTGTCCGCCCTTGCCTCCTTAGCCTCCAGGAAAAGCCTGCCGCTGTCCTCCCAGAGGATCCGGTCGATAAGAGACTGGGCTTCGTTGACCCGGCGCACACGGAGCTCTCCGGCGGCTGACGCTGCCACGGCCAGCTCGCTCTCAATGCTGTCAGAAAAGATGTACAGCTCAGTGTTTTTGCGGCGTCTGAATTTCTCCATAAGCTGCATGGACTGGGAAATGTTATCACTCTCGTCGCTGCTCATTGCAAAGATCGAGATCTTAGCGGAGGCGCTGTGACGGGTGAAGTCCACCGCCAAAACGTCCTTCTTGAAGCAGATCGCTCCCATGGATCTTGCTGCGTCGAAAAGCTCAGCCGAGACCTCGTCATCTCCGAGGAAAACATCAGTAAAAACTATCACAGACCTGCGGTGGTTTTTGCGGAGGTCCTGCGCAAGAGCCAGCGAGCGCTGATCTAGCTCAGTGAAAATGTATGCGTCACGAAACCACTTGATCAGATACCTGCGGTAAGCAGAGAAATTGATCAGGAATGAAACGATGAAGCCGAAGGTCAGCACAGGCGCTGCCGCTGAGATCACCGCCATTAGCAGCGAATAGGCTCCGGAAAAAGCCGAGCCGCTCTCGTTCACTGAGGTAAGGATCATCTCGGCATCTGAGTCCATGGAGAAGACCTGAAGAGTGTTGACCAGTGAAAGAAGTCCGGTCTTTATGGCTCCGGCAGGACCTCCGGTCACGTCAAAAATGATGGTCTTGTAAACAGGGAGAAGTCCGAGATAGGCCGCTGCGAAGGTACCTGACAACAGGATATTCATGGGCGTCATGATCGGGGTCTTCTTCTCAGGCCGAAGTGTTAGCCATATAGCCTCGCAGACCGATCCTGCCAAGGCCAAGATCATCAGCCAAAAACAGATATTCCAGCACATAGTGCCTGCTCCTTATGAAAAATATTTTTTCTGGATCCTTCTGACCTCGCTGTAGACCCTCTCTCTGTCGATAGTCAGCAGCTCTCTGTTCTTCATAAGCAGCTTGCCGCCGGCCATTACCGAGACTACCTCAGAGCCGTTTGCGGAGTAGCACAGTGAGGAAACTACGTTGTTGTTTGGGAAGAGGGAGCTTGCATTGAGATCAAGGAAGATCAGGTCAGCCTCAGCCCCCTCGCTGATAGTGCCCAGCCTGCCTTCCATTCCAAGAGCCTTTGCTGCGTTGACAGTTGCCATTGCGATCACCTGGTCAGCGGAAAGCACCGTACAGTCACTGTTTGCGCCCTTCTGCATAAGGGAGAGCAGAGCCATTTCACGGAACATATTCAGGGTGTTGTTGCTGGAAACTCCGTCTGTTCCGATACACATATTTATGCCCATGTCAAGGTACTTCGCCACGGGAGCGATACCGTTGCCCAGCTTTGCATTGCTGGCAGGATTAGTCACGATAGTGGATCCTGAGCTGCGTATAAGCTCAGCATCCTCATCGGAGAGATGTACGCAGTGTGCTAGGATAGCTCCGCCGTCAAGGAAGCCGCTGTCGGCCATTATCTGCACCGGCGAGCGTCCGTACTGAGCCTTTGCGTTTTCCACCTCGCCTATGCTCTCGGAAAGGTGAGTTTCCTTCAGCAGACCCATTTCAGCAGCAAGCTCTGAGATTTGGCGGTACATATCCTCGTTGCAGCTGTAGATCGCATGAGGAGCCAGGGCAAACCTGATCATGCTGCTCTCATAGCGCTCCTTCTCCCGGAGAGCCTGCTCCACACGCTCACGGCCGTCACCGTTGATGTCGCTGCCCACAAGTCCCCTGCCGATAACTGCACGAAGGCCGGACTCAGCCGCAGCCTGACAGGAGCTGCCCTCAAACATATGCATATCCACGAAGCAGGTGGTGCCGGTCTGGATCATCTCTATGCAGGAGAGCAGGTTGGTCCAGAGCATATCCTCTCTTTCAAGGGTGTCCTCCACGGGCATGATCCGCTTGAACAGCCACTCGTCGAAGCTGACGTCATCAGCATAGTTGCGGAAGATCGACATATAGGCGTGGGTGTGCATATTCACAAGGCCTGGCATGACCAGCTGTCCGGCAGCATTTATGACCTCGTACTCGCTGTCCTTTGGCGGAATGAAGCTGATTTTTCCGTCGCTGACATAGATGTCCTTTTCCTGGGTGAAGTATTTTCCATTATCGCTAAGCAGAGCAAGTCCGCCCTTTATCAAGTAGTTCATATTTTACCTCCTGATATAGTATAGTATGATTATAACACACTTTCCCAAAAAGTTCAACTGCCTGAGAGCTGCGGGAAACTCTTTTTTATATAAGGAAAGAAAGCCGCTAGATGACAATTTTCAAAAAATAGCAAGATTTTTGTAAATTATACTTGACATTTTGAAAAGCATAGTGTATAATACAATTACAGGATAGCTATACTGTTCATATGAAGGGAGAATGCCCATGAAGAACAAAAAAATGAAAATTGCCAGAATGGAGAACGATATGAACCAGCAGCAGCTAGCTGATGCCGTGGGGGTAACTCGGCAGACTATCAGCATGATCGAGTCCGGGAACTATAACCCTACGCTCAACCTCTGCGTGGCTATATGCCGTGTTCTGGGGAAAACACTCAATGATCTTTTTTGGACTGAAAATGAGGAGGAATTTGACCATGAAAACCAATAATAATGAATTCGAGAGCTATGTTTCCAGAAAGCTGAAAGAAAAAGCTGATACACCTGATGAGCGTCAGATGCAGCAGACTTCCACCGCAATGGCCATTGCAGTGGTGTTCGGTATGCTGTTCGACGTTGTGATGATGGCGATACACTTTATCCGCCACGACACCGATAAGGCCTATCCCTATCTGGCACAGCTGCTGGTGATCTGCGCCGGCTTCGGCATCGCTATGCTGGGAAACAAGGAGCCCGGCGTTCCCAAAACTCTTTCAGGCAGGAGCGTTCCCACAGAAAAGACCGGCAAGGCCTTTGCTCTTCGGCTTTTGAACTGCTTTATCGAGGCGGCCTCGTTATCCGTGGCTATCATGCTTTTCAACGCCTACGATAAGGGCTCTTTCACCGGCTCGCTCATCACAGAGACCATCATCTCCTTCGCCATATTTATGGCTATAGAAGTGGCTTTCTGCGAGTTTCGAGTACACCGCTACCGCAAGGCTCAGGCGAAGCTGGATCAGGAAGAAAACGACCTTGAGGACTGATCTTTGATCAATTTTTCGATAACTGTTGCGTTTCTTCTCAAAAAATGCTATAATTGACTTACAATACTTTTGAAAGGAATCTACAGCTATGAGCATTATCAGAGACCCTTCCCTCTGGGAGAGCGGCGCACGCAAGATCCAGTGGGTAAAGCAGAATATGTCGATCCTCCGCAGCATCGAGGAGGATTTCCTCAGAGACAAGCCCTTCACAGGCCTGAAGGTGGCACTCTCGATCCACCTGGAGGCTAAGACAGCTTACCTGTGCAAGGTACTGGCAGCAGGAGGCGCTGAGATGTACATAACCGGCAGCAATCCCCTGTCAACTCAGGACGACGTTGCCGCTGCACTTGTACACGACGGCCTGAACGTTTTTGCTTGGCACGGCGCTACTGCTGAGGAGTACCATGAGCATATCTCCGAGGTGGTAAAGATCGGCCCTAACATCATCATCGACGACGGCGGCGACCTGGTAAACCTTATCCACACAGAATACCCGGAGCTTATCCCCAATGTTATCGGCGGCTGTGAGGAGACAACTACAGGTATCATCAGACTTATCGCTATGAACAAGGCAGGTGAGCTGAAATTCCCCATGGCTCTGGTAAACGACGCTCGCTGCAAGCACCTCTTCGACAATCGCTATGGCACAGGCCAGTCTGTTTGGGACGGCATCAACCGCACAACTAACCTAATCGTCGCCGGAAAATACGTTGTTGTTGCAGGCTACGGCTGGTGCGGAAAGGGCGTTGCTATGAGAGCAAAGGGCCTCGGCGCTAAGGTCATCATCACTGAGGTGGAGCCCGTTAAGGCTCTTGAGGCTGCTATGGACGGCTTCACTGTGATGAAAATGGAGGAGGCCGCCAAGATCGGCGATTTCTTCGTAACTGTTACAGGCTGCAAGGACGTTATCACTGAGAAGTCCTTTATGAACATGAAGGACGGCGCTATCCTCTGCAATGCCGGACACTTCGACTGTGAGGTGGACGTGGCTTGGCTGAGGGAGAACTGCGTTTCCACTTGGCTGGCAAGAAACAACATCGACGGATTCAAGCTCTCCAACGGCAACAGCGTTTACGTTATCGGAGAGGGCAGACTGGTCAACCTTGCCGCCGGCGACGGCCACCCTGCTGAGATCATGGATATGTCCTTCGGAATCCAGGCTCTGACCGCTGCTTATCTTGCTAATAACCGTGACAAGCTCACAGATAAGATCATCTACGTTCCCGATGAGGTGGACAACGAGGTGGCTGACCGCAAGCTGAGATTCTGGGGCATCGAGATCGATAAGCTCACTCCTGAGCAGGAGAAATACCTCAGCAGCTGGCAGGTGGACTGACCTTAATGGCAAACATCATCAGGCTGGAGAGCCTTGATCTCCCGGAGCTGGAGCCGTATCGCTTCACATCGGAAAAGCTGCTCCGGCGGCAGGGGATCTTCGTCGCCGAAAGCCCTAAGGTGATCCGGACTGCCCTTTCAGCAGGCTATGAGCCGGTATCGCTGCTGACCTCGGAAAGGCTGATCTCAGGCCAGGCAGCTGACATCATCGAAAAATGCGGAGAGATCCCTGTTTACACCGCCTCTGAGGAGCTTCTCACTGAGCTGACAGGCTTTCGCATGACACAAGGGCTGCTGGCTGTGATGAAGAGACTTCCTGAACGTGAGCCCTTACAGCTCCTCCAAAACGCAGGCCGTGTGGCTGTGCTGGAGGACATCACCAACCAGACCAACGTGGGAGCGATATTCCGCTCAGCAGCGGCTCTCTCCTTTGACGCTGTGATGCTGACTCCTGGGTGCAGCGACCCAATGCTGCGGCGCTCAGTAAGAGTCAGCATGGGAACGGTGTTCCAGGTGCCTTGGGCGTATCTGCCTGAGGGCTCGCCGGAATACGTTTCCTTCCTGAAAAATCAGGGGCTGGCCACGGCTGCCATGGCTCTTCGGGAGGACACTGTTCCCATAAACGACAGAAAATTGGGAGCCGAAAAGCGGCTGGCAGTGATCCTCGGAACTGAGGGCGACGGCCTGAAAGAGGCCACGATCTCAGCCTGTGACTACACTGTAAAGATCCCAATGGCGGAGGGTGTGGACTCGCTGAACGTTGCGGCTGCAAGCGCTGTGGCATTCTGGCAGCTCAGCCCGAAAAACCGCCCGGGATCTGACTAAAGGAGAGTGTTTATGGTAGTTCTTGAAGGCATTGCATACAGCTTTTGGATGCTGCTGATCTGCGTTGTGGGTATCGCAGACGGCCCCATGGGAATGGTGGTTTTCTACGAGCAGGACGTGAAGGACAGAGTGGTGGAGCTAGGCCTGACCACAAAAGAAAAGATCCGCCGCACCAGCACCATCGTGACGCTGCTGCTCTTCGTCCCCATGTTCACAGTTATCCCGTCAGTTGTCTGCCTGCTCAACGGCGCAGAGGGCTTCTGGGACAGAACGCTCCAGATCGGGGCGATATACCTTATCGCAGGGCTTTTCGACAGGCTCTTCATCGACTGGTATTGGGTGGGCCGCACAAAGGCCTGGCTGATTCCGGGAACCGAAGACCTAAAGCCTTACATTCCCCGAAAAACAGCTGCCGGAAAGTGGCTGGGCACAGTTGTGGGCTTCCCCATACTCGCTCTGATCCTGTCCGGTGTGATACAGCTTTTCACCAAATAAAAAATGCCCGGAGGCAGTCGTTTTGACCGCTTCCGGGCTTGTTTTTATAGGCTGGCCGCCATGATAAGCTCATCGCCTTTGTCTGAGAGCACCTCAAATCCGCACTTCCGGTAAAGTCCGACGGCTCGGTTTTCCTTCTGCACAGAAAGGGATACTCGCTTGCAGCCCCTTTTGCGGAGCTCCTCCATGAGAGCCGCCATGAGCTCAGTTCCCAGACCCTTGCTCCGGAACTGGCTGTACAGTGCAATAGCAAGCGAAGGCGTATCGTCGTCGATGTGGCCGTAGTCGTCCATGATCCGCACCCAGGCCGCTCCCACGACTTTTCCTGAGACCTCCGCAGCATAGGCGATGTCCCAGGGCTTGGTGCCGAAATCCTCGATATACAGCCAGATCTCCGGCTGCCTTATGATCTCACGGGGAGGCGGCTGAACGCCCTCCGGTATGAAAATGGCCTCGTAGAGGAAGTCCTCCAGAAGCGGGAATTCCTCCGGCCTAAGAGTTCTGATGATGTGTTCCAAACGCATCCTCCTCTCAGTCAACCAGAGCCTGCTTCATGAGGATCAGGTCGAAAACGCTTGTGCGTCCGTCGCCGTCAGCGTCAGCAGCAGCGCCGTTTGCGAGCTCAGTACCGTCGCCAAGGAGCCACTTTTGCAGAACGACTGCATCAGAGATGTTGAACTCGCCATCGCCGTTCACGTCGAACTTCACTGGAGCTGTTCCGGCGCTGTGATGCTTTTTCAAGGACTGATCGTCGATGCAGTAGCTCCAAATGCTGCCGTCGCTCCTGATGAACCAAACGTAGCTCTTGTCGGTGATCTCACTGTAGGTCCCTGCGATCGCCTTATCAACGCCGTCTATAGCAAAATGCTGACCTATGAAATCCACAGTGAGCACATGATCCTTGTCAATGAACCACCGGATCAGTGAGTCCTGGCCATTGGTGTATTTCTGTGAGAGCTGGTGGATATAGAACACGCCGTCGTTGATGAACTTGTCGTTCACATAGACCGGAGTCTCCACCACGTTGATCTCCTTGCCGCTGGAGACCTGATGATAGGTGCCGTCCTCCAGCTTGTAGCCGTAAGTCGTTCCGCCGTCGTAGAGGGTGTAGTAGCCGCACTCCACAACTCCGCTGGCGACCTTGGTCTTGGAGAAGCCGCTGTAGCTGCTGCACTTCCAGAGCACGCCGTCCTTGTCCACGAAAAGGTCGTATTCGCAGGAAACAGGCGACTTTATGCCAGTCGCAATTGTGCTGGGGAGGGCCTTTCCGGAAGCGGTGTAGTCCACCGTATACCATATCAGTTCACCGCTTGTGCTGATATAGTAATGGTCGGAATTGTACGGATGATCGGCATAGTCAGAGCAGATCAGCACAGGAGTCTCAGATCCGCCCACCTCATAGAATTTGTAGAACTCATTATCAGCGGTAACTGCGCCATGATAGGTCAAATGGTCGAAGGTCAGTCCCTCCACCTTCACGTTGTTGATGAAGAGAGTGCCGTCATTCTCCAGAAGCATATCGTAGTAGAAGTAGTCGCCTGCCGCATTTTTCTCGTAGAAATAGCCCAGATCAGCGGCATTATCCGAATACTTTAAGGCTAAGTGGTCCTTGATGCCGTAGAGGGCTCCTTCCTCAAGGACAGCGACCTGCTCGCCGTACCAAAGGCAGGGCACCACCTCGGAGGTGTCTGCTGTGTCGTCAAGAGGCTCGCTCTTTACCTCAAAAGGCGAAACGGTTATCTCTCCTGAGAGCACCTCGTCCTCGCCCTTAAAAATATGGTAGGCGGTGGTGCCGACTTGGTTGCCGTAGATCTCGAAATTCTCTGCGGAAGTAAATCTGTCGGTCCTCTCGGCAATGGAGGTGTCGTCTATCTTCAGCCAGAAGCCCTCATCGTAGAAAAGTCCACGGGGAGTTGGCTCGAGCATCACGGAAAAGCCCTTGTCGATCTTGGCCTCAGTCCAGGTCACGAGATCCAGCTTTTCCTCCAGCGAGATCTGATCCATTTGCTCGATGTCCATGCTGTAAAGGTTCACGCCCTTGATGCTGGAAAGATCCTCCAGCGGAAGAGCTGTAAGTCTGAGGTTTGCAAGGGAAGGCATCTCCTTGACTGCCGAAATATCGGTGATAGTTCCGTTGCTCAGCTCCAAGGTCCTACAGGCCTTCAGATCCTTCAGGAATGAAAGATCGTCGATCCCTGTCAGGTCAAGATCCAGCTGATAGCTGGTCTCCAGCTCCTCCTGAGTGACCACTCCGTCAGAGTCCTGATCGAAGGTATACTTGTTGTAGCCGTCCAAAAGCTGGTCATAGACCGCATCCGGAACATTTGCCTTAACAACGTCCTCTGCGTTGACAGGCAGAGCAGTGCAGGTCATAGCCAGAGCTGCGGCAGCAACTAATGAAAGCGCTTTTTTCATAATAATTCCCCCTTGAGATAGTTCCATATCATGCTAGGCGGACTTTCCGCCATTGATAATATTATATCATAGTAAAGGCTTCCCGTCAAGTGACATCGGTCACTGTTTTGATAAGAAATGCAGCAGATGTATTGACGATCCTGCCGGTTAATTGTATAATGAATACAATAAACAAATGGGAGGGAAAACCTATGAAGATCTTATTCATCGGCGGAACAGGTACGATCAGCATGGCCATCACCAGGCTTCTTGCAAGTCAGGGTCATGAGCTCTACCTGTTCAACCGTGGCAGCCGAAGCACTGAGCTGCCGGAAAACGTCACCGTCATCACCGGCGACATCAATAACGAGGAGGAAGCTGCCGCTGCATTGAAGGACATGAGCTTTGATGTGGTGGGCGAATTCATCGGATTTGTACCTGATCAGGTCGAGAGGGACTTCCGGCTTTTTTGCGGAAAGACCAAGCAGTACATCTACATCAGCTCCGCCTCAGCCTACCAGAAGCCGCTCTCTGACCCCAGGATCACTGAGAGCACTCCCCTGGCAAATCCCTACTGGCAGTATTCACGGAACAAGATCGCCTGCGAGGAGTTCCTAATGAGAATGTACCGGGAAAGGGGCTTCCCCGTGACGATAGTTCGGCCAAGCCACACCTACGACGAGCGCTCGGTGCCGCTGGGTGTTCACGGAAATAACGGAAGCTGGCAGGTGATCAAGAGAATGATCCAGGGCAAGCCGGTCATTATCCACGGCGACGGTACCTCACTCTGGACGATCACTCACAACTCCGACTTCGCCAAGGCTTACGCAGGGCTTTGCGGAAATATCCACGCTATCGGTCAGGCATTCCACATCACCTCCGACGAGAGCGTGACCTGGAACCAGATATACCGTATCATCGCCGACACTCTGGGTGTCCAGCTGATGGCTGTTCACGTTCCTTCTGAGTTCCTGGCGGCGGTCAGCGACTACGACCTAGAGGGTAGCCTCATCGGCGACAAGGCCTGCACCGTGGTTTTCGACAACAGCAAGATAAAGCGTGCAGTTCCCGGTTTTACGGCAACTGTACGGGCAGATCAGGGCATAAGAGCTGCCATAGAGAATATACTCGCCCACCCGGAGCTCCAGAAGGACGATCCGGAGTTCGACCAGTGGTGCGACAAGGTCATTTCTGCAATAAACAAAGCCAAGGAGGAGCTTATCAATGGATAATTTTCAGTTTTACAGTCCCACAGAATTCGTCTTCGGCAAGGGCTCAGAGAACGAGGCCGGCAAGTACGTCAAGAAGCACGGCGGCACCAATGTGCTTCTCCATTTCGGCGGTGGAAGCGCTGTCAAGAGCGGCCTGCTGGACCGTGTGAAGAAGTCACTGGAGGAGTATGGCATCGCCTACACCGAGCTGGGCGGAGTTAAGCCAAATCCCCGTGATACCCTGGTTTACGAGGGCATCGACCTTTGCCGCAGCAAGGGTATCGACTTCATTCTGGCAGTTGGCGGAGGATCTGTCATCGACTCCTCAAAGGCCATCGCTATGGGCGTTCCCTACGACGGAGATTTCTGGGACTTCTACTGCGGAAAGAGCCCCGAGGCTGCTCTTCCTGTGGCAACTGTCCTGACGATCGCTGCTGCCGGAAGCGAGGGCTCCGGCGACTCAGTCATCACTAAGGAGGAGGGCGGCCTTAAAAGAGGTGCAGGCTCCGACCTTATCCGACCCCGTTTCTCGATCATGGACCCTGAGCTGACCTGCACTCTTCCGGCTTACCAGACAGCCTGCGGTGCAACTGACATCATGGCTCACGTTTTTGAGAGGTACTTCACCAACACTGCTGAGGTGGAGATCACCGACCGGCTCTGCGAGGCTGTGCTCCTGACTATGATCAAGGAAACTCCCCGTGTTATCGCAGATCCCAACAACTATCAGGCTAGAGCCAACATCATGTGGGCAGGAACTGTTGCTCACACCAACATCGTAGGTGTCGGACGTGAGCAGGACTGGAACAGCCACGGCATCGAGCACGAGCTCTCCGCCCTTTACGACTGCGCACACGGTGCAGGTCTGGCTGTGATCATGCCGGCTTGGATGGAGTTCGTTTGCAGCCACAACGTTCTCCGCATGGCTCAGGCTGCCGTGAGAGTCTGGGGCTGTGAGATGGACTTTGAGTGCCCCGAAAACACTGCCCGTGAGGGTATCGCACGTTTCAGGAAGTTCCTCCGCAGTATCGGGATGCCGATCAACTTTGCCGAGCTAGGCGCTAAGGAAGAGGACATCCCAGCACTGGTGGAGAAATTCGGTATCGGCGACGGCCGCACAGGAGGCTTCGTGAAGCTCTCCGCTGAGGACATCGCCGAGATCTACCGCATTGCAGCTAAAGCTCAGATCTGAGCAAAAAATCGCCCGAAGACAGCGATCGTCTTCGGGCGTTTCTTTTATTTCTCGGTGCAGAATTCTACCTTCTCACCGGCAAGGATCATGTTTGTTGTGCGGACTGCACACATCTTGCCGCACATAGAGCAGGTGTGGCGGTCAGCCGGAGGAGTGCTCTCGAAATACGCTCTTGCCTTCTCAGGGTCAACTGCGATGTCGAACATCTTCTCCCAATCAACTTCGTGGCGAGCCTCAGCCATAGCGTTGTCCTTGTCTCTGGCGTGGGGAACTCCCTTTGCGATGTCGGCAGCATGAGCAGCGATCTTGCTGGCCATGATGCCCTCCTTAACGTCGTTTACGTCCGGCAGGCGCAGGTGCTCGGCAGGTGTGACGTAGCACAGGAAATCAGCTCCGCTGGCAGCTGCGATAGCTCCGCCGATAGCAGAGGTGATGTGGTCGTAGCCGGGGAAAATATCAGTTACCAGAGGCCCAAGAACGTAGAAGGGAGCGTTGTGGCAGATCCTCTTCTGGAGCTTCATGTTTGCTTCGATCTCGTTCATTGCCATGTGTCCGGGACCCTCTACCATTACCTGAACATTGCGCTCCCAGGCACGCTTGGTGAGGTTGCCCAGCTCGATCAGCTCAGAGATCTGACCGGCGTCAGTTGCATCGTCGATACATCCGGGACGGAGAGCGTCACCAAGGCTGATAGTTACGTCGTACTCGTAGAGGATGTCCAGCACCTTGTCGTAGAACTCGTAGAAGGGGTTTTCGTTTCCGGTCATCATCATCCATGCAAAAAGCAGTGAGCCTCCACGGGAAACGATGTTCATTTTTCTGCCCTCTCTCATGAAGGCCTCCACAGCACGGCGGTTGATACCGGCGTGGATAGTCATGAAGTCAACGCCCTCCTCAGCGTGAGCACGAACTACCTTCAGGAAGTCCTCTGCTGTGATCTCCAGCAGATCCTTCTCCAGATAGCCGATAGCGTCGTACATGGGAACTGTTCCGATCATTGCAGGAGACTTCTCTACCAGCTTTTTGCGGAATGTGTTGGTCTTGCCGTAGTTGCTCAGATCCATGATAGCCTCGGCGCCGAACTTGTGGGCCAGCTCCACCTTCTGCATCTCTACGTCGTAGTTCTTAGCGTCGCCGGAAATTCCCAGGTTAACGTTGATCTTTGTGCGCATCTTTGTACCGATACCCTCGGGAGAGATAGCCTTGTGGCGCACGTTGCAGGGGATCGCTACCTCGCCCTTTGCAACCAGCTCACGGAGCTCCTCGGGGTCGATGTATTCCTTCTTTGCTACGATCTCCATTTCGGGAGTGATGATGCCCATTTTTGCGGCTTCCATTTGTGTATGATAGTTCATTGTTATTCCTCCTGTGCAAATCTGCTTTTGATATCGAATGTGTGATCCAGCGGTCCGCTGCCTTTTCCAAGGTCAAGCATAGCTGAAAGAGCTCCGGAGAGATACTCCTTGGCCAGCTCCACCGCTTTGTCCAGATCTCTGCCCTTTGCCAGCTCTGAGGCAATGGCACTTGAGAGAGTACAGCCGGTGCCGTGGGTGTTGGGGTTTTCCACAACAACTCCCCTGAACCAGCGCTGTCCCCTTTCGTCAGCCAGAACATCGCTGCCCCGGTTGACTGAGTGTCCTCCCTTAAGAAGGACTGCGCAGCCGAATTTTGCGTAGATCTCAGCTGCGGCAGACTCCATATCCTGGGCGTCCTTGATCTCACGGCCTGTGAGCACCTCCGCCTCGGGTACGTTGGGAGTGATCACTCTTGCCAGCGGGAAAAGCCGCTTTGTGAGAGTTTCCACAGCCTCGCTGCTGATCAGCCTTGCTCCGCTGGTGGCCACCATTACCGGGTCCAGAACGATGTTCTGAGCCTTGTACTCCGCCAGCTTTTCGGCGATGACCTCGATGAGCTCCGCCGATGAGACCATTCCGATCTTAACGGCGTCAGGAAAAATATCAGTGAAGATACGATCCAGCTGCTGGCCGAGAAAATCGGGAGTGACCTCCATGATGCCTGTAACGCCGGTCGTATTCTGGGCAGTCAGAGCCGTGACTGCGCTCATGGCAAAAACCCCGTGAGCGGTCATGGTCTTGATGTCTGCCTGAATGCCGGCGCCTCCGCTGGGATCGCTCCCAGCGATAGTTAATGCAGTTCTCATAGTTTGCTCCTTTCTGAGATGCACTAATTTTATTTGAAGCGACAGAGAGTGGTGCCCCCGGTCTGCCGCTTATAAGCAGTTAGAGTTTTTCTGCAAGCTGTCTGAGCGCTCTGCACTCAGCTTCAATGTCATTTGCTGCGAAAATGCCGGAGACAACTGCCGCTCCTGAGGCTCCAAGGCCGTTGAGCTGAGAGATGTTCTCACGGCTGACTCCGCCGATAGCCACAACGGGGATCTTGACCGCAGCGCAGATCTGGGAAAAGGTGGAAAGCTCCATTTTCTTGGTGTCGGTCTTTGTGGCGGAGCCGAAAACTGCTCCGGAGCCAAGGTAGTCCGCACCTGCCGCCTGAGCTGCTAAGGCCTGTTCTACGGTCTTGGCGGTAACTCCCACTATCCGGTCACCGCCCATGAGAGTGCGGACATCGCCGGCCTCCATGTCGCTCTGACCAACGTGAACGCCGTCAGCTCCGCTTTTCAGAGCCACCTCCACGTTGTCGTTTATGATAAGGGGAACGCCGTACCTGCTGCACAGCGCCTTGACCTGGATCGCTTCCTGGAGGAACTCATCGAAGCCCAGCTCCTTTTCTCTGAGCTGGAGCATGGTGATCCCGCCCTTGAGCGCCGCCTCGATCTGCTGGAGGAGAGTGAGCTCCCCTGTCCAGCGGCGGTCGGTAACTGCGTAAAGCAGGGTATTTTCTCGTGTTAGCTTCATATTGAGCCGCCTTTCATAAAAAAACGGAGGCATTTTCCGCAATGTCTCCGTGTACGTCAGCTATGCTTCCTACGGCGGCATTATCCGCATCAGGTTTTAGGGTCGAAGCTGCCAGCTCCCTCTCAGCCCGTCCAACGAGCTCCCCTGTGTTACTTTTTTATTGTAGCGCAGAACTGTGTTCGTTCTGTGATAGATCCGTGTCAACTTTGTGCAACAGAGTGCTCCGGGTGACAGGCTCCGCAGGGAGAGTAACCCTTCTCGATCAGCTCATCGTAGCTTCCACTGTACTCCTGACGGTTTTTGTCGGAGATCTTCTGAACACTTTCGCAGCCCGGAAGGTGTATCTTCATGGAGTTGGTATTCAGCACGAAATCGCAGTCCTCCGCCGGAGAATAGCCGGATCTGGTCTCGGGCTCCCGGGTATTCTGAGGAGCTTCCTCCGCAAGAGAGGGGTCCGAAAGGCGGTTGTCACCCGTTGCGTAGTCGATCGAAACTCCCGGATAGGCGTTATAGCAGAACACGCAGAAGCAGACTCCGGCGCCGCTGTCTTCTACGGAATAGGCCTCCATGAGAACTCCTCTAGCCAGAAGGTCATCCCCCTGAAACTCCGGCGTTACCCGGTAAAGGACGTGGTTGCCAGTGCGGCGGACGTAAGAGGCCACCTCATTCTCAAAGGGCAGCATACCCTCTGTGTTGAACCACCTTGTGCCGGTGATCAGGTTGCGCTCGTTGGCATTCTCGCCGGTGAGCTGGTAGCCCTGCAAATGGCAGCGGTTGTACAGGTACTTCCCGTCAACAAAGTCGTACTTGTCGTAATGCCAGCCGGTGGGCTTCACTGCACCGATCGAGCCACGCTTCTCAGTAGGCATGATCTCCTGACAGACGCAGGAAAAAGTGATACCGCAGCGCCCAAGGCTGTCCAGCTCGGAGTAGTATTCAAAGGGCTCGCTGGTCAGATCATCCTTTGTGAAATATGGGATATCCCCGTGTATCACGGTGCTTGGCTCTCCGGAAAACTCCGGCACAAGTGACAGGTCAAAGCTGCCGCTCTCTTCTGGGAGCTCCTCCGGTTTCTGGGAGCTCTCAGAACTGTGGAATGTGAAGGGCGAAACGCTGACCTGGGTCTCCGGCAATATCTGACAGCTGCACAGTGACAGCATCAGCGCTGCGGCAAGGGCTGCAAATGCTCTCATCTTCATCACTCCTCTCCAGCATTATTATACCACGGTCTGAGCTGATATGCAAGAAAAAACCGCAGCAGGGTCAACTGCTGCGGCTGTAGGTATTATTGCTGGTCAAGTCCCTCGTCCATGTATTCGGCAAAGGACTTCTTTCCGCCGGTCTGGATAAATGAGTAGTATCTCAGAGCGAGGGATGCATCGGCTGCATTGAGCTCGCCGTCGCCGTCAAGATCTCCGAAGGTAATATCTTCCTTAGCAAGCTCTTCAGCTCCACCGGTCTGGATGATCGCATAGACCATAAGGATATCTGAAGCATCAGATGCGTCAACTATTCCGTCAGCGTTATAGTCTCCACGCTCAGCACTTGTCCTGTCATACCTAGGTGTCTTGGGGCCAGGTACTGTTGTTGCAGGAGGCGTTGTGGAGCCCGGTGCTGCTGTTGTCACATCAGGTGTAGCTGTGGTCTGAGCTGCTGTGGTAGTTGTCTCAGGTGCGGCAGTTGTGGTAACTGTGGTAGTCGTGGTCTCCACAGGATCCTCCACTGTCTTGATGACGAACGGACGGATCTTGTTGTCCTGAGTTCTAGCGTAGAGGAGATAGCTTCCGTCGGGAAGTGCTCTCAGCTTGTCGGTAAATGGGCTCTGAGCAAGCTGGCTCTTAACGTCCTTCATGGTACCGACTACAGCGTGCTCGTTGAACGAAAGGATATCCGTGTACTCCACAGGGATGATCACATTGTTGTCCTTGTCGGCAACTCCCACAAGATCGTCCTTCTGAACGATGTACAGGTCGCCGCCTTGTGCATATGCCAGATCATATCCGTACTTCTCAGTCATCTCGTTGAAGAGATCCTCGCCGGTGAATACAATTGCCTTGAAGCGCTTTTTTATATCATCAAAGTAGTAGGATATAGACGCAAAGCCTCCGGACAGCATTGTGCAGGACATACTTGCGTATTTTTCATTTCCGTCAAACATAGGATCTGCAAGAACTCTTCCGTTGATATCTATGATACCCTTGAAATCAATTTTATACTTACGAGTTTCAGGGGCATACTGATCGGTCTCCCAATTGTAGACCATTTCAGTTTTCTCTACCTCACGGCTGATCCTTATGAGACTGAGATCATTGTTAAACTTATACATATCAAGTGAGTTGTCATAGAGGACATTGCCGTCCATGTCGTACAGCAGCCATTTGCCTTCCTTGAACAGTTGAGCTCTCTCGTCATTGATCTTGATGGCCAGATCCGCATCGTACTTTTCGTTGAATTCAGGGATAAGATCATCTATCGGGAAAATCTCATAGTTGATATAAACAAAGGTCCCATCGATGAACTCATATTCGCCGGTCTCTTCGTTCTTAGTTCTATAGCCGTTCAGTATGCTAAGAGTATAAAGCTCGCAGGGACGAACGATCAATGTTCCGTCGATCTTAAGAAGACCATATTCTGTTCTGTTGCTCGACCAAAGATCATCATCTGACTTCTTGGGATAAACAGTTACGATCGCATAATCGCCGTCAAAGATACTTACATCGTCGAAAAGGCCTTCCTGAGTATACTCAACTGTCTTGCTCTCAGTGTTGTAAACAATGGTCTTAGTATCATTGTCACGCTTCCAGTTTAAGGTGAGCCTTGTAAGGAAAGCAGAGCCTGTTCCGCCGTCGTAGGAGTATTTTCCTTCCCAATCCTCAAGGATCTTTCCGGTGTAGTCAGCGATCTGAGTTCTGCCGTCTTTTTCAAGGATGATGACATCCTTTGTGAAGGAGATATTGTCGTACTCAGGCTCAAAGATTACACCTGTGCCGGGCTTGTAGAAGCCCACCTTGCGGCCGGAGGAGGACTGATCGGGATAGTTTACGCCGTCAGAGCTCTGATCATCGGTCTCTTCTGTCTGTGAGCTGTAATAGCGGTAGTATCCGTCGTAAACGCCGGGAACATCTGCCTCTAAGAGCTCCATCTTCTCATCGTAAACGCTGAACTTTGTCTTGGCTGCGTCTGAGAAGATGTTGTATCTTCCGAACTCAACAAGGTCAAAGTCATAGTTTCCAACGGGCTTGAAGGCTGTGATCAGATCTCCGAAATAATTTGTGTATTCCTCGGGGATATCAGCCAGCTTCTTGCCGTCCATGTCAATGGCCGTAAAAGCACCGGACTCCTGAGTCTGAACTAAGAGCACCTCAGAATCAACAGATCCACGGTAGTCGTAATACTCGCTGACATCAACGAACTCGCCGTTTTCGTTTACATAATACTTAATGGTAAAGGTAGACGGTTCATCGTTGTCTACGGCTTCCTGGTCAGCATATTCACAGGTATAGACCAGGAAGCTGTCGCTGTTGAAGCTGAAGCCGTCGATATAGCCCTTGACGCCATCGATCTGATATGGGAAATCAAAGTGAGTGATCTTGGTGAGATCTGCGCTGGCAACGTAATACTCATCGTCCTTTGTAAGGAACGCATAGCTGCTTCCGTAGTCATACAGATCGTAGTCGAAGTTCTCAGATACCAGCTCCATCCTTTCGTTGTAAAGCTCAGTTCCTGACCGGAAGAATTCTTTGTCTCCCACACTGAAGGTCTCCAGCTCATCAAAGGTCTTTGTCACATTGTAGTCCTTGTCAAGAACGCTGTAGACTCCGTCCTTCTTCATAATGTAAAAATAGTGGTAATCGTCGTGCTCGTCATAGTACGAATATCTATTGAAGGACTGAGCTTCCTTGTAGACGAATTTTCCTTCACTATCCATAAATGAGTACATGGTATGTCCATCTGCATCCTTATTGTAGATAGTCATGGACTTATCGTCGTTTAGATAGATATCGGAGCAATTCTGTACGATAGTCTCAAGATCATTATTCAGCAGATCAATGCTGCCGTCGCTTTTTTTGACCTTGAAGAAGTCGCCTCTGAAATATTTCAGCTGCTCCTGTCTGGGGGTGATATCCCACGAACATGAGCTCCAAGGCTCGAAGTAGTCAATACCGCGGATCTCCGGGTAGGTCTCGGACACCTTCTTGCCCTTGGTATCGGCAAAATAGTCTCCGTCCTCGGTATGGATGAGGAAATGCTTTCCGTCACTTGCCAAAGTGATGTCGAGGTATTTGGCATTAGGCGTGAGCACTTCGTTTCCTTCCTGATCCACAACTCCCTGAGCATCGCCGTCTTTAACGAAGTAGAAGCCGTGTGACATCCAAATGATCTGGTCATACTTCTTCGAGACGACCTTGCCCTCATTGTCCATAAGAGCGAAACGCTCACCGATACCGGCAATAAACACATCGGTCTCTGTGGAGAGCTGGTAGTTAGGGTCGAAGTAATCGAATGAGAAAGATGACGGTGTTGGTGACAGATAGTTATACTGTCCCAATGTGGTAGAGGAATAGGTGTAGATGCCTGTGATGCCTTCCTCAAGGCTGATCAGTCTCTTGGTGCCGTCCTCATCGATGACAACCAGCTGATCCCCGTTGGTAAGAGACTCGGTAGTGCCGTTTTCGATCAGTATGTCCTTATCGGCCATGCTCACCATAGAATCGAAATCGTTCTCGGTCAGTCTCTCACCGACATAAGCTGCATCGACGCTCATCAACATGGTGTTCGCCAAAACAGCCGCTGCCGCTGTGAACGAAACTAGCTTTTTCAGCTGTCTGTTCATAAAAACCACTCCTTTTCTTCAGGCCGTTTCTTCATAGATACGGCCCATTTTTATATCAAGGGTCTCCCCTTAATATCGTTAGCTGTGAAGGGGGCAGCTCTCCGGAAGAGTGCCCTCCTTATAGTAGCCTGTCTCCGTAGACTGGCATTTATCGCAGGCAAGTCCCCCTGACTCGGTGCAGTATTCCGCCTCAATGACGCTGCTGTCGGGCTGGAAGCTGTCATGCTCGCCGGGGATCTGCTCAAAAATCGCCCTCCAGATCGCTGCCGGAGTTTTGTACTCCACGTCCTCGATAGAGGCTCCTGCCTGGTCATAGCCCAGCCAAACAGCTGCACAAAAATCGGGAGTTCCTCCCACAAATAGTCTGTCGGAATCCAGCCCCAGCTCGTTGTCAACGGTGCCGGTCTTTCCAATGACCTCTCGGCCGTCGCTGAGCCGTGCAGCATAAGCGATGCCGTCGTCCTTGCTGATGTTGTAGTAAAGCAGACGATTCATAATCCAGGCATCAGCACTGGACATCGCCTCAATGGACTGACGGCGGTTTTCCGCTAAGACATTGCCCTTAGCATCTGTGACCTTCGTATAGAAAGCAGGAGGCGTGTAGATCCCTCCGCTGCCGAAGACCTGATAGGCCGCAGCCAGCTCCGTTACGGAAACTCCCCTGCTAAGGTAACCAAGAGCCATGTTCGGGATATCTTTGTCCTGGGGAGCAAGTGTGGTAAAGCCCAGCTTTTCGCTGAGGAAATCAAAGCTCCTTCCGGGGCCTGACTCTATTACTAGCCTCACGGGAACAGTATTTTTGGACTGGCGGAGGGCGTAGGTCACGGTGATCTCACCGTCATAGATGCGGTCGTAATTTCTCGGCCACTGCTCCTGGGGACTGCTCATCTCAGGTATGGGAGAGTCGTCAACCAGGCTGGAAAAACTGATGCGGCCGTCAATAAGTGCCGGAGAATAAACTGACAAAGGCTTTATGGAGGAGCCTATAGGGTGGAGTGTCCTCCAGGCTCTGTCGTAGGCATGATTTCCGTTGTTGCCGCCCACAAGTGCGACCATGCTGCCGCTGTAGTCAATGGCGGCAAAGGCGGACTGGGGGAAGCTCTCAGAATAGCTGTCAGTGAAGCTGGTCTTATCGCTGTAAACACGCTCGGCAGCAGCCTGGATCTCCGGGCGGAAGGGCGTTTCAACGGTCACGCCATCGCTGTAGAGAAGACGGAAGGCTTCATTTCGGGAAACGCCACGCTGCTGAGCAATATCGTCAGCGATCTGGTCAGTCATAGCGTCCATGTAGGAACACTCCGGAACTCGGTCAGCCTCGTGAGCGTGAGGGCTGAAGGTACCGGTGTTTTTTTCAGGATCCAGGGCATCCTGACAGCGCTCAGGGTCGGCAGCTATGGAGGCAAGCGCCTTCCACTGACTGTCGTCAAGAGAAGCAGCGTGCTTTCCGAAAAACACGACGGAGGCAAGTCCGGCGCCGAAAATGTTTTCTCCAAACCAGATCTGGTCGGCGGCCTCCGGCGAGGCCTTCACGCCAGCCGCCTCACAGACCAGCTCAAGGCCTGTCCGTGAGACCTTCTCTCCGTCGATCGGGTAGATCGCTGCGGTGGGCAGGCTCAGCTGGCTGCCGTCAGCAGCGATGACTTTCGGGGAGGAAAACTGAGCTGCCGGAGGGCTGGTGGATCTTTCTCCACATGAGAAAACTGAAAGGAGCAGGCAGCTGCTCACAAGCAGTGCCACTGTTCGCTCAATCATGGGCTACCTCCTTCCTGGTCAGGAGAAGGTTGCATAAAACGCCGAAATTCAGCCAGAAAAACGGTGCAACAGTCACTGAGCTATCGTTGACCAGAGATATCACCATATAGCCGCAGACTCCCGTGAAAAGGCAAAGCAGAAGGCTGTCCTCATTGCTCAGAGAGCCTTTTTTCAGCCTAAGCAGCTCAGCGCCGCCCTTGAAAACAGCTCCCCCAAAGAGGATCAGCACCGCAAGAAGTGCGATGATACCGCTGGTAACGGCGATCTGGAGATACATACTGTGTGGCTTGTCGATGACTATTCGGGAAGTTCCGTTGGTGACGCAAAGGCCTGCCAGGTCGTTCTGAGTAAACCAGAACGGGAAGTTGCCTGCGCCTTTCCCAAGGAAGATACAGCTGCGGAGGATCGGCAGGGAATTCAGCCAAATATAGCCTCTTCCGGTAGCAAATCCGTAGTATTTCGTAAGGCTGGACTCCGCCATGGGAGCCGTGGGAAGATCGTCTGTCAGCGCCGCATTCTGGATGATTGCCTTGACACCATTGGTAGTCACGGCAAAGTCAAGAGTTGTCCTGTAGCCGCAGTCGATGTACAGAACGCCCTCATGTACCTCCGCCGTTATATCCGTATTTGTGGAAATGTCATGGATCACCAGCCTGTCGCTGGTCTGCTGCTGAGAAACGATCGGCTGCCCCTCTCCGGCAGAAGCGGAAAGCTGCTGTCCTTCGGCAGTTGGAGGAGTTATGAAGTATTCCGTTTCACGTCCTACCAGGTAGACTGTGTCGCCGCTGACAGTGACGCTTTTCAGCCAGTAGGCCTGTTCTCCGACAGAATAGGAGCCTTCGTTGGAGGCGCTTTTCAGCAGGTTTCCCATGAGATCATTGCCTGTTGCGAAATTCACGCCAACTGCCAGCACAGCAAATGCGCAGACTGACACAGCGGCGGTCTTCACGGGAAGGACTCCCTTTACCAGAGCGAAAACTGCCAGAAAAACCAGCTCCGCAGCCATGATGTAAAAGGCAGCTGTTGAGTTGGTCATTATCCCGACCGCCATCGCTCCGGCGGAGAGAACAGCTGCTCCAAGGCGATATATCGGCTTTTTGGCAGTCATCAGGAAGTAGACTGACATAGGAAAGGCCAGGGTGAAAAAGCTGCCGGTGTAGTTGGAATTGTAGAACATGAGGATGACCTCACGGAAGTCGTTGGCGGCCTCAAGACTGGCGGCGTTCTCACGGAACTGGGCCGGTGCGATCAGGTACTTCATGAAGGGCAGCTTCATGATCGGCATAACGGTGTACTCAAATACGGAAGCGGCCGTTACCACCGCCAGAAGGGTCAGAAGAGCCTTTTCGTAGAAGCTGCGGATCCTCTTACCCGTAAGGAAATTTGCTCCAAATAGGAACAGCACAACATAGGCAAATATCGCCGCAGAGCCCTCAAATTCGGTACAAACGCCCAGCAGCGTGACCTCCTTGTTCTCGGAGAAAAGCGAGGAGAGCACGTTCAGCAGCAGGTAGCTCCCTGCACAGATCACCAGGGGCAGTCCCTTTTTCGTATACAGAGGGTTATCCCGGCAGGGGCGGTCGGGGAACATTCTCTCTCCCAGTGCATAAACGCTGATCAAAGCTGCTAACAGGACGTAAAAAATTTCCTTACAGTATAAAAACCAGTCGGCGTACAGCCCGTCGCTGCTGGCAAAGATCTCCAAGGAGCGTCCGGTGAGCTCCTCGATGTGGAGCCTTGACAGGAAGATCCCGGCAAAGGCCGCACATATCGCTGCACAAACGATCCAGACCCGATAGCCGGGGATCTCCGGAGGAGCAGCGGATTTTTTTGAAATTTTAGCCATATTTCACTACCTTATATCAGAAAGATTTGATGCAATATCCATTACTTTATATTATACCACCGGTGGATATTTTGGTCAATGACTTTCATGTACGACTTTTTCCCCCTCATGAAAAAAGCTCTCCCTAGGGAGAGCTTTCAGCTGTTTTGAACTTATTTTGTGATGATATTCAGCCAGTGATACCTCATATAGCGACATTATACCAGCTGTATTATAGCAAGCCTTCCAAGTGCCGAAAAAAGCACACCTGAGATCTATTTTCCGCTTTTCTCCTTGTTCAGAAGCATCGCTGTTAGGCAGAGGGTATTGCTGATGAAGGCCAAAACTACCACCAGGCCAATGATCAGCAGCTTTCTTCCGGCGAATTGCCCTCCGCCCGGTATCAGAAGGATCACGGCCGCAGCCACTAAGGTGGACAGCAGCATCATTATGCTCAGCTTCTGTTCGGTGGCCTTACGGCGCTTCTCGTTTTCCTCCAGTGCCTGAGTCAGATTTTCGTCTGCCGCCTCGCTGAAGCGCTCATGGTCCAGCCTTTCCCCGGCCACCAGCTCATTGATCGAGACACCGTACATTTCCGACAGCATGGAGAGGCACTCCACCGGCGGAAGATAGGTACCGGTCTCCCAACGAGAAACGGTCTTGTTGGTGACTCCCAGCTTCTCGCCGAGCTGTTCCTGAGTCAATTTGTTTTCCTTGCGGAGCTCCTTGAGGAATCTCCCGATCTTGATAGTATCCACGATGATACCTCCTTTGCTTTGATGCTCTCATCATAGCATTTGGCGGCAAAAAAGACTATACCACAAACAGCGAATTCCAATTTCCAGCGAAATACAGCTGTTTACAGGTGCTTGTAAAAGGCAGTTTTCTCCTCGGAGGAAAATCCTGCTCTGCGGTAAAATTCCAAAGTGGACTGCTCCTTAGTGCCTGTGATCAGCATGATCTTGTAGCAGCCCTTGCTCCTTGCCAGCTCAGAGGCGTAGTCAAGACAGGCCGTTGCGAAGCCTCTTCCCCGGAAGTCGCTGTGAGTGACCACGTTCTCCACTAGGGCGAAGGGGCGGACTCCTCTGGTCAAATTCGGCACGATCAGGCACAGGCAGGCGGACACGATCCTCCCCTGCTCCTCCCACACCACTATGTGGTAATTGGGGTCGGCACAGATCGAAGCCCAGGTCTCACGAAGATGCTCGCTGTCCGGCGGGATCTCCTTCTCGTGGAGGTGGGTGTACAGCTCCAGGAGCTGCCGGAGGTCGCCGCTTCCGCTCTCCCGGATCATCACATATACCTCAGAAGCTCGTCACGGCAGCCGTCAAGTCTTGCGTCGGTGATGCCGAAGTCCATTTCCTTGTAGCACCATGCGCTTCGGCCGATCTTGTGCTTCTCCAGAACTGCATTTATGGCGGCGTACCACTTCACAACGTCCTCGGCAGGAACTCTGTCGATAACACCGTATTCACCGCAGTACAGGGTAACTCCGTCCTTCTCGGCCTTGGCGATGGCTGCGGAGAAAAGCTCCTCGAAGTAAGCCTCGGAAACGCCGCTCTCCTCAAAGGGCTGACGGGCGTCAGGGTCGATGACGGGTGTCCAAGTTGCGCCCTGATGAGTGAATTTCAGCGGATCGTAGCAGTGGAAGTTGTAGATCAGGTTCTCGTCAAAGGGCACGTCAAGAGCTGCCACTTCACGAGCGCCGTTGTTGTGATAGCTTCCCAGAAGGATACCGACAGTCGGCGCTATCTTGCGGATCCGCTCAATACACTTTGCGGCGATCTTGTTCCAGCGGCCGATGAACTCCTCGTCTGTGACCTCATTGAGCAGCTCAAAAACGATGTTCTCGGTGTCGTTTCCGAAGCGGCTGGCCATTTCCTCCCAGAGAGAATAGAACTTCTCCTGGAGCTCCTCGCTGTCGAAAAATCCGGACTCCTCCTCGCCATGATCGAAGGAGAAGCCTGCGGTCTTGTGCAGGTCAAGAACTATCCTCAGGCCGTGCTTCTTGCTGAGGGAGACAGCCTCCTCCAGTCTGCGGAAGCCCTCCTCGATGAAGCTGCCGTCGCTGTTTTGAACGATGTTGTAGTCGAAGGGCAGACGAACATGGTCGAAGCCCCATGCTGCGATCTGCTCAATATCCTTCTCTGTGATGAAGCCGTCAAGACGCTCCTTGCTGTAATCGCACTGAGACATCCAGCCGCCTAAGTTTATTCCCTTGATAAAACCTCTTTTGTACATAAAAAATTCCTCTCATTCTGTCTCAGGCTCATCGCCTCCGACGATATTGTTTATCCATATATCACTGCGGACCATGAAGTAGCCGAGGACTACCTTCAGCAGCTCCGCAAAATTGACTATTGCAAAAACAATGTGTATGTCCAGCTTGGTGTGGTAGGACAGCACATAGGCCAGCGGTATGTAGATCAGCCAGGTGGTGCCGAAGTCAAACAGGAAGGTAAGGCCGATCTTTCCGCCGCTTCTCAGGGTGAAATAGCAGGCATTGGTGTATGACCAAAGCGGCAGCACTAAAGCCTGTATCAGTATCATGTAGGAGGCCAGGGTCCGCACCTCCGCCTCCGTGCGGTAGAGATCTGGGAAGGCGCCTGCCAGCGGTATCATGCACACCGCCAGGACTGTGGAAACTGCCACAGCGAAAAACAGCAGCTTGTTGTCCAGATCCCGGGCTTCTTTTAGCTTGTTCGCTCCCAGCCTTGCTCCCACAAGTATGGCGATGCAGGCTCCAAGCTGGATGTAGACCGCTCCGAAGAGATTGGTCATGGTCAGAGAGATGTTCCTTGCAGCAACTACGTCAAGGCCTCTGGCTGAGTAGAACTGAGCGATCACGCTCATCCCGGCCGCCCATAGGAACTCGTTGATGAAGAGGGGAAAGCCCTTTTTCACCATGGCCGCAGCAAGGTCTCCCGGGACGAAGAGACTGTCGAAGATCCCCATAGCACAGCGGATTTTTCCGGTGTTAAGGTGTGTCCAGAGGATCACCACGCCCGCCTCGATGAACTTGGCGATCACTGTGGCGATGGCGGCGCCCTCCACGCCCATTTTCGGCATTCCCAGCTTTCCGAAGATCAGGGTGTAGTCCAGCAGCAGATTTACTCCAACTGCGCACATGGACCCGATCATGGGGACGGATGTGTGGCCGCACTCACGAACAACGCTGGAATAGGCCTGTCCCAAGCCAAATGGGATCAGTCCGATGAGCATGATCTTCATGTATCTCAGGCCGTAGTCCAGTGTGGCAGCGATCTTCTCCGGCTGGTCGTCCTTGCTGAGAAACAGCGAGATCAGCTGGCGGTCGAAAAGGCCGAACAGCACTCCTCCTGCAATCACTATCGCAGTGCATATCCCAAGGCGGAAACGGAAGGTGTAGCGCTGGCCCTCAGCGTCGCCCTTGCCGTAGAATTGGGCTCCGAAGATTCCCGGACCGGAGACTGCTCCGAACAAAGTAATATTGAAAACAAAGATGAATTGGTTGACGATCGAGACTCCGCTCATGGGCTCGGTACCGGTCTGACCCACCATGATATTGTCTATAAGGCTAACGAAATTCGTTACCAGGTTTTGCAGGATCATCGGCACTACCATTACCAGAACACTGCGGTAGAATTGCCTGTTCCCTATGAATTTTTGTCTGAAACTTGATAGCATAAATATCCTTCTTTTCTGAGGTGATCACCGGCAGCTTGCGCTCCGGTTTGCCTATTATATCACAGCTTTCGGCGGATTGCAAGGGTTTTTACAAAAAATTTGCACACCTTCCCCAGCTCCGGCGAAACCTAGGTCATCAAAGATATATTCTAAAACTAATTATTGCATTTTGCCGAAGATCGTGTTATAATATCCACAGTATCTATTTTAATAAGGAGAAAACCATGGCTGACAAACTTATCAAAACACGTTTTGCGCCCTCACCTACCGGCTTCATGCACATCGGTAACCTGAGAACGGCGCTTTATTCCTACCTTCTGGCTAAGTCTCAGGAGGGCAAGTTCATCCTGCGTATCGAGGACACCGATCAGGTGCGCCTGGTGGAGGGGGCTACTGATGTTATCCTCAAAACTCTCGAAATGACTGGCATCGACTACGATGAAGGCCCTGTTGTAGGCGGCGAGAACGGCCCCTATATCCAGAGCCAGCGCCTCGAGATCTACCGTGAATATGCTCAGAAGCTGGTGGACAGCGGCCACGCTTACTACTGCTTCTGTACTCCCGAGCGTTTGGAGTCTCTGAAGGACGACAAGGGCATCGGAGGCTATGACGGACACTGCCGCAGCCTCTCCAAGGAGGAGATCGAGAAAAATCTGGCTGAGGGCAAGCCCTATGTTATCCGCCAGAGAATGCCCGACACCGGCACTACAAGCTACTTCGACCAGGTATACGGCGAGGTCTCTATCGACAATAGTGAGCTCCGTGATCAGGTAATGATGAAGGCTGACGGCTACCCTACATACAACTTCTGCCATGTTGTGGACGACTACCTCATGGGCGTTACCCATGTTGTAAGAGGCAACGAGTACCTGACATCTACCCCGAAATACTGCCTTCTCTACGACGCTTTCGGCTGGGAGAGGCCCTGCTACGTTCATCTTCCCCTGCTCATGGGCAAGGACGAGGACGGCAATGTTTCCAAGCTCTCGAAGCGCCACGGAGCAGTGAGCTTCCAGGATCTGGTGGCTGACGGCTACCTCCCCGAGGCTATCGTGAACTATATCGCTCTGCTGGGCTGGTGTCCCAAGGACAGCAACCAGGAGTTCTTCACTATGGACGAGCTGAAGAAGGCCTTCTCCATGGAGGGTCTGAGCAAGTCTCCCGCAGTTTTCGATTATGAGAAGCTGAGATGGTTCAACTCCGAATACATCAAGAAAATGCCCGAGGATCTTTACCAGGAGAAGGCTCTGCCGATCCTCGATGAGATCTGCGGCGATAACGTCAACAAGAAGAAGCTGGCAGAGCTCCTCCACAGCAGGATCTCAGCATTCTCCGACATCAAGGACAGCGTGGCATTCGTCACCAGCCGCCTTGACATGGACAGCTCCCTCTACACAAATAAGAAGAACAAGACCACTCCCGAGAGCTGCCTGGAGGTACTGAAGGACTGCCTGCCGCTGCTGGAGGCCGTTTCCGACTGGAACAACGACCAGCTTTTCGCCGTCCTCAAGGACTACGCCGCTTCTAAGGAGAAAAAGGCCGGCGCTGTTATGTGGGCTATCCGCATAGCTGTTGCCCGTCAGGGAATTACCCCCGGCGGCGCTACCGAGCTCATGGAGGTCTTCGGCAAGGAAGAGTCTCTTGACAGGATCAGACTTGCGATCAGCGAGCTTGAATAAGTCACTTCGCCTCTCTGCAATGTGCAGGGAGGCTTTTTTTTAGATTCCGTTGCTTTATTCAAGGATCTGTGCTATAATACTAACATAGCCTTCGGGCTTACATGATATACTATTATTGAAAGGACAGATCTTATGGACAAAAAAACTTTCAGCAGGCTTTTAAGCACAGTATCTGCTGCGGCTATCGGCTGTTCATGGACACTGGGAGCTATCCCACCGGCGGCTGCGGCTGCACAGCAGGAGATCTCTGCTGAGAACGCTCAGGAGGGTCAGCTCATTCCGGTCATCGTCAAGCTGAAGGGCGACTCTGTTCTCGCCTCGGATCAGGCCGCCGACATGGGAGCCGAATTCATCGACTCTCCCCAGGCCGAAAAGATCGGTACGGTCATTGAAAGCCTTCAGGACAGAGCCGAAGGCTACCTCCGCCAGCTTTACCCCGATCTGGAGATCGGTTTCAGGTACAGCCTGGTTTTCAACGGCTTTTCCTGCCAGCTGCCTGAGAGCGTTATAGAGGAGGCTAAAAACTCGCCCCTGATCGAGGATATTTGCCCAAGCTGCACATACAGCGCTCCTAAGCCTATGATGACTGAGTCCGGCTCTATGGCTGGTGTTCCTGAGTTTCAGGAGATCACAGGCGCCACAGGCGAGGGCGAGCTCATAGCTATCCTTGACACTGAGCTGAACACCGCTCACAGTATGTTCATGGCTATAGATGCACTGGACAACAAGCTCTCAAAGGAACAGGTCAGCACTCTGGCCAAGGACAAAAAATTCACCTCTGAGGTCGATCCCGAAAAGGCATATGTCAGCAGCAAGCTGCCCTACGTTTACGACTACTCGGATGATACTCCCTACGAGGTCGCAGACGAGGATATCTACCATGGCACCCATGTGGCAGGTATCGCTGCCGGAAACAGGACAGCTACTCCAAAGGGCGACCCGATCTCGGGCATCGCTCCGGACGCTCAGATTGCATTCATGAAGATCTTCCAGAAGGAAGAAGTGGGCGACGGAGTCTTCGACAGCTACTGCACAGATGAGGCTATCGCTGCTGCTCTGGAGGACGCTGTTGCTCTAAAGGCAGACGTTATCAACATGAGCCTTGGAAGCTCCAACGAAGGCATCCAGGACATCGTTTATGCCGACATCATCAAGGCTGTGGACAACGCAGGCATCACCCTCTGCGCTGCCGCCGGAAACGAGGGCGAGAGCTACCTTGGCTATGACGGTCCCAATATTACGGCAAATGTTGACACGGGTACTGTCAATGAGCCTGCGATCTTCCCAACCGTTTTCTCAGTGGCTTCTGCCGACAACCCAAAGCTGGAGGTGTTCACCTTCACCGCCGGCGGAAAGAAGTTCTCCTATGTGGACGGAAGCACCGAACACCTCTGCTCAGAGCTTGCCGGTCATGAGTACCAGGCAGTATACGTCGGTGAGGCATCTGTTGAGGACATCGGCGAGGCCGATCTTACCGGAAAGATAGCGCTGTGCTATGACAGCGGCGGGATCACATACGAAGAAAAGTGCATCAATGCTTATAATGCAGGAGCCGTTGCGGTCATTTCCTGCGACTCATTCACCGCACCAAGAACAGGCGTTTCAAACGGTGATGCTCCTATCCCTATGGCCAGCGTCCTTTATGAAGACGGCGAGATCCTCATGGGCATGAGCGATGTGAAGGTGACATTCTCCGACGAGGATCCGGTCAAGGAGGATCTCCCCCCAAGCGTCAGCAGCTTCAGCTCCAGCGGTGTCAGCTCGTCCCTGAGCATCGACCCCGAGATCATGGGCGTTGGCGGAGATGTGCTCTCTGCAAGCTACTACGACGGCTATGAGAAATTAGGCGGCACCTCCATGGCAACGCCATACGTTGCAGGCTGCGTGGCGGCTGCGGATCAGTACCTCAAAAAGCAGGGACTGGATCTGACCGGCTCAGAGAAGACCGCCTACATCAAAAACCTGCTGATGAACTCCGCAGTCCCCTACACCTATGACGGAGAATTCGTCAGCCCAAGACGACAGGGCGCCGGACTTATCAGCCTTTCAAACCTTCTGGAAGACAACGTTATCGTTACCGGCACAAATGGCCTTGCAAAGATCGAGCTTGGCGACCAGCTTGGCGACAGCTTCAACTTCGATATTGAGATAAAAAACATTTCTGACAAGACCGTGGATCTGGGAACTCCCTACCTCTATCTTGACAGCGACTCATATTACTTCAGCGATACATACTCCGATTTTGTTATCACCGGCACCAGGAGCATCGATTTCACCCTAGAGCAGACCCAGCTTGAGCCTATCCCTGCCGGAGAAACTGCTAAGGTCCGCTTCGATGTTTCCCTTGACCCCAATTTCCTCAAGGAGTATGAGAGCCACTTCCTAAACGGATTTTTCATCGAGGGCTTCGTTTACTTCGCTCCCAATGAGAACTGCTGCCCGATCTCGATCCCCCTTCTGGGCTTCCACGGAGACTGGGCTGATGTACCGATCTTTGACGACGGTCTTCTGGCAGCTCCGGAATTCGGCTCATTCGCAGGCTCCAACGAGCTTATCAACGATCTTCCTCTGGGTCAGCTCACTCTCCTGATAAATCAGCTCCTTGACCACGAGGCCGCTTCTGAGGACGGATCATTCAACACCCAAAAGGCTATGGAGCTGATCCATGACGATCCCCAGATCCAGGAAAAGATCCAGGCTCTCCGTGACGGGATGATCTACATCTCGCCCGATGATGACTATATAGCAGATACCCTGGCATACAGCTTTCTCCCTCTGAGACAGGCTAAATTCTCAGACATCATGATCTACAATGAGCAGGGCGAGCTGCTCACAGAATACGCACCGGAATGGAAGCCCTCTCATCTTACGATGGTATGCACTCCTTCATACGATCTGACTACTCTTCCGGAGGGAAAGTACACGGCTGAGATCAGCGCTTACATCGACTATCCCGGCGCTGAGGACCACAAACAGACTATCAGCAGAGAGTTCGTGGTGGACAAGACAGCTCCCAAGGTCACATCTGTTCTTGAGGAGAAGGACGGCAGGAAGCTGCTGACAGTCACAGCCTCCGACAAGGATCTGGACGCTTTGTTCATAAACGGCTACGATCCTGAGCTTTCGTTTAACAACGAGGATACCTTTGAGGATGACCTGGTCGCTGCAAGCACAGTGATGAACGGCGAAAACTCCTTTGTTTTCTACGGACTGGACTACTTAAATCACTATGATCATGACTCCATCATACTCGACTGCCTTGCTGAGCATCATAACAACGAGCTTTTTGAATACAACATCATGGACGTTATCCTTCCGGAGTATTCCAGCGACGGCACTGCGACCTTCACCTGTGATGTGACCGGAATGACCGATTATCAGATCACTGTTATGGACAGAGCGATGAACAGCTCCATGATCTACAGTCCCGTTGATCCTGAGTACGCTCTTCGTGAAGGTATCTGGTGGGGAACATCGGACTCCACTGACCGCTATTTATATCGTGGAGATCCTGAGGGCTACGGAAGCGCCTTCATCGAGCAGTCCAACGGAGAGGAGCGTGCAATAGCTCTTGAATACGACGGTAGCACGCTCTCATACACAGACGCAAACAGCTCCGCTGCCCACACCGCTAAGATCACCTGGAATAACAAAAACTGCTTCACAGCTGTCTGGGAGGACGGCACCGAAGAGGTCTACAAGTACCAGAGCATGGGCCATATCTTAGACTTCATGTTCTTCAGCAATGACGAGCTTGTTGAGCTTGCCATGCGCTATGAGGAGGAACTTTTCGGCGAGCGTCCAAATGACGGTGAGGCAGTTCGTGGCAACGGCTCAGAGGTGTACGTCTCCCTCTACACCAGAGACAGCGACGGTGAGATCATTGCAGAGTCCTTCTACCAGATAGACCGATTTGACGGCACATTCACCGATAACTTCGGTATGCCCGCCTGCATTGCAGACTACTGTGACATTATTCCCGGAGTCTGGAGCGGAAGTACATACATAGACGACTACTGCGACGTGCGATTCTTCTATTTCAACGAGGACGGCACAGGAAAGATAGTCTATCAGACCGATAAGCATGAGGAGAAATTCACCTATGAGTTGAGCGGAAAGAACATCTCCTTCACTTTCGAGAATGGCTCCGAAGAGACCCATGAGAGAAGCGCCTTCAGCAAACGCACCTTCAGCTTAGACGGCTTTGGGGGCGAGCAGCTCTTTTATCTGGGCGACCCGGAATACTTCTCATTCTTCTCAAATGAGGAGCTTGGTGCTTTTGCATCCGACTATTACGAAGTCATAAACGGTCAGCGTCCGGCGCAGTGTACTATAAGGAACATAAACGACGGTGCTGCGGAGATAAGTCTCTTCGACGAGGAGGGGCAGCTCCTGGAAATGTACAGCGTTTCCACGAATACTGCAAACGGCACAGACCAAAACGGCAGATATGTCTACCTTCTCGACCCCGGATCCGAAGATGTGAACATGGGCGATGTGGACGGCGACGGCGTTATCGACGCTACTGACGCTTCTGCGGTACTGACCATCTACGCTGCAAATCAGACCGGTGAGCCTTTGATCCTGACCGACCGTGAACAGACCGCAGCTAACGTAAACGGCGATCAGTACATCGATGCTACCGACGCTTCTGCGATCCTCTCCTACTACAGCTACACCCAAACCGGCGGAACAGCAGACATCGTTACATTCATCTCAGAGATCATGCTTACAGCATAAGAAAAGGCCTCCTATGAAAGCTCATAGGAGGCTTTTTTATCAAACGTCAACGTCCACGCCGCAGACGACCTTATAAAGCTCGTCCTTTTTGGCCCGGTCCATATCTGCGTCAGCGATAACTGTCACCCGAACAGTCCAGCTTGCTAAGTTTGTCTCAAAATATCCGTTGATATAGCAGGTGGGCTCAAGCTGGTCATCGCCCTCAGTCTCTATCTGGAGGATATAGCCCTTCTTGCCGTTGGAGAGCTCCACCTCGTCGCTGCGAACGCACTTTATGCCGTTCACCCCGTCAATGGACTGCCGGTAGGCGTCGGCCTCAGTCGCCGGAGCGATACCGTTCTTTTCGCCCTCGATGAAGATGTTTCGCAGACCGTCATAGCCGTTGATCCTGCAATCCTCGTAGATCTGGCTGATCAGGTGGTCCGGATCGTCTGTGCTGGGAGTTGTGCTTCCGTCACCGGGAGCCATTGTAACTCCCACAGGAAGCTCAAAGGTCACGCTGTTTGCATTTATGGGACAGGTCTCGTTCTGCTTCTTAACAGCAGGATCCTGGGGCTTGGAGTAGTGGCCGGTGAACTCGAAGCTCTCTAGTGATGTCATAGCCTTATCAAGAAGCTCCAGGTCCTTGAAGCCGTACCAGATGTTGATGCACTCCGTATCATTGAGAGGATAGAAGCAGTTGATACTGTATGCCTTATCATCGCCCTCGGAGAAATCGACCACGAAATAATAGCCCGTAGAGCCGTCAGCACCTGTAACGCTGCCCATTTGATAGAGCGTCTCCTGAGAATCTAAGGTCTCGCAGATAGCGTCCACCATTTCAACTGTATTGCTGTAGCCGGGGCGCTCAAGATACTCGATGCCCACCTGGATCTTATCGTTTTTCTCACATTCCAGGAGCACCTTGAATTTTCCCTCTTCGTCGTCTTCAAGATAGCTTGAAACGTACCGCAGTTCGATCTCCTCCGGAATGGCTATGCGGAACTTGTACTCATCGTCCTCATAGACCGTGGTGTGAGCCTTTTCCCCGGTGTCGAACAAAAAGTATGTACCCGGCTCAGTGATCTTAGCAGAGATCGTATGCTTCTCCTCGTCAAGGCGTATCCTCTTTATCGTGTCATATCGGGACTCCTTCTCGTTATAAAAGATGAGGGACAAATTCCCTGGCGGAACATCTCCCATGTTGTCCGGATCGTACTCAAAGCGAAGTATGGACTCCTCTAAGAGCTCGCCGCCGATCTCCACAGGAGTGCCGAACTGTCCAACATAATTCCGGTGGATCTCATCAGTGTTCTCCTTGATGTAGACGTCCGATCCGAAAACTCCGTGAAGTGCAGCGCTGACAAGGGGCGGCAAATCGAAGGAGATGCCCACCGTGCGTTCCTCCGGCTCATCAGGCTCAGCAGTTTCCTCCTCAGCCTCCTCCTCAGTGATCTCTTCAGTTACAGCCTCAGTGGTCTCCTCGGGATCATCGGTCTCGGCTGGATCCTGACCGCAGGAAAAAAGGGCTCCACAGGCAGCAAGAGCTGTGATAAGTGCTAATAGTTTTCTCATATTTTCCTCCATATCATGCTGAAAGAGCCGTGCAGACACACGGCTCCTGTCCATCAGGCCTTCCGGAGATACCGGGAGGTCTTTTTGCGTTTTTTCTTCTCGTACATTATCTCGTCGGCCTGTGTGATCAGGTTGAACAGTGTCTTGTCAGGCTGGATCTCAGTAACTATCGTACCGATGCTGGCAGCCACCTCATATGGCTTCCCGATCATTTTGTTTACGCTCTCAAGGCGGCTCTTGAACGAACGCTCAAGAGCTTCGGCGTCCT
This sequence comes from Ruminococcus flavefaciens, assembly GCA_902760805.1. Classification (GTDB taxonomy): domain Bacteria; phylum Bacillota; class Clostridia; order Oscillospirales; family Ruminococcaceae; genus Ruminococcus. The sequence goes on along the minus strand of CACWHY010000001.1, from coordinate 87,236 downwards.
CTTCCTCGGCGTCTGCACCAACGATGATGAACTCATCTCCCCCAAATCTGGCGCAAATCCGGCCGTTCTTGCAGCACTCAGTTATCACGGAGGCAAGGCGCTGGAGCGCAAAATCGCCCTCCTTGTGGCCGTAGTTGTCGTTGATCAGCTTCAGTCCGTCCATATCTATGAACGAGATCAGGAGCGGCGAGCCGTTCTCCTTGCACTGGCGGAAGAGTATATCCGCCTCCCGAATGAAGCCGTTGCGGTTGAAAATGCCGCAGAGGGGATCGATGACGTAGAGTCTGTCCAGCTCCTGGATAACGCTGTTGAGGCTGAGCAGCTTGCGGATATTCTCGATAGAGTTGCTGATATTCATCATGAGAGAATGGCACAGCAGGCTTTTTATGGGGAAATCCCCGTTTGTGATCACATAGTAGCCCAGGCATCTCTCACGGAAATGCAGGGGCAGAAAATAGCTGATATTTCCGCCGCCAGTCAGCGGCTCAGGCTGCATATCGGCGCTGAAAAAGCTGACCGAAGACCTGATCTCGCCCTTATCCCAGATAAGAGGAGCGCTCATAGTCTTGGTGTAGCCGTGAATCTGGTACTCGTCAGCGGTCCTGCCACGCCACTTCTCGTTGAAGGCGCCGTTCCACTCAGAGCAAAGGCAAATGCAGCAGCGCTCACAATCCAGCTCCCCGATAAACCGGCTGATAACGCTGATATTCTCCTCAGCAGTCTCGGTCTCTGCCAGCTCACTGGTCATGCGGTTGAGGAGAGAGATGTCTGTCCGGCAGCTGTCTATGAGCTTATAGGCGCTCTTTTTGTAGAGCTTCATATCGTCAGCAAAAACGCTCCTACAGCCGCAGCTTTCGGTGAAGACCGGCTTTGCCTCCAGCATGATCTCCTGCTCCGCCTGACCGCCTTCAATAAGAGTAAGAAGTGCCTCGCAGGCCTTATATCCGGCCATATTCAGCGGACGCAGAACAGTTGTCAGCGCCGGGCAGTGATGGCGGGCGTTGTATGTATTGTCGAAGCCGGTGACGATGATGTCCTCCGGCACTCTATAGCCGTTTCTTTCCAGCTCAGCTATGACTGACAGAGCCATAGCATCGTTTGCGCAAACTATGGCATCCGGCACAGACAGCCCGGACTTCAGGAAGCTCTCCACTGCACGCCGGCCGTCGATAGCACGGAACTCGCCGAAATAAACTCTCCTAGCATCGGCAGCAAGGCCATTTTCCGCCATAACACTGAGGAAGGCCTCATACCTGTCACGAGCCTCAGGATTGGCCAGGGGTCCAGAAACATAGCTGATAGTCTTTGCGCTGTGCTGAGTTATCACATGGCGGACGATCTCCTTCATAGCACTGGTGTTATCTATCCGGATATTGTGGAATTCCGGGAAATCATCGCAGTCAAGAACTACCACCGGCAGCTTTGAAGCCCTGGCCTTCTCGATGATCTGATTTTTATGCTCGGGAGCTCCGATAGTATTGTTAAGCAAGATCACACCGTCAAATTTTGAGTAATTTACCAGAGAATAGATATTGTACTCGCCCTCATCATAGCGGTTGTTGGAGATCACTCCACCAAATGCCGAGAAGCACGAGATATTCACATTATTCTCCTTAGCAAAGGAGATCACGCCCTCTAATACGCCGTTTTGATACTCCTCATCAATACCTGCAACTATCAATGCGATCTCAATGATCTTGCCATTCATCTTAGTGATCATGTCCTTTCTGTAAGATCTGTCCAGGCTGCTGTGAACCGGGAAATTGCCCAAAGATATCCCTACACGTTCAAATTATACATCAATATTATACCATGTTTTTATGTATTTTTCAAGTAGGATCTGAAAATTTCTTAAAAAAATCGCAATGATCAGCAAGTGCATCTGAAAGAGAACCATTTGTGAAAGATCTCCTCACGATCCTGCCATATTTCAACCGAGATCTCCACATTTTGGAAAGATCTCTCACGATCGTTTCCGGGAAATTTCACCTTTCCCCTTCACCGTTTTCAAAAACCCGGGGTATACTAAGACCATGGAAACAAACAATAACGCTTCCGAAGAAAGGGTGTTTTTTATGATGAACAATATGTGGAAGAAAACTTTGGCAGGTATCACTATAATGGCAATGCTTCTCAGCGGAGCTGCCGGCTGCGGTGAGCAGAAGTCCGTGAGAACAACTCCTGTTGCAGAGACCTCAGCTGAGGAAACTCAGGAGGAGACCTCCGCCGAGACAACTCAGGAAGAAACGACCGCTAAGAAGGAAAGCAGCGAGGAGAGCTCCTCCCCTACTAAGATAGAAGCTCAGGCAGTATCCGCTTCATACTCAGCCTACAGCGGCGGTATCCTGGAGACTGAGGATGTGTTCACCGACCGTGATCTTCTCCAAACTCCTGACCTTTCAGAGGCCCAGTACCTGACAGCTTCCGACGGCGAGACCCTGAGCATTACTGAGGCAGGCATCTACGTTATCAGCGGCTCAGCAGAGGACTGCACGATCCGTGTGGAGGCTGCCGACGATGCTAAGGTGCAGCTCGTGCTGGACGGCGTAAGTATCACAAATGCTGACTTCCCGGCGATATATGTGGTCTCGGCTGATAAGTGCTTCGTCACCACCACCGACAGCGAGAATTCCCTGACTGTGACAGGCAGCTTCACCTCTGACGGCGACACAAACACCGATGCAGTGATCTTCTCCAAGGACGACCTTGTGCTCAGCGGCACTGGCTCCCTTGAGATCACCTCAAATTACGGCAATGGCATTTCCTGCAAGGACAACCTGAAGATCACAGGCGGAGCTTACACAATAACAAGTGCTGAGGACGCTGTGGAAGCAAACGACTCCATTGCAGTCTGCGGAGGCGACTTCACGATCGCTGCCGATAAGGACGGTCTCCACTGCGAAAACGATGAGGACAACTCTGTTGGCTGGATCTGGATCGCAGGAGGCAGCTTCAACATCACAGCCGGCAGCGACGGTATCCAGGCAACTACCGGTCTACAGATCGACGACGGCCAGATCACAGTCAGCGCTTCTGAGGGCTTAGAGGCCACCTACGTTCAGGTCAACGGCGGAACTGTTGACATCTCTGCCTCTGACGAAGGCATCAATGCCACCTCCAAGAGCAGCTATATGGACGTTGTGGCTGAGTTCAACGGCGGCGAGATCACTATAGTTATGGGTCAGGGCGACACCGATGCAGTTGACTCAAACGGCTCAGTATATGTAAACGGCGGAACGCTCGACATCACTGCCTACACCTCATCCTTCGACTACGACTACACTGCTCAGCTCAACGGCGGAACAGTCATCATCAACGGATCTCAGGTCTCTGAGATCCCTGCCAGCATGATGGGAGGCGGAATGGGCTTCGGCGGCGGAATGATGGGCGGCAGCGGCTTCGGCGGTGACTCCTTCTCCGGCCACGGCAGACATATGTGATCCTACTTACCTCTCTATATCAAAACGGCCCCGGAGCGAGATCGCTTCGGGGCTGTTTTTATCTGATAACTACCTTCCGATAGGTGTCGAAACGCACCCACTTGCGGAAGAACTCAGGGCGCTCACGGTCGCCGGCGTCGTCATATTCTGTGAGAAATCTGCGGAAGGTCTCGGGCGAGTCCGCAAAGATCTCAAAGCCTCGTCCGTTCACCAGAGGAAGGCCGGTGAATTCATACTCCTCCAGAGGAAGTACAGCCTCCACCACTCTGTCACGGACCTTCACCGCAGCTCTGTCTCTGAGGACGATAACGTCAAAGCTGTCGGGATAGCGGTAGCTCTCGCCCTTTACGGGGATAGTGTCGCCCACAGTGTAGGTGGAGGTCACAGGCTGATAGCGGAAGACGCTGAGGGTCTCGGTGTCGTAGAAGAACTCCTCGAAAACATCTCCTCTTGCGGAAACTCCGCCGTAAACGAAGGAAGCCGCATTGCCTGTGCGAGCCTGACCGCTGAGAGCCTGAACTACTCCGCAGGCTGAGGTTGCATGGCTCACCCTGTCGATGAGGATCAGCTCGCCCATTGTCCTGTGAAGGGCAAATGTATCGGCAGTAATGGCCTCGCTGAGAACGATCTCGCACAGAGCGATGCCGTTTTTGGAAAGGCTCTCCGCCGAGATATGCTTGCCGGTGTTTATGTCAACGGCGTAGCAGATCTTTGTGAGAACGCCGGGGATCTGCTTGGTGCCCAGCTTTATGAGGTATTCCTTGCCGGGGGAAAGGGGCGCATCGTCCATCCACAGCAGCGAAACGCTCAGCTCTCTGTAGGGAGCAAGACCGCTGTCCTTTTCTATGACGCAGCCTCGGGAAACGTCCACCTCACGGTCAAGGACGATAGTTACCGGCTGACCGGCGAAGGCAGTTTCGGTCTCCTTTCCGGCGGCCAGGATAGTCTTTACAGAGGCGGTCTCTCCGCTGGGGAGGACTCTCACCTCGTCGCCCACGGAAACGCTCCCTGCCTCGATCTGTCCCTGAGAGCCACGGAATGTGCGGTCGGGGCGGCTGACTCTCTGCACCGGCATATAGAAGCCCTTTCCGGCATTTTCCGGTGAGATCTCAACCTCCTCCAGATACTCCAGCAGCGAAGTTCCCTTGTACCAAGGAGTGCGCTGAGACAGTGTGGTAACATTGTCGCCGTCAGTTGCCGACAGGGGGATGACTGTTGTGTTACTGAGGGAGAGTTCCTCTGTGAGCTCGGCGATCTGCCTAGAGATCTCCTCAAAGCGCTCTTCACTGAAATTGACCAGATCCATTTTGTTCACCGCAAAAACGAAGTACCTGATACCCATGAGGGAGCAGATCCTTGCGTGGCGGCGAGTCTGCACAAGCACTCCCTGAGAAGCGTCCACCAGGATCACGGCAAGCTCCGCAAAAGAAGCGCCAACAGCCATATTTCGTGTGTATTCCTCATGTCCGGGAGTGTCCGCAACGATGAAGCTGCGCTTATCCGTGGTGAAATAGCGATAGGCAACGTCTATGGTTATGCCCTGCTCACGCTCAGCCATAAGGCCGTCAAGCAGCAGGGAGTAGTCGATCTCGCCGTTCCTGCTGCCGACTCTGCTGTCCAGCCGCAGAGCCTGCTCCTGATCTGTATAAAGCAGCTTTGAGTCGTAGAGGATATGTCCGATAAGCGTGGATTTTCCGTCATCTACGCTGCCGCAGGTTATGAATTTGAGCAGTCCCTTCATCAGAAATATCCCTCCCTCTTTCTTCTTTCCATGCTTCCGGCAGCCTCATTGTCGATGACTCTTGATGTACGCTCGGACTCGACGCTGCTGAGAGTTTCTGCAATGATCTCATCAAGAGTGTTCGCAGTGGACTCTATCCCGCCGGTCAGCGGATAGCAGCCAAGAGTTCTGAAACGCACAGATTTCATCTGGGGCACCTCGCCCTCTCTCAGGCGGAAGCGTTCATCGTCCACCATGATGATGTTGCCGTCACGCTCCACAACAGGGCGCTCTGCGGCGAAATACAGCGGAACGATGTCGATGTTTTCCCGGCGGATATACTGCCAGATGTCCTTCTCTGTCCAGTTGGAAATGGGGAAAACTCTTATGCTCTCACCTTTGTTGATGCGGGTATTGTAGAGCTTCCACATCTCCGGACGCTGATTTTTGGGATCCCAAGCGTGTGAGGCGCTGCGGAAGGAGAAGATCCTCTCCTTGGCACGGGACTTCTCCTCGTCCCTGCGTCCGCCGCCGAATGCAGCCGTGAAGCCGTATTTGTCCAGAGCCTGCTTGAGAGCCTGAGTCTTCATTATATCCGTGTAGGCGGCACCGTGGTCGAAGGGGTTTATCCCCTGCTTCACGCCGTCCTCGTTGATGTATTCCAGCATCTCGATACCCAGCCGTGCAGCAGTTTTGTCACGGAACTCGATCATCTCCTTGAACTTCCATGTGGTGTTCACATGGAGGAAGGGAAACGGCGGTTTTTCAGGGTAAAATGCCTTCATTGCAAGGTGCAGCATAACTGAGCTGTCCTTGCCGATAGAGTACAGCATTACGGGGCGCTCACATTCCGCAGCCACCTCTCTGATTATATAGATTGCCTCGGCTTCAAGCTGGTCGAGGTGTGAAAGATCTGCCACAACATCATCTCCTAATACTTGTTTGATTCTCGTGTATCTATGGGAATTTCCTGTACTGTGCCGTCGGGACGCTCAAAGATCCAGCGCAGGATCTCGCCCTGGCGCTCGGTGTGCAGGAGAGTTCCTCCGCCGCCGATGTCGGCTCCCAAAAACAGCCTCACTGCATGGACGGGACACTCCTTCAGACAGGCCGTACAACCCCAGCATTCCTCCGGGTAGCGCATGACCGCCTTACCCTGGCTCATTCCGATAAGCGAGCCGGGACAGGCCTGTGTGCACCTTCCGCAGCCGATGCACTTATCCCTGTTTATCGCTATGCTCATAGGTCTCCCCTCCGCTGATAAGCTCACGGAAGATCACACGGATCTTGCCGTTTTCCAGCCGTGAATTGACGTATTTCCGCCAATCCCGGTCATTTCTCTCAGGCCAGTCAAGGTTTTCCGCAAAGCAGTGCCAGCGGGTCTCCTGACGAGCCCTCAGGTGAGCGATAACGCTCCGGCAGACCACAAGGCGCTCTCTCAGCTCATAGATCCTCAGCAGCTCACGGGGGCTATCCGCAGAGAGCTGGCCTGAGAGCTCAAAAAGCTGAGCGATACGGCGGTCTGCGATGTCCAGCTGGGCCTCTGTGAAGCGATAGCTCGCCCCGATCCCGCCGGCGTATTTGTCCATGACGGTCTGCATGGCCTCCTCCAGCTGAGGAGCTGTGTAGAGGCTCTTCCTGCCGCTGAGAAAGCCCTCGGTCTCGTTGATGTGAGCCTGAACAGACTCCTCCGGAAGAGGCTCCGGGATCAGCTTTTCTGCGTATCTCACAGCGGACTCACCTGCGATCTCGCCCTCAGCAAGAGCGCCGGTAACGTACTTCTGAGGAGCTCCGCCGGAAACATCACCTGCGGCGAATAGTCCCGGGATAGTGGTCATCCTTGCAGTGTCCACCCAGAAACCGCTGGCAGTGTGGCCGCCCACGATGTAGGGCTCAGTGCCTTCGATCTCCACATCCTGCTCCTCCACAGGAACGCCGCTCTCCAGCCATTTCAGAGTCTGGGAGGGCGCCATGTTCAAGTATGCTTTCTCCAGAGACTGAGCCTTCTCACGGCTGATGCCCTTTGTGCGAAGGTAGCATGGACCTCGCCCAGCCAGGTTTTCCATGACAGTGCCGTAAACTCGCTCAGAGGTGGTCAGGCCGTACTTTTGCTCATAGACCTCACCCAAAGCGTTGATCTGTTTTGCCCCTGCGCCCTGTGCAAGCGTTCCCGTAGGAGCGATCGTGTCCTTGCAGCGCAGAGCGATAAATCTCATCTCGAAGGTGGTCATCTCCGCCCCGTGAAGTATGCCCATTGCGTAGCCTGCTCCTGTATTGAATGGCGGATACCACATCTTATGCTTGGAGAAGCCGGGGTTGTTCGGCCGGTAGAGCCCGGCTGCACCGCCTGTTGCGATGATTACGGCCTTTGCGGAGATTGCGTAAAACGTACCGTCCTCGATGCCGAAGCCGTAGGCGCCTGATGCCCTGCCGGAGGAGGTCTCAAGGTCGGTGATGTCAACGTGTTCCAGCACAGAGATCTGGCTGTGGCGGCGCACCTCCTGAGCGATCAAGGGCTTGATGTTCTCGCCGTTGATCTTGATGTTACGGTCTCCACGGGCAGCGTACCTTCCCTGCTCGTCTTTCAAAATGACCAGTCCAAGACGCTCCAGCTTCTCAGTGACGCTGTTGAGGCGCTCAGACATGGTCAGCAGAAGGTCTCCCCGGACGATACCGGCGGCGTCTTTTTCGCAGTAATCAGCGTAATCCTGAGGAGTTTTCCCCTCAGTGATATAGGCGTTCAGAGCGTTCACTCCCGCCGCTAGACAGCCGCTGCGCTTTATGCCAGCCTTTTCGCAGATCAGAACGTCAAGGCCGGACTGCTCTGCAATCGTGATCGCCGCCCAGCAGCCTGCTGTTCCGCCTCCGATCACCAGGATATCGGTGTTAAGTCTCACTGTTTCCATAAAAATCTCTCTTCTTAAATGATGACCAGCTCTTCCTTCTGGGAAACTCCCTCCTCGATGTGGAAGGAATTCAGCACCGGCTCCTCCTCCATAAGTGACAGGATCAGATAGCTGGCAGAGCTGTCGTAGGCCAGCCTTATGTCCTCCTGAGAGGGCCTTGAGGGTGAAACGGGGTGGGAGTGCCAGTTCCCCAGAGGGATCAGCCCCTCTGAACGCATATCCTTCACTGCGCTGAGCTGCTCCTTGGGGTCAAGGGTGAAGTGCTCCTCGGCGTGATCTGTATTCGTCAGGATATACACCTTCCGGATCTCCTTATCATCGCCGTTTTTCACTCCGCCGATAAGTCCGCAGGCCTCCACTGGAGCCTCAGACTTTGCGTGGGCAAGGATCCTGTCGTAGTCTTCTTTTTTCAGCGTGATCATAGACCGGTACCCTCACATTCAGCCTGCTCGTAGTCGATGAGCTCCGTGATAGTTGGATGGTCGCCGCAGACCGCACAGCTGTGAGTGTCTGTGGGGAGCTTCACCTTGCGGAACTCCATTGTCAGCGCATCGTAGGTCAGCAGCCAGCCTGTCAGCAGCTCACCAACTCCAACGATGTACTTCACAGCCTCCATCGCCTGAAGACTGCCGATAACTCCGCCCATTGCGCCGATGACTCCGGCCTGCTTACAGGTGGGAACGGCGTCCTTCGGAGGGGGATCACGGAACACGCAGCGATAGCATGGACCCTGCCCCGGAACGTAGGTCATAAGCTGACCCTTGAAACGGATTATCCCCGCATGAGAAAAGGGCTTCTTCGCCATGACGCAGGCGTCGTTTATGAGGAATTTCGCCGGAAAATTGTCTGTTCCGTCGATTATGAAATCGTAGTCCTTGATGATCTCCATGATGTTCTCACTTGTGATGAAATCATGGTAGGTGATAACGTTCACGTCAGGATTTATGGCCTGCATGGTCTCCTTTGCAGACTCCACCTTGGGCTTGCCGATGTCGGCGGTCTGGTGGATGATCTGGCGCTGGAGGTTGGACAGATCCACCTCGTCTGCGTCAGCGATACCGATAGTTCCGACTCCGGCGGCTGCAAGGTACATCCCGGCAGGAGCTCCCAGGCCGCCTGCTCCGATGATCAGCACCTTCGCACCAAGGAGCTTCTTCTGTCCCTTGACGCCTACCTCCTTCAGGATAATGTGACGTGAGTACCTTTCGATCTGCTCATTAGTAAGCGCCATAGCTTCCGCCTCCCATAAAATAGAGGAATTCCACGCTGTCGCCTTCATTGAGGACTGTTGCCTCGAACTGTCCGCTCTCCACGAACTCATCGTTGATAGTGACTGTGACGTACTGGGGAGTTTCCACCTTTTCGTCGATGACAAGCTGAGCAACGGTAAGTCCCTCAGCCACCTGCTTTTTAACTCCTGCAACTGTGATCTGCATATATATCTCTCCTTAAAACAAAAGCTCTTCGATAGCGCCGGTCAGTGTCTCCTGAGTGACAGCGCCTCTTGTGCGTCCGGTCTCATTCCCGTCCCGGAAAAATACTACTGTAGGAGCTGCCATAACGTCATACTGCTCTGCCAGCTCTGAGTCGAAATTCACGTTGATCTTGACGAACTTCACCCTGCCTGAGAACTCCTCCTCCAGCCGTGAAATGACCGGCGAAAGGCGCTTGCAGGGTATACAGCTGTCCGAATAGAAGTCCGCCGCAACGGGGATCTGTGACCGGAGCACCTTCTCGTCAAAATCTGCCGCACTGATCCTCTCAGCCATTACTCGGCCTCCTTCCGAACGATAAGCTCGTAGGTACCGTCGCCGTTGTCGGTGAGGCGAAGGACCTTGTGTCCCTCCTCCTTGATGCTGCGGGGAACGTTCTGCACAGGCTCGCCGTCGTTGAGCCTGATCGAGAGGATGTCTCCCACCTCAAGCTCCTCCAAAGCCACCTTCGCACGAACAAATGTGACCGGGCAAACTGCGTCTGTGATGTCTATACTGTCTGTGATCTGGAAATCAGCCATTGTTATACGCCTCCATGATAGTATTCTTGAAGCTCTCCCTGCCAACTCGGTCAATGGTGAACTTGAAGCGCTCACCGGGGAGGGCATTGTCGTCAAAGAACTGTATCGCCGCATCACAGACCCTCATGAGAGTGTCGTGGTCTGCAATGAAAGGGATCACCGGCTCGCCCTTTGCGATGTGGTTGCCGAAAAGTCCGCCGAAGCTGACTATGTAGCCATTCTCCTGATTCCAAGCATCGGTGGGGCAGGACTTGACGCACCTTCCGCAGAAGTTGCACTTGTCAGCCGTCACGCTGACCTTTCCGTCAGTGATAGTGATCGCACCTGTGCGGCAGGCCTTCTCACAGACGCCGCAGCCAATGCAGTCGCTCTCCCTCCAGCTCACCCGTATACCGCCCTTTATGCCAAGGTCATTTTCCTCGGATTTCAGGCAGTTGTTCTGACAGCCGGTTATGCCGAACTTGAACTTGTGAGGGAGCTCTCTGGCGAAATACCTGTCGTCAAGCTCCTTGGCCAGAGAGTAGGTGTCGATACATCCGCTGGGACAGATCGCACTGCCCTGACAGGCCGTAACTGTGCGGACTCTTGGGCCGCAAACTCCCGGCTCAACACCGCCCTCACCAAGAGCAGCCTTCACCTCTTCGATCTGATCCAGCTTGATGAAGGGGATCTCGATGCTCTGGCGTGAGGTCAGATGAACGTGGCCGTCGCCGAACTCATCCGCCACCTCAGCGATCTTTGCAAGCTGGCCTGCGGTGACGTTTCCGCCCACCACTCTAAGTCTCAGGGAGAAACAGTTTTTCTGTTTCTGCCGCATAAATCCGCCCTTTTTGAGGGCTGCGTAATCAGTTGCCATGTCAATTCTCCTTTCCTGACTGGAGGAACGCCTGACGAAAATCACCGATCAGATCCTCCGGGTCCTCAATACCGATACTTATCCTGATAGTGTCGTCGAAAACTCCGGCGCTTTCCATTTGCTCCTTTGTGCTGTGGAGGTAGATCGTGCTGGCCGGGTGGATCACGAGAGTTCTCACGTCACCGATATTTGTTGCTATGAGAGCGTATTTCAGGCTGTTTATCAGGCGGAAGGCACGCTCTCGGCTGCCTGCCCTCACAGTTAGGATTGCGCCGCCCTTTCCGCCAAGCTGTCTCTCCACAAGATGGAAGTCCGGATCATCGGGAAGGCCGGGGTATCTGACTTCCAGACCCAGTTCACGAAGAGCTTTCGCAAGGGCAAGTGCATTGCTGCAAAGGCGCTCCATTCGAAGTCCCAATGTCTCGATGCCCACCTGATTGAGATATGCATTGAACGGTGAGAGACAGGCACCGGAATTCCGCCAAATGCCGTTTCTCAGTTTTGCAAGGAAGGCACGGCTGCCGAACTTTTTGTACTCCGCAAAGCCAGGGTAGCGCTCCGGGTCAAAGCGGAAGGTGCCTCCGTCAACGATCACGCCGCTGAGGGAATTTCCGCCGCCGTTTATGTACTTGGATCCCGAGTGGACCACAATGTCCGCTCCCAGCTTCAAAGGCTGCACCAGATAGGGAGTAGCCGTTGTGCTGTCAATGATCAGGGGAAGTCCGTGCTCCTGACAGGTTTTCGACACCGCCTCAACGTCCACAACGCTGAGCTTTGGGTTGCTGATCAGCTCCGCAAAAACTGCCCTTGTACGGTCAGTTATCAGGCTCTCCACAGTCTGCGGATCCACGGTCTCAGCATAACGAACGGTGATGCCAAGTGCTTCAAGGTCGCCGAAGAGGTCGATCGTTCCGCCGAAGAGCCCGGATCCGGCAATGATCTCGTCCCCGGAGCGAAGCATGGTCAGCAGAGTCATTGTCACTGCGGCCATTCCCGAGGAACAGGCAACTGCTCCAACACCGCCCTCCAAAGCCGCCATACGCTTCTCGAAGGCATCGACTGTTGGGTTGCCGATCCTTGTATAAGCAAAGCCAGGAGCTCTGCCGCCGAAGACCTGCTCCAGCTTTTCCGCCGAATCATAGGCAAATGCGCTCACCTGATAAACAGGCGTGAGAGTTGCGCCGGTATGCCGGTCTCCGCCGGGGGCGTCATGGAGCAGGATTGTGTTAAATCCCATGTGAACACCGCTTTCATTTGTTTTTTACAATTATAGCCTACTTTTCATAGTAAGTCAATAGGTTATTCTGATATTCAGCCTATTTTACATATCTGTTTAGTATGATTTAGATAAATTCATCATTTCCCACAAATGAAAAACTCTTGATTTTTTCATCAGATCATGCTATACTTAGTATGTATATAGGTTTTGTATTATATAATGAAAGGACTGAAGAATATGAAGATCTCCTCTAAGGTCGAATGTGGTATAATCGCCCTGGTGGATATATGCGTGAACGCTCCAACTGAAAACGTTGTCAAGGTGGTCAACATTTCCCAGAGGCAAAGCATTTCCGCAAAATACCTGGAACAGATCCTGCCGCTGCTGCGACACGCAGGGATCATCAGAAGTGTGAAGGGCGCCAAGGGCGGCTACACGCTCTCCCGTTCTGCCTCAAAGATCACTTTGGCTGAGATAATCGACGCTCTTGACAGCAGCGTGCTCGGCCAGGTCAGCTTTGAGGAAAAATGGGACCCCCTTGTGACAGAGGCCCTTGACGACACTCTCTGGAGCCGAATGTCGGCGCTGCTGAGAGACCATGCTCACAAGATCTCACTCTCCGACCTAGCCGGAAAATACAACGGCCTAGTGGAGGACAGCATCTCTGAGCCAATGTACTACATATGAGAAAAGGTACTCCCTCGGGAGTACCTTTTTCGCTATTTATAGGCTTTTATCAGTTGGCAGGTCTGTTCGATCTCTTCCTCGGTGTGGGCTGCCGAAACAAACATGGCCTCGAACTGTGAGGGGGCTGTGTAGATGCCGTTTTCCAGAAGATAACCGAAATAGCGGGAGTACGCCTCGGTGTCGCAGGCCGTTGCTGAGGAGTAGTCTGTGACCTTCTTATTTGTGAAGAATACCGTCATCAGCGAGCCGGCTCTGTTCACGTTAAGGCCGGCGGAAAGTGCGGCGTCTTCCAGCTTGGCAGTCTTTATTTCCAGCTCAGTGTAGAGCTCCGGACGCTTTTCCAGCTCAGAGATAGCAGCTGCTCCGGCTGCGGTGGCTATGGGGTTTCCGGAAAGAGTTCCTGCCTGGTAGACCGACCCCAGCGGAGCAACGGTCTCCATGATCTCACGGCGTCCGCCGTATGCAGCAAGGGGCATTCCTCCGCCTACGATCTTGCCCAGAGTTGTCAAATCAGGCTTCACGCCGTAGAGCTGCTGGGCTCCGCCGATACTCAGCCGAAATCCTGTGATAACCTCGTCGAAGATCAGCAGAGCTCCGTGCTTCTCAGTGATACTGCGAAGGCCTTCCAGAAAGCCTTTTTTCGGCGGAACTACGCCCATATTCGCAGCGCAGGGCTCCACGATGACGCAGGCTATCCGGCTTCCGCAGCGAGCAAAAAGCTCCTCCACTGAGGAAAGGTCATTGTACCTGGCAAGGAGGGTGGCCTCCGTGTAGCCTGACGGCACACCGGCGCTTCCCGGCAAAGCCCCCGTCAGCAGACCAGAGCCGCCCTTCACCAGAAGTCCGTCTGAGTGGCCGTGGTAGCAGCCCTCGAATTTCACGATGAAGTCACGGCCTGTATAGCCTCTTGCCGCCCGGACCGCGCTCATAACAGCCTCAGTGCCGGAGCTCACAAGGCGGATCAGCTCCATTGAGGGAAAATGATCCCGGATCTTCTCCGCAAGAAGGATCTCGCCCTCATGACAGGCACCGAAGGTCAAGCCGTGAGCCAGACGCTCCTGCACCGCCCGGATCACAGCCGGGCAGCCGTGTCCCAGGATATCCGGTCCCCAGGAGCAAACGTAGTCGATGAAGATGTTGCCGTCAGCATCAATGATCCGGCTGCCCTCAGCGTGATCGATGAACAGAGGGGATCTGCCAACACTGCGAAAGGCTCGAACAGGGCTGTTCACTCCCCCGGGCATGAGCTGACAGGCTCTCTCGTATAATTTTTTTGAACGATCAGTTTTCATGTTTCCTCCAGCCATTTTGCGGCGTCAAGTGCGTGATAGGTGATGATTATCCCGGCTCCGGCACGCTTGATAGACGTGAGATTTTCCAGAACTATGCGCTTTTCGTCGATCCAGCCACGCTCAGCTGCGGCCTTCACCATGGAGTATTCTCCGCTCACGTTATAGGCAGCGATCGGCGCATCGAAGCGGTCTCGGGCAGCTCTCACCACGTCCAGATAAGCCAGCGCAGGTTTGACCATAACGATGTCAGCTCCCTCCGCAATGTCCTCCTCGATCTCCAGCAGAGCCTCACGGACGTTGGCGCAGTCCATTTGGTAAGAGCGCCTGTCGCCGAAACCCGGGGCTGAGTCCGCAGCGTCCCTAAACGGCGAATAATAGCCGGATGCGAACTTTGCGCTGTAGGCCATTATCGGAGTGTTCAGGAAGCCGGCCTCGTCCAGTGACTGCCTTATGGCTGCCACTCTTCCGTCCATCATGTCGGAGGGAGCGATGATGTCTGCCCCGGCCTTTGCCAGACTTACGGACATTTTCCCCAGAAGAGGAAGAGTCTCATCGTTGAGGATCTCACAGCCGCAGACTACTCCGCAATGGCCGTGAGAGGTGTACTCGCAAAGGCACACATCAGCAACGGCAAGAAGCTGCGGACAGCGCTTTTTTATGCGGCGGACGGCCTGCTGTGCGATACCGTTGTCGTCGTAGGCTGAGGTGGCCAGCTCGTCCTTGACCTTGGGGATCCCGAAGATCATGACACCGGCGATCCCGGCCTGAACGATGCGGTCCAGCTCCTCATCCAGCCTGTCGATAGAATAACGAAAGATACCGGGCATGGAGTCCACGGGCTGCTTGATACCGATGCCCTCCTCCACGAATATGGGGTATATCAGCTCTCCGGCAGTGAGCCTTGTCTCCCTGACAAGATCCCTCAGCGCACCGGATGAACGAAGTCTTCTAAATCGTTTCATTTTTGGCCTCCCTGATGATAGTTTCAACAATTCCCTCCGCTGTGTGAGGATGAGCAGCAACTGCCCTTCCGAACTGCTTTCGAGCAGCCTGAGCAGTCTCCTCCCCTATGCATATCACAGCGGCGTTTTTCGGCAAAATATAGCCGGTTTCAGCAAATGCACCGACTCCTGCTGAGCTTCCGAAAGCCACGAATCGGCAGTCCTCCGGCAGCTCTCCGTCAGCCTCGGCCTTGGTGCCGTAGAGGGCGATCTCCTCAGCCAAGATCCCGGCAGAGGTCAGCCTTTCTGCAAGCTCCGGCGAGCCGTTCTCATTGCGCAGTATCAGTACACGGCTGCCCCTGGGAAGCTCTTCTGCAAGGCGCTCACCAAGAGCGGCGGAGGTGAACTCCTCCGGCACCAGATCCGGGATCAGGCCGTGCTCCTCCAAGGCGGCTGCCGTGGAGCTGCCAACAGCGGCTATCTTCACACCCGCAAGGCTTCGCAGATCCGCCCGAAGCGCCTTCATTCTGCGGAAAAACAGCTCCACACCGTGTCTGCTCACAAAGGCCAGAGCGCTGTAGCTGCTCAGCTGAGAAATGGCTCGGTCAAGGCCGGCACCGCCCGATCTTTCGGTGATCTTCACTATGGGCAGCTCAGTGACGTTTGCCCCTTTTTCTGCCAGGAGCAGACCTGTGCGAGAGGTGAAGCTCTCCGTTCCCACCACCGCTGCGGAAACTCCTCCAAGCTCCGTGAAAACCTTTGCACGAAGGTCGAAAGCGGCAGTTTCTCCCACCACGATGATTGCCGGAGAACTGCTGTTTTTCGCCTTTTCCGCAATGTCGTCAAGACTGCCGTGAACGGTTTTCTGACGTGGAGAAGCTCCCTCGGAAATGACCGCAGCCGGGGTCTGGGGAGACATTCCGCCACGGATCAGCCCCTGAGCTATTTCCCCGACCTTAGCCAGCCCCATAAGGAAGACCAGTGTCTCCTCCGTGGCCGCATATCGCTCAAAAAGCGGCTCACCTTCGGCGGTTGCGGCAGTGATCACCCGAAAGCCACGGCTCACTCGGCGTGAGGTCACCGGGATCCCGGCCAGCTCCGGCACCGCAATACAGGAGGAGATCCCCGGCACCACCTCAAAAGGCACCCCGGCCTCCCGAAGAGCGCTGATTTCCTCGCTGCTCCGGCCAAAAACGAAGGGGTCGCCGCCCTTCAGCCGCACAACAGTTTCCCCGGAAAGTGCCAGCTCCACAAGCAGCCGGCTGATCTGTTCCTGGGGAACGCTGTGGGCTCCCGAACGCTTTCCAACGGCTATTTTTCGGGAATTTTCCGGCACAAACCGAAGGATCCGCCGGTCCGCCAGTGCGTCATAAGCCACCGCCGTGCAGCTCTCCAGAAGCTCCTTCCCACGAAGTGTCAGAAGCTCCGGGCCGCCGCAGCCTGCTCCCACCAAATAAACCTTCCCCGTCATAGCTGCCTCACCAGCCTTTCCGCAAGGGCAAACCTCTCATCCGCCGGAGCGCTGCCGGAAATCAGCCTTCGCTGATCCAGGGTCACCGACAGCCGCAGCTCGCCGTTTATAAGCTCCGCCAATGCTCCCACGGGCGTTGAGCAGCCGGCATTGAGCAGCCTTAGCACCTCACGCTCTGTTTCAAAGCAGATCAGAGCCGCCTGGTCTGTGATCTTTCCCAATATTTCGGCAAATTCTCCCGTTCGTGACTGAACTGCGATGATCCCCTGACAGGGCGCTGGGAGGGACTCCTCCGGGGTCAGCCGGCGGAAGACGAAACGTGGATCCTCAGCCATCCCAAGTCGGCTCAATCCCGCCTGAGCCAGCATTATGCAGTCGTACTCTCCGCTGTGGAGCTTTTGCAGGCGAGTGTCCACATTCCCCCTAATATCGGCAAAAACGCTGTTCGGGAGTAGCCTGGCAGCGGCATTTTTCCTGCGGTTGCTGCTGGTGCCCACACGGTACTTCCCCAGCGGATCAGCAGACAGCTTCTCCGCTATTTCACGGCGAATGACCAGCGTATCCAGCGGACAAGCCCTAGGCAGAACGGCACCGATGACTGTTCCCGGAGCCAGAGAAATGGCCATATCCTTGGCGCTGTGGACCGCAGCGTCGATCTGACCTGAAGCCAGCGCAGCCTCGATCTCGCCGATGAAAACTCCCCGTCCGCCGATCTGGTCGATGGGCCGGTCAGTCACTCGGTCGCCCTTTGTTGTGATCTTCACCAGCTCGGTCTCAGCAGCCGGAAATGCCGATCTTATGGCGTTTTCCACCATTTCAGCCTGTATCAGAGCCAGCCTGCTGCCCCTTGTTCCGATACGGATCTTCATTCCTCCACCTCCTCTAAAATTGCCTCGATCTGCCTGAGATCTGGGAGCTCCTCTCCGCTGAGGCACCTGTCAAGAAGGGCCTCCATAGCCAATCTCCGGCCAGCTTCTGTGGAAAACCGCTCCAAGATCCTCGGACGCTGCTCCGCCAGGAGCATACCGATGTCCGCAAGTCTCCCGCTGAGGATCTCTCTGGACTTTTCCGCAAGATACCGGGCAAAAACCGGGCTTGCTCCCCCTGTTGAGATCCCGGCTGTAACGCAGCCAGCCTGCACCAACGCCGGAAAAATAAAGCTGCACTTTTCCTTGTCATCCACCGTGTTCACAGGGATCCTTCGATTGCTGCAAAGCCGGAAGATCTGCCTGCTGACGGTCTCGTTCCCCGTTGCTGAGATCACCATGAAGGCGCCCTCCAGGTCACTGTCCCGAAAATCTCTGCGTATCAGCTCCACCGGCAGCTGCTCGAATCCCTTGCAAAATTCCGGTGAGACCACCCTGATCTTCGGCTGGAATGGCAGCAGCTTTTCAGCTTTGCGAAGGGCAACTTTTCCACCGCCCACGATCAGGCAGAGCTTGCCGGAAACGTCCGAAAAGAAAGGAAAATACGCCATTTTACTCACCTGCCCTTTCCAGTACTCTCAGCACGCTCCTGAAGCTGTCCGGATCCAGCTCGTCACGGAGCCGATAGATCAGCCCCGTGGGAGATAGCTGTCCCACCGCCCGTGCTGTCTGCTCCAAACGAGGGAGAAACTCCCGAAATATCAGCTTTTTTCGCAGCTCATCCAGCTCCCCGGCGATGATCTCCTCCGCCTGAGCAGCGCTGGTCATTTTCAGCTCATTGTTCCGCCCGGCCAGCTCACGGAAATGGTCGATCCCCATGACCTTCACCCCCGGCAGCTTTGCGGCTGAGCTGTCGATATCCGCAGGTACGGCAAGGTCGATGAAAAGCCGATCTTTCCCGTCATTCAGCCATTTGCGAAGCTCCGCAGCTGTCACTGTGAAGTGAGGGCTCGATGTAGCACTTATCACGCAGTCAGCCTGAGATATGTACTCATAGCGGCGGCTGTACTCCACCATTTCAGCCCCCTCCGGCACTGCATTTCTGGATTGGCTGCGGAAGGTAGCAGCGGCAGTGACGTTCTTGTGAGAGAGCAGGTTTTTCAACACACTGCTGCCGATCTTTCCGGAGGCGCCTATCACCAGCACTCGGACGCTCTCGCCAAAAGCAGCCGCCTCGTTTGCAGCCAAGGTCGCCGCAGAGACTGAGCTCTTCGACAGGGCTGTTTCGGTCTTGATCCGCTTGGCACAGGCGATTGCAGCCTGAAATATGGTGTTCAGTTCAGCATCTGTTCTGCCCGACGAAGCTGCCTCCTGATAGGCGTTTTTCACCTGACCAAGGATCTCGTCCTCGCCGATTATCATGGAGGCTATCCCGCTGGCCACCTGGAAAAGATGAAGCGCCGCCTTGGTGCCGGTATAGCTCAGCACGACCCCAGCGATCTCCTCGGGAGAGACCTGACCAGCTGCGGCCAGGCACTCCAGAGCAGCGTCGCTCACACATGGGAAATTCCCCGAAAAATAGAGCTCTGTACGGTTGCAGGTACATAATATCACCGAGGAGCCCGCTCCCCGAAGAGAAAGCTCAGCTGCAAGGCTCTCACGCTGCTCCCGGCCGAATGCAAAAAGGCTGCGCAGCTCCCTGTCAGCACGCTTATGATCAATACTAAGGCAATTCATTCTCTCACCGTCCTTCTTTTACTTTGATATTATATCACACAATTCCGAGCAAGTCAATATGTTTTGTAGAATTTGATCTCACTTTTTTGAAGCAAAAAAAATGGCCGCAGAATAGCCTTCCGCAGCCTTTTTTGTATTCTCAGATAACAACTGACTCCTCACGGAGAGCGCTGTTTTCCACCAAACGCACCTCATTGCCCTTGGTGACGAAGATCCGGTAGATGAACACGTCCACCACCTCTCCAACGCTAACAGGCTCCTGATCAAGCTCACGGCGAGCGGTGAAAACGCTGCCATTGCATTTCACGGTGAATTCGATGTAATTTCCCCGGAATTCCACTCGCTCAACAATGCCCTCCACCGCTGAGCTCTTGTACTTCTGCACCTCATTTTTCTTGGTGATCTTGATGAATTCCGGACGTACGATCGCCTTGTCGTAGTCGCCTACCTCCTGGAAGGACTTGAATGCCTCGTAGCTCTCAAGCTGGGCGGTCTGGCCGAAAAATGCCGAAGTGAAGGCGGTTTTAGGGTTTTGGTAAACGTCTATGGGAGTTCCGGCCTGCTCAATCCTGCCGCTGTTTGTGACGATTATCTCATCGGCGACCTCGATCGCCTCGTCCTGGTCATGAGTCACGAAAATACTTGTCACGCCCAACTTGGCGATCATCTCCTTCAGCCAGCTGCGCAGTTCCTGGCGGACCTTGGCGTCTATAGCTGCGAAGGGCTCGTCAAGAAGCAGCACCTGGGGATTTGGAGCAAGCGCTCTGGCAAAGGCCACTCTCTGGCGCTGGCCGCCGGAAAGCTGGCTTGGATAGCGATCCTCGAAGCCCTCCAGTCCGACCAGCTTGATAAGCTCACGAACTCTGGGAGCGATCGTTTTCTTGTCAGCCTTCTGGACACGAAGCCCGAAGGCAACGTTCTCAAACACCGTCATATAGCGGAAAAGTGCGTAGCTCTGAAAGACAAAACCGATGCCACGCTTGCTGGCAGGCACATCGTTGACCACCTTGCCGTCGATGATGATCTGGCCGCTGTCAGGCTTTTCCAGACCGGCGATCATTCGGAGGATCGTGGTCTTTCCGCTGCCGCTTGGTCCAAGAAGTCCGATCAGCTTGCCCTTTTCTATACTGAAGCTAACGTTGTCAGAGGCCTTGAAATCGCCGTATTTCTTGTTTACGTTTTTCAGCTCAATGTACATTTTTCTTCACCCTTCCAATGTATTCCACCACGCTCCTGACAATGAGTATGATCACTGCGAATACTACCAAAATGCTGGAGACTGCAAATGCCGGCATGAATTTGTTGTCGCCGAAGAGGATCTCCACATGGAGGGGCAGTGTGACAGTTTTTCCTCGAAGATGTCCGGAAAGCACCGAAACAGCGCCGAATTCGCCCATTGCTCTGGCTGCGCAGAGAACTACTCCGTAAAGCAGCGCCCAGCGGATATGGGGGAAGGTTATCTTGCGGAAGATCGTGAAGCCGCCGGCTCCCATCATGGCCGCAGCCTCCTCCTCGTCAGTGCCGATGGTCTCCAAAACGGGTATCAGCTCCCTTGAAATGAAGGGGAATGTAACGAAAACTGTTGCCAGGATTATGCCGGGAACTGCATAGACCACCTCTAAGCCGTGCTCCTCCAAGAAGGGGAAGATCGCACTCTGTCGGCCGAAGGTCAGCACATAGATCAGTCCGGCGATGATCGGCGATACCGTTACCGGAAGGTCGATGAGCGTCACCAGCAGCTTCTTCCCACGGAAGTGAAATCTGGTCACTGCCCAGGCTGCGCAAAGGCCAAATACCGTATTGATCACAACAGCAAAAACTGTGGCCTGAAGGGTCAGCTGCACGGCGCTTTTTGTGTCCTCGTCGGTGACTGAGGCCGCATATTCCGCAAAACCTTTTTTTAGGGACTCAGTGATGACCGTGATCAGCGGCAGCACCAGCATGATCACCAGAAACACCACGCTTATCCCGATAAGCAGCAGCTTTACCGCCTTTGAGCCACGGGTATTCTCGTGGATCTGGCCAGTGCCTTCACGGGAAACCACCTGTCCTCTGGTGCTCTGTGCCATATCAGTGACCTCCCTTCAATATTTTTGCATTTCTTATCTGTATAAGGTTTACAAGGAAAAGTATCAGGAAGGCCGCCGCCAGCATGACAAGTGCTATTGCCGTGGCGCTGGAGTAGTCGTATTCCTGAAGCTCCGACATTATCATAAGCGGAGTTATCTCTGTCTCAAAGGGCTTGTTTCCGGCGATGAAAACTACGCTTCCGTACTCGCCGAGACATCTGCCGAATGCCAGTCCGAAGCCCGTAAAGATCGCTGGGCGGAGCTCCGGAAGTATCACCCTCCGGAAGATCTGTCCACGGCTTGCCCCGAGAATGCCGGCGGCCTCTTCATATAGGGGGTCCAGCTTCTCGAGGACCGGCTGAACGGTCCGCACAACAAATGGTATGCCGATGAATATCAGCGCAATGATTATGCCCAGCCGAGTGTACGCTATCCTGATCCCAGCCTTCGCAAAGAGTTTTCCCATAAAGCCGGTGTCGGCGTAGAGCGATGTCAGTGAAATTCCTGCCACCGCCGTGGGAAGTGCGAAGGGCAGCTCGATAAGGCCGTCCAGCAGGCGTTTGAACGGGAAGTCGTACCTCACAAGGACCCAAGCAAGGACAACTCCCATAACTGCGTTCACCGCTGAGGCGATGAAGGCTGTCAGAAGGCTCACCCGGAAGCTGGCAAGAACTCGCTTCCTGGTGATGACCTCCAAAATATCGCTAATGCTCAGCTTGGCGGTGAACACCACCAGGGACGCCAGCGGGATCAGAACAACTATGCTGAGTATTGCCAGCGTAACTCCCATGGTGAGGCCAAAGCCTGGAATTATCCTCACTTTTTTCTTCATATTTATCCCTCAGTTTTCCGGAAATCAAGCCTCGCCCTCGAAGATCTGGTCGAAGAGTCCTCCGTCTGCGAAGTGCTTCTCGAATGCCTCGTCCCAGCCGCCGAAGTCGTTGATAGTCACAAGGTTGATGTTAAGGTCGAATACATCGCTGAATTCTGCCAGAACTGTCTCATTGGAAGGACGGTAGAAATTCTCGCCGGCGATGCGCTGAGCCTCCTCTGAGTAGAGGTAGTTCAGATACTCTGTAGCCACCTCACGGGTGCCGTTTTTGTCAACGATCTTGTCAACAACAGCAACTGAGGGCTGAGCAAGGATACTGATGCTGGGAGTTACGATCTCGTAGTCGTCAGGATACTCCTTCAGTGAAAGGAATGCCTCGTTCTCCCAAGCAAGGAGCACGTCGCCCTGGCCGTTCTCAACGAAGGAAGTCGTTGATCCTCTTGCGCCGGAATCCAGCACCAGAACGTGCTTGTAGAGCTCGGTGATGTAGTCGATCACCTTCTGCTCGTCGTTATTGTACTCGCCCTGAGCCCAAGCCCAAGCAGCAAGGTAGTTCCAGCGTGCGCCGCCGGAGGTCTTAGGATTAGGAGTGATGACGCCAACGTCCTCCTTCACAAGATCTCCCCAATCGTGAATGTCCTTAGGGTTGCCCTTTCTAACAAGGAAAACGATAGTTGATGTGTAGGGGGAGCTGTCCAGCGGGAATTCGTCCACCCAGCCGGGCTCGATAAGGCCGGCGTCCTCAACTGCCTTGACATCGTACTCAAGAGCCAGAGTCACAACGTCAGCCGGGTTGCCGTTAGCCACCTCAAGAGCCTGCTTTCCGGAGCCGCCGTGGGACTGAGTGATCTCAACTGTGGAGTCGTGTTCAGCCTCCCAGTGCTTCTTGAAGGCCTCATTGTAGGATGCGTAAAGCTCACGGGTGGGGTCGTAGGAAACGTTGATAATGGAGAAATTCTTGTTCTCAGCAGCCTCGGACTTGCTTCCGCAGGAAACCAGAGCAGAAGCTCCTGTGACGATGGCCAGTGCAAGTGCGGATAAACGGAAAATGTTCTTTTTCATAATAAAAACCTCTTTCAATTCTCATTTGATTTACGATATATCAGCAGTCAGCTCAAGACAACAACGTATCACTCCGCCTGCTGCGAAATAGCTTTTCATAGGAGTACCTCCCTAAGAGAATTTTTGCAATACATAGTATTCATAGTTGTTTACTATGTTTGCGGTGTAGCTATATCATACTCCCATTTCAGGAAATTGTCAAGAGGCTTTTTTGTTTTTCGGAGATTTACATAAAACTCTTTCACAGCTTTAGCTAATATCAATACAAATATATCAAATAGGTTTAGTAGGTTTAGCCTCAGACAAACCGTGTTTTCCCCAATATATCAAGAGATCTACTTCCTATTATTTTGGTCTGAAATAAAAACCGCCCTCTAAAAAAGAAGGCGGTCAGTTCCACTATATCAAATAAGAGGGTGGCGCTGAAAATCCCAGGAGGTCTCGAAGCTGTCCCAATCCCGACGGCTGAGAGCGATATTCTCCTCCGTCAGCTGCTCCACCTGAGCCCGGAAGCGCTCATCCAGCTTCACAGGCAGAGCCGAGATGTGGCTGCCCTCGTAATTCAGCGTGGGCGAAAGAGTGCGCAGGATCAGCATAGCCACGGCGGAGTTGGCAAAGGCCAGCATCCACAGCAGCTCATCGGAGTAAAGGCAGGCTCCTGCCACGTCGAAGATCGATCCAGGCGGACGATAGCGGAACCCGATAGTTCCTGCGGAGATCTTCGACCAGGTGGCACACTCCCTAAAGTAGTATCCCGTGTTTGGAACGGTGGAGCGGATCCTGCCATTAGGCCCCGAAAATCCCCGTATTTCGGCGCCTTTGTTCTCCCAGTTCACTACAACATCAAGGTTGCCGTACCACTTCCGGAAGCGGCCGCCCTTGTTGTAGGGCACCCATTTTTTTCCGGCCGCAAAGACCTCCTCCTCGTTATTTGCGGAGAAAATGCAGCGCTCCAGGGCAGGCTCAAACCAAAACCTGGTGAAGCGAGCATTGTCGGCGGTGGTCATTCCAAGGCGTGTCTCCGCCAGCTGAGAAAGCGCCGGAGAGCTGTCAAAAGCCTGGATCACCTGCGGTGGAAGATCGTAGGCAACAGGCTGTCCGGGGATCTTGGTGAAGTCCTCTTTTTTAGCTATATACCGTTGCTTTTCGCTGATAAAAAGCTCCTCCTTGGCGGCCTCTCCGGAGGCTCCCGTCAGCCTTACATAGACCGCCCGGTAGTCCGGGATCTGACAGATCCTGTCAACGAAGGCAGTGGGCTGGACCACCTCTCCGCCGATCTCGTCAAAGGCTCGTGGGCCAAGGTGAGCCATGTTCACCGTGGTCCGGTCGAGGAGCTGGCGGCGGAGCCCCTGATAGCTGGACAAAAACATCCAAGCCTGCTGGGTGATCATTGCGCAGAAGCCGCCGGTTTTGGTCATCCTGCCGCATTTCTCGATAAAACAAGCAAACAGGTCGGTCTTGGAGAGAGGATACCTTTTCTTCACGAATTCGGACAATATTGCGCTCATATCCCCGTGTCCCATATAGGGTGGATTTGTGACAACAACATGGTACTTCTCATCAAGGAGCCGTGCAGCGCTGACCATATCCTTTAGCTCCTGGCGGGTAAGTGACGAGGCTCCGTCAAAGCTCTCAGCAGAGTCTTCCACGCCCTCAGGTATGGTCACATCCATGAGTGATCCAAGGAGCTCTCCGTTTTGGAACTGCTGGACAAATCCGGCTATAGGCTCTACTAAAGGGGAGGTGTCCCTCTCCCCCATGCCGGCGAAGCAAGCTAGTCTTGGACGGACGTTTTCCGCTAAAATTCGGCGGTCGTACTGCCTCGCTTTCATCATGACAGCAAAGTACGCCAGCTGATAAGCCCTCTTGTCAACGTCCAGCCCGAAGAGATTGTTTTCAACTATGGACCTTGCAGCATCACGTTCAGACCAGCCGCTGGAGGTGTAGATCAGCATCAGTACATCGAAAGCATAAGTGAGAATGTGGCCGCTCCCCATGCAGGGATCCAGTATCCGGATCTGCTGCGGGAGAAGAGATCCGGATCTTTCCCGAAGCTCATCCAGAGATCTTTTCGCAGTCTCGCTCTGCTTCGGCTCATCCAAATAATACGCAAATTCGGACTTTATTGCGCTCGCAGGATGTCCCTCCAGCCAGAGCCTGCCAAGAGAGTTTTCCACCAAATACCTGACGATCCAATCCGGCGTGAAAAGCTGTGTGGCAGCCGGAAGGGTCTCCGCCGATATCTTGATATTCCTCTGAAGATCGGCAAAAACTCGCTCCTTTGGCTCAGAATTGTAATACTGATACAGCCAGCCGATGATCTGCACCTGCTCATGCCAGTCCTCCTCGGGGATCTCTGTCACCAACCTCTCAGCAACGCTGCCGGAGCGCAGCAGATTTGCCGGAAACAGCAGCTCCGTCCAGCCGCCGATCTCCTCAAAGACCTCCGGCAGCCCCTCATTCAGACTATTGCACAGACTGATGATCAGATACCGGTAAAGCTCCTCATTCGCCTGTTTTTCCAGCAATTCCAGCACTTTTCTCCTGTCGCAGAGCTCCTCCGGCAAGCTGAGCGCCTCGGTGAGGATCTCAGGCCGAAAGGCGCCCTCGCTGTCGGAAAATACCCTGATCTTAACCGGAAGATAGCCGTTGACCTCCATAAAACGGAGGGCGATGAAGCGGTCAAACCAGGTGTAGGCGGCCTCCTCGATGACGGACTCAGCACCTCTCAGCCTTATCATCTCGGCCAGTTCTTCGCACTCAGTATTTCCCGAAATACAGCCATTTTCGCCAATTCCCAGCTCATAGAGCCTCTGTCTGGCAGCTGCCATGAGCGCCTGTCTTGCAAAGACCGCATAGCTCCTGATTGCAGATCTATCCAACACCTTTCCTCCTCTCAAATCGGCTCACGAGACCTTTCGGCAGACCGCCGTGATGCTCATCGAGCCCTTGCCGGGCTGGGCAAAAATGTCCCCTCCCATTAGGCTCATCAGCCGGCGGCAAATGTAAAGTCCAAGGCCGCTTCCTGGCTTATTTTCGGCGTTTGAGCCACGCCAGAAACTCTCAAAAACGTGGGAGATCTCAGTTTCCTTCAAGGGCGTTCCGCTGTTTTCCACAGTCACCATGCGGCAGTCCTCCTCCTCGTCAAAACCGATCCTGATCCACCGACCGTCGCCGTATTTGATGGCGTTCTCCATGAGGTTTTGCAGCACCTCTTCAAAGCGGTCAGGGTCCCCCTGGATCAGGCAATCCGTGAACTCTCCTACCTTCAGCTCAGTGCCGAAAAGTGCCAGTTTTTCGGTATAATGCTCTGTTATCCGTCGAATGACATCAGACAGATAAAACTCGCCCTCACGAACATCGAAGGTCATGAAATCGCTGCTGAGACTGCTGATGATGCTCCCAAGATAGCCCTCGATCTCGTCAGCGCTCCGGCCGATGCCCTCGGCTGTCTCGGTCTGCTTGGCCGTGTCGGTGTAGATCCCTTTGGCCAGAGCCTTTGAGCTGAGCTTGATCGCAGAAAGAGGCGTTTTGATGTCGTGGGAAAGTGAAAGCAGCAGGGTCTTTTCGTTTTTGGCACGCTCCTTCTCACGCTGCTTTGAGCGCTCAAGCTCCTCCCTGAGCATATCCAGTCCCCAGATGAATTTTCCGAAATATCGGCTTTTGTGCTCCTTCAGCGGAGTTGTCAGCGTCCCCTTGGCCAGCTGCCTTGGA
Organism: Ruminococcus flavefaciens; assembly: GCA_902760805.1. GTDB lineage: Bacteria > Bacillota > Clostridia > Oscillospirales > Ruminococcaceae > Ruminococcus. The sequence goes on along the minus strand of CACWHY010000001.1, from coordinate 60,410 downwards.
AGGTCACTTAGCCGGGCAAAGGGGCCAATTATGTTCCTGCGAATGTGGAGAAACACCGCCCCTGTCAGCAGGATCACTGCTCCCATGGAAAGGGTGAGAGCAGCTGCGGCGCCCTTCGTCCCAGTGGTGGAGCTGTCGTCGTAGCCTATCCGGTAGAGCTTTCCGCCGGCACTTCGGACAACGTATTCGCCCTTTGATTCGGTGTCCGGGTCAAATTCCTCCACAAAGGTCAGCCCCTCGAAGTCCTCCGCAGAAACGCTCTCCCCTTGATCCAGAGCACGGACCACTCGCTCGACACTGACCTTGTACATATTCGGAGAGCGGTCTTTTTCCCGCAAAACAGCCACATTTCCGGCCACGGTCACTGCGATCAGCACAGTTATGACTGCCGCAAAAAGCCTGTCAAAGCTCTTCATGTCAGCCCTCCCAGCGGTAGCCCTTGCCCCAGACCGTCACTATCCGGCGTGGGGACTTTGGGTCGTCCTCGATCTTTTCCCTGAGCCATTTGATGTGGACGGTCAGGGTCTGAAGCTCAGATTCGCTGTCCGATCCCCAGATCCTGCCAAAGATGAATTCCTTCCCCAGAGTCTGCCCCTTGTTCTCCATGAGCAGGCGGAGAAGCTCGAATTCCTTGGCCGTGACCGGCACATTCCTGCCGTCCTTAGTGACAGTTTCCCCGGCAAGGTCCAGCGAGATGCTGCCGTCCGACAGCGTGTCGATAGCCAGTCTTCTGCGGAATATCCCACGGATCTTGGCGATGAGGATGTCGATATCGTAGGGCTTTTCGATGTAGTCATCTGCTCCCAGAACGATACCGCTGAGCTTGTCCTCACGCTCGGTCCTTGCGGTCAGAATAATCATCGGCACGTTGTCGATCTCCCGGATCTTTCGGCAGACCGCAAAGCCGTCCATTCCCGGAAGGTTTATATCCAGCAGGATAAGCCTTGCCCCGTACTTTTCGTACAGGGACAAGGCCTTCTCTCCGTCAGCTGCGGCACTCACCGTGAAGCCCTCCGCCCGGAGGAGATCACTGAGCAGGCCGCTTAGCTCCTTATTATCCTCAACAATAAGTATATCAGTCATTTTCGGCTCCTAACAAGTATTACCAGCCCATTTCCAGCAGCCAGTTGTTCAGGTCACGCTCACGCTGGCGGAGCGTATCCTCTCTCTTGTTATTATACTCTCCTTTGATGTTTCCGTCAACTATGAAAATGACTCTGGAGCACCTTGCTGCAACCTTCACATCGTGGGTCACCAGCATGATCGTTGTGCCCTCGCTGTTGAGGCGCTCCAGCTCGTCCATGACCTCGTTTGAGGAGGAGCGGTTGAGCGCTCCCGTAGGCTCGTCTGCGAAGATCATAGCCGGCTTGTTGATCATGCTTCGGCAGATACAGGCTCGCTGGAGCTGTCCTCCGGAGACCTCATTGATGTCATTGTCGGCGATCTCAGTGATCCCCAGCTTCTTCATCAGACCACGTCCACGCTCCACGATCTCCTTCCGGGAAAGAGTGTTCCTCCGGGACTTCACAGCCGGAAGGATGATGTTGTCCAGCACAGACAGGTTTTTCATCATGTACATCTGCTGGAAAATGAAGCCCATCTCGTCCAGGCGCATCTCCGCCAGGTCGTTTTCGGAAAGGCCGTTCATCTTCTTTCCGCAGAAGCTCACCTCGCCGGCAGTCATTTTGTCCATGCCGGAAACTGTGTACAGCAGGGTGGATTTGCCGGAGCCGGAGGGTCCCATGACTCCGATCATCTCGCCCTCTCCCACAGTGAAGCTCAGGTCTCTGAGCACGTTGTTCTGACGCTTGTTCACGATATAGGTCTTGCAAAGGTCCTTTACCTCAAGAATGTTTTTCATGATGATCCTCCTTATTCATTGCCGGAAGTGTCCGAAGCCTTGATCTTTTTGATACTGAGTGAAGTTATGAGCGCACCAACAGCCACCGCTGCGATGATTATAGCCGGGTAGACGATGAAGACCTCCAGGGGCTCCAGCTTGTAGCTCACGCCCTTAGTTGCGCCCATCATGCCGAATACGGGGTCGATAGCCAGCTTTGTCAGCGGCAGGCAGAGAACTGCTGCAAGGATCGCAGAAGCTGCTCCAACTATGGCAAATCGAAGTGTGTGCTGAGCTGCGATCTGGCTGGTGCGGAAGCCCAGAGCCTTCATCAGAGCGATCTCCTGCTTCTCACGGGAGATGAAGGAGTGCTCCATAAGGACGCATATCAGCAGCACGATGAACAGCACAACTGCCAGAAGCAGGCTCTTCACGCTGTTTACGGTGTCAGCGGAACGTATGGTGTCGTCAACGAAGCCCTCTGCGTCAAAAACGCTGTCCTCTCCGAAGTACTCAGTCAACAGGTCAAACCTGCGCTGGAACTCCTCCTTGTCCGGTGAGTCAGTGAAATCTATCTGCCATCCCATGATGCTGGAAAGGGAAGCACCTGTCATGTCAACGCTTTCGTGGAGCCTTCCCGACTCGCCCAGCTGACAGAAGCTCTGAATGAGGGCAGTCACCATGAACTGCTGATCCTGGCCGTTGATGGTGATCGTTACCTTGTCACCGATCCCCACATCCAGCTCCTCCGCAGCAATGAAGCTCAAAGCCACCTCGCTGCTGTGCTGTGGAGCGCTGCCCTCCTCGTAAACGTAGTCCGAGGCATGGGTCTTGCTGCAATACTGGAACATCAGTCCGATGCGTTTGTCACCGGCCACCACGGGAAGGTTGTACAGCGCCTCGCTGTGTACCTTAGCAGGGATCCCCTTCTCCTCAAGGAACTGCTCCAGCTCCTCATCGCTGTCGAAAAGTGAGGAGGTGCCGCTGATGTAAACGTCGCTCTTAGTTGTTCCGACCAGGAAGAGCAGCTTATCACTTTTAAGGGTATTGGCGGCGTTGGCAAGCACCATGATGATCACAGCGCAGAGGGCGAATACCGCCGTCAGCAGCGTGAACTGCTTGGGGCTGCTGAAAATATCGTTGAGTGCCATGAATAGCGTTGAGTTCATGGGGCTCTTGTTAAGGCTGATCAGGCTCTTTTTGTGAAATCTCTCGCCGGTCTGTCCGCTGCGAACAGCGTCTATCGGCGACAGAGTCTTGATCTTGCGGGTAAAGTGCCAGCAGAAGGCCAGTGTCAGCAGGACAACTGCCGCAGAGCTAAGTGCTCCGAAAAGGAAGCTGTTGTCGTTTCCAAGTACCATGTTCTGGCTGACGCTCTTCAGCAGCAGGCGGCTGAAGGGCAGGCTTGCCGCAAAACCGATCGCAGCTCCCACCAGTGAGATGCACAGGTACTTCACCAGGTAAAGCCAGCGGATAGAGCTGTTCCTCAGACCCAAGGCCTTCATTACGCCAATCTCATGCATATCCTCGGCAATGGTGAAGTTAATGGCGAAGCTCATTACCACGAAGGAAACGATCAGCAGTCCAACACTGGCGATGAGCAGTATCCCAGCCACCAGCGTATACAGGATGTATGAAAGACGAACGATCCTCTGAGGCTGACAGAAGAGAACGCTTCCGGCAGATACCACATCGCTGCTGACGCCTTCGATATCCTCAGTTTCAACGTAGTATACTCCGCACAGGTCCGCTGAGTCAATGCCCTTTGCCGTCCTCAGCTTTTCGTAGTCGTCATGGCTGAGCAGAAAACGGTAATTGCTCATCATCTCAGCGCCCAGGAAAGGATCCTTCACGAAGCCGCAGACCTCCAGATCGAGGGTGACATCGCCGTAGCTGAAGTTGATCTTGTCGCCGATCTTGACGCCGCCTTCAATTGTGTGTGAAAAGCCCGGAGTGACGTAGATCTTGCCGCTTTGACAGTCGGTGATCTCCACATTATCTTGGTCGAAATAGTGCAGCTTTCCGCTGTCCGCAGCCATGATCCCGACGAAGGCAAGCTCAGCGCTCATATTGTTGCCGTTTGCCGTAAGCTCTCCGCCTGAGGGTCTGATGATCTCCTCCCTCCGGAAGCTCTTGACGGAGCTTTTTTCCGCAAGCATATCGCCGATGAGCTGGCCTTCCGGCTCACTGGAGATGATGAAAAGGTCAGTCATGCCGGCCTTCTCAAAGTAGTAGTCGATACCGTTCGTCACTGCCACGATGTTGTTCACGCTGCTGGCAGCGAACATGGCTGAGATAAGCACAAAAATCAGGAGTATGCAGTTCATGGTCTTTTTGCGCTTCAGGTCTTTTTTTAGTATTCTCAGGAACATATTTGACTCCCTCCCTTTCTGTGCTTTTATTCTAGCATGGAACTTATTAAAAAATCATTAAATGCAGTTTTTGCCGAATTTCTGGGAAGTTCTTCCCCCTGCTTGACACTCCGGCGAAGGTCTGGTATAATAATTTTAAGGAAATTTTATAAAGGAGCGATCATCATGAACGACCAGCAAAAGATCTCCATTCTCTTTCAGCAATTCTGCAATGCACTCCTCGAAAAAGACGGAGAGACTCTACGCACTATCCTTCATCCGGACTGCATAGTGATACCCCTCACCGGACTGAAGCAGACCGCAGACACCTTCATTTCCTCAGTGGAGAAGGGCATAGACCTCTATACCGGCTGCCGTTTCAAGAGCATAGACCTCCGTGTCATCGGAAACTCCGCATGGGCGATCGCCAAAACGATCATGACCGCCGCTCTTTACGGAGGGGAAAGCCGTGAGTGGCGCTTCTCTTTCAAGATAACTCTTCGCTCCGCCGGAAGCACATGGCAGTTCACCGAGCTCCGCTTCACCGTATTTGAATAACGTGAAATGAGCAGTCCAAAGGGACTGCTCTTTCTGTTTTCCGGAAAAACCATCAAACGATGATCTTGGCGCTGCTGCTTGTACGTCCACGCTTCACCACGATCTGCTTGTCGATACGGTCCTGCAATGCCTCAACGTGAGAGATCAGTCCCACCAGACGCTCTCCGGAGGAAAGATCCGTCAGCGCCTTCATAGCCTGCCTGAGAGTTCCTCCGTCAAGAGAGCCGAAGCCCTCGTCCACGAACATCGTGTCAAGGCGAACTCCCCCGGCTGAGGACTGGATCTCCTCAGAAAGTCCCAGCGCCAACGCAAGGGACGCCATGAAGGACTCGCCTCCGGAAAGAGAATTCACGCTTCTCACAGAGCCGTTTGCGTGATCGGTAACGTCCAGCTCTAATCCGCCCTGAGAGACCTTGCCGTTCTCCACACGGCGCTGTAGACTGTACTGCCCCTCAGACATGACCCAGAGCCGCTGATTTGCCCGAGAGATGATCTTGTCGAAGTAGGCCATCTGGATATAGGTCTCCAGCATGATCTTGTCCTTGCCGGAGATACGGCCGTTGGCGGTGTCGCTGAGTGCCTTCACCATGGTGTAGCGCTTCTCAGCAGCCTGGATCCGCTCAGAGCCGTCCTTTAGCTGCTCTAGGATACCGCCGTTGAGCTGCACCTGCGTATGAAGAGCCTGCTTCTCGGCTTCGGCAGCAGTCCTCTTCTGACGGAGTCTGCCAAGCTGCTCAAGGATCTGATCCTCTTTCAGCTCCGGCAGCTCAGACAGCTGCTTGTCAAGCTGTGCAGCCACGCCCTCCAGGGTCTTCTTCTGGGAGACCGCATCGTCAATCCGCTCCTGAGCCGCCTTTTCCGCAGCAAGTATCAGCCGGCAGCGCTCACGCATCTCCCGGATCTTAGCCTGTGCAGAGGCCTTGTCCTGACAGGTCAGGCCCTTTGCGTTCTCACTGATAGTTTTTCCCAGGTGCTCAGCGGATGTCCTCAGCTTCGCAGCCTTGACCTCCAGATCCTTGATCTGCTCTGAAAGCTCTTCGGCCTGCTTCTGGAGCTCTGGCAGCAGCTTTTCCAGCTGTTTGCGGCGAGCCTGAGCCTGTTCAGCCTTCTTTGTGCGGTCATCAAGCTGTGACTGGCTCTCAGCGATACGGCCGTTCTCAAGACCTATGAGCTCCCGGGCATATTCGATCGGGTGCTCCCCAAAAAGCGCCGCAATATCGGCCTCTGCGGATGTTTTCAGCTGCTCGCAGGCACCTATCAGGCGGCTCACATCAGATGCAGCCTTTGCCTGCTGCCGGCGAAGCTCCTCTTGGTGTTCGGCCAACTCTGCGGCAGCCTTTTCAAGCTCAGCGATCTTGCCGGACAGCTGCTCTCTCTTGGAGATGTTCTGCTCTGCCTGGCGGATCTTTTCGCAGATCTCAGCCTTTTTCCCGGTCAGCTCATCAAGCTCCTGACCACACCTCTGCTCGCCCTGATCAAGGTCAGTTGCCAGCAGCTCGGACACTCTTGCGGAAAGCCCCTGGCTCTCCTCCTTTATGCGCCTGTCAGCAGCATTCACCTGACCTGCCTTTTCGGCAGAGCTGCTCTCAAGGCGGCTGCGCAGCTGGTCAAGGCGCTTTAGCTCCTTCTCATCAGGGGCTCCAGCGCAGATCTGTGCAGGGTGAGGGTGGCTCCTTGAGCCGCAAACAGGGCAGCACTCACCCTCCCTGAGCTCCCCGGCAAGGATACCTGCCTGCTCTCTAACAAAAGCGGAATGTGCCGATTTATAGTCATTTTCCGCCTCCTCAGCCTCATGGAGCGCAGCCACTGCGCCCTTCCGCAGAACCTCCAGTTCTTTCTGCCTCTCAGCAAAGGCAGCCAGATCTTTTTTCAGCTCAAGAAGGGACTTGATCCGGTTTTCCAGCAGCAGCTCCTGGCCGCACAGCTTCTCACGCAAGGCCTCAGCTCCGGAGATCTCCTCCAAGGCTCTGCGCAGCTCCTCAGAGCGGCTCTTGTTTTCCGCTGTTTTCGCCTGATTTTCGGCAAACTCAGCCTCTGCCGCACTCTGCTTTTTTTGAGCCGTTTCCAGCTCCTTGCAGCTCTTCTCATGCTCCGAAACGCCCTTTTTCACGTCCTCTAGAGCATCTCGCCGGCGCTGGAGAGCCTCCTGCTCACTGCGGCAGGAAAGCAGCTCTCGCTCTGCCCCGGAAAGAGCGCTCTGCTCCTGGGTAAAGCTGGTGATCTTGCCGGAGATCTCCGCCAGCTCCCGGGCTTTTTCGGCTTTTTCCTTCTCCGCAGAGCCGGCCTGCTTCTGTGCATCAAGCTGCTCGTTTTTCAGCTTCTCCAAGGCGTCGTAACGCTCCAGCTCCGCCTCGATCACAGCGGCCTTGCCGGACAGCTCCTCCTGCTCCGGGAGCTGAGCTCTGGCCTGAGAAAGCTCCTCATTCAAGTGAGTCAGCTCCTCCGAGATCTCAGCTATACGCTGGCCTGTCTTCAGCCTGTCCTCGGCGGCTTTTGCCCTATCTCTGGCAGATCTTAGGCGAGCCTCCTCAGCCAAGATCTCCTTGTCGTGAGCCTCAAGCTCTCTCTGGCGTACCTCCTCACGGGCGCTGTCACGAGTGATCATCTTCTCCAGCAGAGCAATGGTCTCCTCAGTTGTGATCAGCCCGTCCTTGGCAGAAGCGACCTCATCGGCCAGCTCGTCCTCCTCGGAACAGCCAATCTGCCCGATCAGCTGGCTGATACCGGCGCTCTCGCTGTCCCATTTGGTCTTCACTGCGGAAAGCTCGTCGCTGAGCCGCTTTTGCAGAGCCTCAAACCGCTCAGTCTTGAAAAGTGTGCGCAATATTGGCACTCTGTCCTTGGTGTCAGCCTGGAGCAGCCTCAGGAAGTCCCCCTGTGCGATCATTGCGATCTGGGTGAACTGACTGCCGTTTATCCCCATGATATCGGTAACTTCGGCAGTTACCTGACGCTCGCCGGAGACCGATCTTCCGTCCGGGAGGATCAGCTCTGCAAAGGCCTTCTCATCGGTCATACCCTCGCCACGCTGCTTGGGACGCTGGTATTCAGGCCCACGGCTGACGGTGTATTCCTTGTCACGATAGCTGAAAGTCAGCTTGACGTAGGTCTTGTCCGTGGGAGAGGCATATTTCGACCGCAGCATTTTCGGCTCACGGCTCTTACCGCTGGCCACACCGTAAAGTGCATAGGCAATGGCGTCGAAAATGGTGGTCTTTCCGGCACCTGTATCGCCGGTTATGAGGTAAAGCCCGCTCCTTCCAAGAAGCTCAAGATCAAGCTCCTCCTTGCCGGCGTAGGGGCCAAATGCGGATATTTCCAGCTTTAACGGTCTCATTCTTCTCCCTCCCAGATCTCTTTTATCAGGCTTTCAACGAACTGGCTCTGCTCCTCAGTCAGCTCCTGGCCGTTGCGCAGAGAATAAAACTCCGCAAACAGCACCGAGGGAGCACGGCTGCTGATCTGCGCACCGTCGGCAACTGTACCAAGGGCTCTCGTGCGCTTGTTGTCGTACTCCAAATGCAGCAGCGCCGGAAATCTCACACGGAGCTTCCCCAGTGCGTCGGGAGTTTCCTCCTCATCGGTGAGCACGATGTGGAGAAGATCCTCCGAATAGGGCTCCTGCCAGATCTCTTGGAAACTGCCACGAAGCTCACGCACCTCATGAAGTGGCTCCAGCGGCACCTGGCGGATCTCCAGCTGCCCCTTCTGGCAAAGCTCCACCACAGTCACGGATTTGTCCCTATTTGCCTCAGAAAATGAGTATTTCAGCGGTGTACCGCAGTAGCGGATAGCTGAGTTTTCCCCGATATTCTGAGGATTATGTATGTGTCCAAGAGCAGTGTAGTCGAAATCGGCGAAGATCGCAGCGTCCACATTCTCTGTTCCGCCCACGGAGATCTCCTCGGAGTCGCAGCAGTATGCTCCTGTGACGAACTGATGAGCTGCGATCACATTTCGGCGGCTCTTATCCAGCTCCATAGCGCCCACAGCTGCGGAAACAGCATCGTTGTAGGTTTGGATCTGCATATCCTCAAAAAATGGACGAACAGTGGCAGGCCGAATGAATGGCAGCAGCCAGAAGTCCACCGGACCGTACTGGTCGGTAAGAGTGATAGGAGCGACTTTTCCGCTGTATACCGGTGAAAAATACACTCCCCTCTTCTCCATGATGCGGCCGCCGAAGGCTATCCTCTCTGGGGAATCATGGTTGCCGCTGATCAGCATGACAGGCTTTCCCAGCTCCGCCAAAGAGGTGAGAAAGTCATCGAACATCGCCACAGCCTCAGCCGGAGGAGCCGACCGGTCATAGATGTCGCCGGCTATGATAACGCAGTCAGGCTGCTCCTGAGAAGTGATGTCAAGGATCTTCCCGAGAATATGCCTCTGATCCTCGACAAGAGGCATCTCACGCAGTTTTTTTCCGATGTGCAGGTCTGAAAGATGTATGATCTTCATAGCATACCTCCTGAATTTGTTACTTTAATTATAACGGAAGTTGGCTTCTCCTGTCAACAGTTCTCAGGCCTCTCTGGATCCTCGCAGAAAAAAATAAAAAGACTTGAACTTGACCTGAGGAAGTGGTATAATAGACAGGACGTTTTTTTGAAAGGGAGCTTTTTATGCTGAAATTCGCAAAGTCTCAGCCTGTGCTGTTCATCTCAGCTCTGGCAGCCTTGGGAACAATGCTCATCGTGCCGCCGGACAAAGGCTACGCTGACTACATAAACTACACCGTGCTGATCCAGCTTTTCGGCCTGATGACCGCAGTCGCCGGCCTCAGGAGCGTTGGGCTGTTCGACAGGCTGACTGAGATCCTGCTGTCAAAGGCAGGCACAGTTCGCAGGCTTGGAGCAGTCTTCATTCTTCTGTGCTTCTTCTCATCCATGCTGGTGACCAACGACGTTGCTCTGCTCACATTCGTGCCACTGACCCTGCTGGTGTGTCGAGCCATTCCCGATGAAAAGAGCCGGATCCTGATGATCGTTCTGGAGACCGCCGCCGCCAATCTGGGAAGTATGCTGACTCCTGTGGGCAACCCCCAAAACCTCTACCTCTACAACGAATTCCAGCTGACGGCGCTGTCCTTCGTACAGACTCTCCTGCCAGCCGGTATCATCGGAGGAGCCGTGCTCCTGCTGCTGAACATGATGCTCCCCAATGAGGGCTGCTCCGGAGCCTCTTCCTCGGAAAAGGCGAAGATCCGGGCGATCCCGGCTGCCGGGTACGGGATCCTCTTTGTGATCTGCCTGCTGACCGTGTTCAGGGTCTTGCCGGACTGGGCCTGCCTTCTGGCAGCTGTAGCGATCGGGCTGGCCTTCGACCGAAAGCTGCTGCTGAAGGTGGACTACGCTCTGCTGGCAACATTCGTGTGCTTCTTCGTTTTTACGGGAAATATCGCCCGTATCGACGCCGTCAGCAGCTTCTTCTCACGAATCCTTTCCGGAAACGAGATCCTGGTCTCTGCGCTTCTGTCACAGGTGATCAGCAACGTGCCGGCGGCGGTGATGCTCTCCGGCTTCACCGACAAGGGAACTGCCCTTCTGCTGGGAGTTGACCTTGGCGGACTCGGCACGATCATCGCTTCTCTGGCAAGCCTGATCTCATTCCAGTTCTACAGAAAGGCAGAAAACGCCCGGCCGGTGAAGTATCTGGCGGTGTTCTCAGCGGTGAACTTCGGAATGCTGATCCCTCTTCTGCTGATCCACATTTTCCTGCTGCACAACTGAAAAAGCCCCGAGCCTGAGTTCGGGGCTTTATTTTGTGATCCAGCTGTCCAGAAATGCCATTTGCTCTTTGGTGTGGAACCAATGCTCGCCGCCTTCCATGACAGTGAGCTCTGCACCGATCCTATCTGCGAGATCTCTGATACTTTGGAGCGGTTGTAGAAGGTCATTATTGCCGCAGAGAATAGCAGTTGGGATAGTCCAGGAGACAGGGTGGTCTCTGACCCAAGAGAGGTATTCCCAAGAAAGGGTCTCGCCAAAGCTGGTCTCGATCCTGCCCTTTTCTATGAGCTGTGCCTCTGAAACTCCTGCCATGGTCATCATGTCACCGATCAGCTTTTCCATATCCACAATGGGAGAGATGAAATAGGCTTTTTCGATCGTTTTTTTGCTGAGCGAGTGCATTGCAAAATACGCACCGATGCTGTTTGCGGCAACTTCCACATGATCGTGCCTGGCCTTGAACAGGTCGAATTTTCGGCTGAACTCCGCCTGTGCCTCCCAGGGAGTTTCAGCGGCATAGTCCAGACCCACCACCTCATATCCCGGGAACAGCTCCCTGTAGTGCTCCGCCTCTGTTGGGGAGCCGTTTTTTCCGTGAATGTAAAGCAGACCCTTGCTCATTTTTGACCTCCCAAGATGATATCAGCCATAATTATATCACAGCTCCATGTTCCTGTCAACAAAAAAGCCACAGTACCTCTCAGTGAAGTACCGTGGCTTTTATCATTGTGAGTTATTCCTTTGACTTGTCGATCGATCTCTGGAAGGCCTTTACCAGCTCCACGATAGGAACGATAGTTACTGCCAGGAGAACAGCCCAGAGCAGCTGCATACCAGTGAGCTTCACCAGTGAGAATATCCCTCTGAGTGCGGGAACGAATACCAGCGGGATAGTCAGCACGAATGAAAGCAGAACAGATCCCAGCAGGAAGTTGTTATTGTGCTTGAGAGTGAATATAGAGCCCTTCAGACTGCGCATATTCCATGCGTGGAGCATCTCGCAAACTGAAAGTGTGATGAATGCCATTGTTGTGCCTGTCTCAGGGGATACCTTGTGGCCGATGACGTAGGAGGCCATTGTGAGAGCTGCGATAACGAAGCCCTGCCACAGCAGGTTGATGCCAAGGCCGTCTGAGAAGATGTGTGAGCCGCTGCTTCTGGGCTTGCGCTTCATGATACCGTTCTCAGCAGCCTCCATTCCCAGACCAACAGCCGGGAAGCAGTCTGAAACGAGGTTGATCCACAGCAGGTGAACGGGGCTGAAAATGCTCTTTCCGCCGCCGATAGCCAGAGTTGCCATGAGGATACACAGCACCTCGCTGAGATTGCTGGACAGAAGGAACTGGATAGCCTTGCGGATATTGTCGTAAATACGGCGGCCTTCCTCAACAGCTCCGACGATAGTGGCGAAGTTGTCATCGGTGAGCACCATGTCGGCAACGTTCTTGGTAACGTCAGTACCAGTGATACCCATACCAACACCGATGTCAGCGCTCTTGATAGAGGGAGCATCGTTTACTCCGTCGCCGGTCATAGCGGTGGTCATGTTCTTCTTTCTCCAAGCGTTTACGATACGCACCTTGTGCTCAGGCTGAACTCTTGCGTAAACGCTGTAGTTCTCAACAGTCTCGTCGAACTCGTCATCGGGGATCTTTGAGAGCTCTGCGCCTGTGAGAGCCTGCTGGCCTTCGCCCAGGATACCCAGCTCCTTAGCGATAGCAACAGCGGTATCTCTGTGGTCACCGGTGATCATAACGGGACGGATACCTGCTGTACGGCAAAGACCGATAGCGTCTTTTACCTCAGGACGAACGGGGTCGATCATGCCGGTCATGCCGATGTAGATCAGATCCTGTTCAAGAGCCTCGGGGGAGGTATCTCCCGGGAGAGCGTCATACTCACGGTAAGCAGCCAGCAGCACACGGAGAGCCTGGTCTGCCATTTCCTTGTTGGAGGAAAGGATAGCAGTTCTGTCCTCCTGTGTCATGGGACGAACGCTTCCTCCGTCAAGGATCCTCGTACATCTGCGGAGCACCTCATCGGGAGCGCCCTTAGTGTACTGAACGAAGCCGTTTGCGGTCTTGTGGACCGTGGACATCATCTTTCTGAGAGAGTCGAAGGGCGCCTCCGCAACTCTGGGAGTCTCCTCCTCCATCTTGTACTTTTTCAGGCCGTTATTGTTGGCGTATACCACCAGAGCAGCCTCGGTAGGCTCGCCTGTAACTGAGTCATCGCCGTTGAGGACAGCGTCGCAGCACAGAGCCATTGCTCTTGCAAGGAGAGGCTTGTCGGAGGTGCGCTCCTGAACTACGGTCATCTTGTTCTGAGTGAGAGTACCGGTCTTATCGCTGCAAATTACCTGAGCACAGCCCAGAGCCTCAACAGCTGTCAGGCGGCGGATAACAGCTCCACGCTTAGACATATTGGTGACACCGATGCTCAGAACAACGGTAACTACGGCTGCCAGACCCTCAGGGATAGCGGCAACTGCCAGGCTGACGGCAACCATGAAGGACTCCAGGAAGCCGGGGAGAGTGATCTTGCCCTCACGGACAAGCATCTGGATCACGTTGATACCCAGAATGAAAACGCAGATCAGCAGAACAGCGATGGAAAGGATCTTGCTGAGCTGGTCAAGGTTTTTCTGAAGGGGAGTCTGATCGTCGTCAGCATTAGCGATAGCGCCGGCGATCTTACCCATTTCGGTCTTCATACCTGTGGCAACTACCACAGCCTCAGCTCTTCCGTATACGACGCTGCTGCCCATATAGAGCATATTCTTGCGGTCGCCAAGAGGGACCTCCTCGCCGGAAAGCACCTCGCTGTCCTTGTCGGAGGGAACGCTCTCACCGGTGAGAGCCGACTCCTCAGCCTTGAGAGCTGCTGCGTCAAGGATACGGCAGTCAGCAGGCACGTTGTCGCCGGCTTCAAGTGCGATAACATCACCGGGGACGAGCTCGGAGCTGTGGATGACTACCAACTCGCCGGAGCGGTACACCTTGCTGTTGGCGGCGCTCATAGCCTGGAGAGCCTCGATAGCGGACTCGGCCTTGTTTTCCTGATAAACGCCCAGGACAGCGTTTGCGATGACAACGAAAAGGATGATGAACACATCGGCGTCCAGCTTGCCCTCAGAGATGATACCTGTGATCGCTGAGATGACAGCGGCCGCCAGAAGCACAAGGATCATGGGGTTTTTGAACTGCTCGATAAATCTTGCCAGAAGCGTAGACTTGGGAGCCTCGTCCAGCTTGTTGGGACCCACCTCAGCAAGACGCTTAGCGGCCTCCTCTGAGGTAAGGCCGGCAGCGGAGCTCCGGACCTCTTCCAGCACCTTTTCGGTGGTTTCAAGATAATGTTTCATAATGGCCTCCCTATAATATGTATCAAACATTTTAATTGTATCACTATAGCGTTATAATTGCAAGTGAGCAAAGGTGTTCGTTTGATGAAAAGAAGGTGACGGAACGGTGAAAACGCCCGTTCCGACGTGATGTGGCTCCGGTTATTATACCAGCAGTCAGTTTTTTGGAAAAATATGTTGAAAACTCCCTAAGATCATGGTAGAATAAAAGAAAAAATCAAGGAGGCTGCCAACATGATCATTGATATTTCTCAGGAGGTCTTTTCCTGCACAGTTTTCCCGGGAGACCCGTCGCCTGTCCGTGAAGCTCTGCTCAGTGTGGAGAAGGGCGATGTGTGCAATCTGACCGGCCTTTCCATGTGTGCCCATAACGGTACTCATGTGGACTCGCCCTACCACTTCATCAACAGCGGCAAGACCATCGACCAGATTCCCCTTGAGGCCTTCGTGGGTGAGTGCTATGTGGCTCGCCATGAGGGGGATGTCTCAGCAGAGGACGCCGAAAAATTCCTCAAGCGCTCAGGCGGAGCAAAGCGTCTGCTAATTGCGGGCAAGGCCACGGTAACTGCCGGGGCTGCCCGTGTTTTTGCGGAAAACGGACTTCTCCTCGTAGGAAACGAGAGCCAGACCGTTGGCCCGGAGGACGCTCCCAAGGAGGTACACCTGATCCTGCTGGGCGCCGGAGTCGTGCTGCTGGAGGGCGTCGTGCTGAAGGACGCTGCGGAGGGAGCCTATTTTCTCAGCGCCGCACCTCTGAATTTGGGCGGCTGCGACGGAGCGCCCTGCCGTGCGTATCTGATCTCCAAGGAGTAAAACTGTCCGGTGCTATAAAGAAGTTTTGCCCCAAAGCATTTCAAGGTGCTTCGGGGCATTTTTCTTGTTTTTTCACCAAATGAAGGGGATAACTTTGTGTTTTACCTTCAATTTGTACTCTTTATATCCCTCGAGTCCCTCTTCAAGGACTTTTTCCTCGTTCTTCATTCGCTTGTCAATAATAGGGATATACAGGAGCAGTATCGCAAACGAGATAAGTGAGCCTAGTATTATCCCCATTGAAAGAAACAGAAACAGTGTTGCCGAATACATAGGGTGACGAACGATGCCGTATAGACCCGTATCGATCACCTTTTGGTTTTCCTGTACTTCTATCGTTCTGGAGAGGAAGGTGTTTTCCCGCAGTACCTCCGTATACATTGCATATGCCAAAAGGAATATGACCGTTCCTATGATGACCGCCTGTTTCGAGAGCAGAAGCCACTTGAAGCGAAAGCTGAGCCCAGCAGCAACAAATGCCGTAAGGAACATGATCCCGCTGAAAGCCACGACGCCTTTCTGCTCTTTTTCCTCTTCTTTGGCATTGAGGCGCTTTTTCAAAAGTTCCGGGTTTTTGAACATCATAACGATCCCTGCTATAAACATGGGAACAAACAAGACAGTGATCATCAGCCAGCCGTTGGGGTATTTGAATGTTCCTGCCGGCAAGAAAAGCAGCAGGCCAAATATGAACAAACCAGCGAGATATTTCACGATCGCCTGTAAAAACAGCTTTTTATTCATGATTTTGCCCCCTCAATATCCAGATATCTGATGTAATAAGTATAGCACAGCGTCGCTGCATTGTCAATAAAAATGCCATAGCACCTCTGACCGAAAACCAGCGATACTATGGCTAATAGCTTTCATTTCAACGCCGCACGCAGCTCCGGGCTTTTTCTTATCTCTTTGACCTTATGATGTTCTTGCTGCAAAGGTAGGTCACCAGGAAGTAACCGCCGTAGATCAGCAGCAGGATAACTGAGGTGGCTGCGATAGAGGAAGCGATCCTATCTGTGCCAAAGACCTCCAGGAAGTACACTGCGAACTTCATTCCGAACACTGAATGTATGCAGGCCAGCACCAGCGGCAGCAGGAAGAATATGCCTGTCTGGCGGAAAAGTGACCGTGTGATCTCGCTCTCGTCGGCACCAATCTTGCGGATCATCTCATACCTGCCGATACTGTCAACGCTCTCGGAAAGCTCCTTCAGAGCAAGTATCGCACCGCAGGCAATGAGGAACACAAGGCCGATATACAGGCCAAGGAAGGTGGCTATGGCACCCAGTCCGATAGCGCCGGAGGAGATCTCCTGCTTGGTGGTGAAGCCGAAGTAGCCGCCTATAGAGCTTACGGAGAAGGGGCTCAAGCCGCCCTTGATCTTTTCCGCATAGAGGCTGCGGATCTCCTGGTCAGCAGCCTTTTTGCCGGCCTCGTCTGAGGCGGAGAAATTGCCGATAACAAAGTCCGCCATGGGAGTCTGTCCCTCAACTACGAACTGCGGAACGATGAACAGTCCCATATTTGAAGGCTGAGCTGAAATATCAATAAAGCCGTGCTTGCACTCATCGTACTTAGGGCTGAGGGCAGTGCCGAATACTGTGATCGGAGCGCCGTCCTCCAGCACCTCATTGCGGATCTTCTCGATACCCTTAAAATTGCAGGCGAGGACGTACTCACCTTCTCCAAGCTCAATAGTTTCCCTGCCGAAGACCTTCATCAGTGCGTTATAGTCGTCGATACCGATGACCTGCTCACGGATACCGCCGTTGACAGCGGTGAATGTATCCATAAGCTCTTCGAAATGCTTTCCGCAGAAGCCCTCGAAGGTGAAGTTCTCGTCGCCGTAGGTGGAGAAATGAACGCAGTCGTCGGAGTATTTTGTCACGTCGAAGCCGATAGCCTGAGCTTCTGCAAGGACGTCCAGCTCCTCATAGGGCTCGTCAAGATACTCTGAGAGCTCATAATCAGCCGGGCAGTTCTCCTTGAAGTTGCGATTCATGGAGTTTCGCAGAGAGAAGGCTGCGGAAAGTGAACAGATCGTCACGAAAAGCATTATGCAGATCACTGTCATGGAGAACACCATGGTGTTGACCTTGCTGCTGATCTGACGGAAGGTGAAGCTGTTAAGGCCCTTGTAGTAGACCTTCTTCATGCTCATGATTACTCTCAGGAGCATTCCGGAAACTGACCAGAAGATAAGGAATGTGGCAGCAAGACCTGCTGCGATGCACAGTACGAATTTTCTGCCGGAAAGATGTGTGAAGCGCCAGCCCACCATGTAGTAGGCTGTTCCCAGCATAGCTGCTGCAAGAACGAAAACGATCACGCAGACCCAGGGGTTTTTCAGCTTGATCTGCTCGGACTTCTTGCCGGACTGCATAAGGTCGATCAGTTTGAAGCGGCTGACAACAGCGCTGTTGAAAAGCATGACCACAAGGTACATTACTGCGAAGTAGATGATGGTCTTCAGGATAGCGGTGCCGGAGACCATGAAGTGATAGGCGCTCATGTCGGCCTCAAAAAGTGAGACTACCAGTGCGCTCATGACCTGAGAAAGGCCAACTCCCAGAAGAAGACCGGCTGCAAGTGAGCCAATACCGATGAGGACTGTCTCCAGAAGAAGGATAGCCGAGATCTTGCCCTTAGTCATTCCCAGCATAAGGTAAAGGGCAAACTCATTGTTCCTGCGCTTCATCAGGAAGCGGCTTGCGTAAACGATCAGAAGGCCGAGGACTCCTGCAACGAAAACGCTTGTGGACGAGATCGCGATCCCCAGGAAACGTGCTATCTCACGGGTGTCGGAGTCCACACGGGTCATTGCCACCTGATCGCTGACGGCGTTGAAAACATAGAAAACTGCCACGCCGATCATCAGCGTGAAGAAATATATGGCATAGTCACGCAGGCTCCTGCGGATATTGCTGAATGAGAGCTTACAGAGCATCGTTCACATCTCCTCCCAAAAGCGTCACAACGTCGATGATCTTGTCAAAGAACTGCTTGCGGCTGTCATCGCCACGGCTGATCTCATTGAAGATCTTGCCGTCCTTGATGAAGATCACACGGCTGGCGTAGCTGGCAGTAAAGCTGTCATGAGTTACCATCATGATAGTTGCGCTGTGCTCGGTATTGAGGTAACGGAAGCGCTCCAGCAGCATTTTTGCGGACTTTGAGTCCAGTGCGCCGGTGGGCTCGTCAGCAAGTACCAGCTTTGGCTCGGTAACGATCGCTCTTGCGGAGGCCACTCTCTGCTTCTGGCCGCCTGACATCTGGTAGGGGTATTTTTTCAGCACCTCGGTTATGCCAAGCTGCTGGGCAACTGTCTTTACCGCCTGGTCGATCTGAGGGGCTGGCTTTTTCTGGATAGACAGCGCCAGAGCAATGTTCTCATAAGCCGTGAGAGTGTCAAGAAGGTTGAAATCCTGGAAGATAAATCCCAGCTTCTCACGGCGGAAGCGTCCAAGCTGTCTGCCCTTGAGAGCGGTGATGTCTGTGTCCTCCAGGTAGATGTGTCCGGCAGTTACCCGGTCGATAGTTGAGATGCAGTTGAGAAGTGTGGTCTTTCCGCTGCCTGATGCTCCCATTATGGCAACGAATTCGCCCTTTTCAACGCTGAAGGAAAGGTCGTCGATAGCCTTTGTCAGACTTGACTTGTTTCCGTAGTATTTTTCGATGTGCTGTATTTTCAGAAGTTCCATTTTCCCGTTGTCCTCCCTGTCACATTATTCAGCCTGAAGGGCAGAGGCTTTTTTCAGTTCCTCATAATAGCCGCAGAAGATCGCTGCATTGCAGGCAAGGATCGAACAGCCTACAGCGTCCCATCTCTGTTCTTTTACGAAAACGAGCATGACTCCGATGAGGCCAATGATCATTGCGGCTGTTGAAATTCCCAGTGCTCTCTTTATGCTCTTGATGTTTCTCTTATTGTTTTTCATATTGATCACCTTTTTCTTAAATTTGAGCTTTCGCCCTTTCGATGATCTAATTATATCACAGCCCTGAGCTGCGGTCGCTGTTTTAACCTTACGGATCCTTACAATTTTGTAACCTTGGCGCTTATCGCACATCATGAAGGTCGTTTTTTCCAAATGTGATGAGCAGCTCTGTAAACTTCCCCTGCTCAGAGCTTGCGGAGATACTGTGTCCAAGCTTGCGGCAGAGCTTCCGGACGATGTAAAGTCCCATACCCGTGGACTTAGCCTGAGTGCGGCCGTTGGAGCCGGTAAAGGACTTCTCGAAAATGTATGGCAGGTCGCTCTCGGGTATACCCACGCCGTTGTCCCGGAAGCGCAGCTCTGTGCGGTCGGGGAAGCTCTCAGCGATGACGGAGATCTCACTGGCGCCGTACTTCAGGCTGTTGGCCATGAGCTGACCCAGGATAAACGCAAGCCACTTTCCGTCAGTCATGACCTCTGTATCTAGCCCCTCTGTTGACAGAGAGATCCCCAGCTCCTGGAGCTGCTCACGGTTGCGTACTGCAACATCTGCGAAGGTGCGCTTGAGAGATACCGGCTTGATGATGTAGTCCTTCTCGGCGCTGCCGCTGCGGGCGTAGTAGAGCACGCTTTCTATATATGAGTCGATCCGCTTTAGCTGCTCGGCATATTTGTGGTCGCCGTTGTTGTGGCACATCAGCTGTAGACTGGCCACGGGGAGCTTGATCTCATGTACCCACATCTCGATGTACTCCCGAAAATCCTTGTTCTCTCGGCGAAAATCTGCAACGTGCTCGCACATTGAGGCGTTTCCCTGACGAAGAGCCTCATAGGTGATCTTGCCGTCAAGGAAGTCGGGCTTGCCCAAAGTTTCCGAAAGAAGATATTTCTTGTCCAGCTCCTCTGTGTAGCGGATCAGACTTGTGTAGTAGCTTTTTTTGCGGAAAAAGTCCCACAGCACGGCGGAGACAGCTCCCAGCAACAGTATCAGGCTCAGGAGGATGACCGCCTCGCCGGAAAAGCGGTAGGCCGCCATGAAAAGCAGAGCCAGCCCGTAGGTGACGCCGCCTATTATAAGTGCCGGGAGCCTGTCCCGGAGGTAGTCTATCAGTCTCATTTCAGCACATACCCCTGTTTTTTGCGAGTCTCGATGGCGTCCTTCAGCCCAAGCTCCGCCAGCTTGCTGCGAAGACGGCTCACGTTCACGGAAAGAGCGTTGTCATTGACGAACTCATCGTTGTCCCAGAGTGCTGTCATCAGGTCGTCACGGGTGACGATCTCTCCCTGACGGTCAAGCAGCAGCTGGAATATGATCATCTCGTTCTTGGTGAGGATCTGCTCGGCGCCGTTTCGGGAAATGCTGCCCTTCATCGTGCTGACCTGAGCATCGTGGTAGGTCTGAACGGAGCTGGTCTTTCCGGCTGAACGCTTCAGCACTGCGGAGATCCTAAGCAGCAGGATCGTAGGATTGTAGGGCTTTGTGACGAAATCGTCGGCACCGTAGCTCATGGAGAGCACCTCGTCGATCTCGCTGGTACGGCTGGTGAGCATGATCACCGGCGTAGAGCTCTCACGGCGGAATTCCTGCAAAAGCGCCTCTCCGTTAAGGCCGGGGAGGTTGATGTCCAGCAGGATCAGGTCAGCGCCGGAGCTCTTCATCTGTTCAGGGACGCTGTCCCATTCTGTGACGGAAACAGGCGTGTAGCCTGCGTTTTTCAGCAGGACGGAAAGCTCATCACGAAGAGCAGCCTCGTCCTCGATCAAAAGGATCTTTTTCATTTTTTCTCCTATCATGGCAGTTGTTTTCAGCCGGTGACCGGCTGCTGTTCATTAACACTGTTTATTATATCACAGTTCCCAGCTCCCCGTCAACAAAAAAAGGCAGCCCAGAGCTTTTCTGAGCTGCTTTTGTTTGGTTTATTCGGCACTAAGCTCTGCAACATACTGCTTCAGCAGACAAAGGTCAAATACGTTCAGCTTGCCGTCATCGCAAAGATCTGCGTTTTTCCAGATCGGTATTTCGCAGCCAGGAACTGCCAGCAGCCATTTCTGGAGAAGCACCGCATCGGCCATATTTACCGACTTATCGTTGTTCACATCGCCCTTGATCTTTTTCACGACATTGATGAAGCCGTTCTCACTGGCGGTACGGAGCTCATCGCCTCCGGACTTGGCAGTGCAGTTACCTAGCTTCACGGCGTAAACTCCCTCTTCTGCGTCCTCGGGGATAGTCATGTAGACTGTGAACAGCGCTCCGGTGGAGGTCTTAGACTTGCCGGCATCAGCAAAGGAGATCGTTCCCTTGGACTGGTTTAGTGAAGCGATATTGCTGCTGGTCAAAGCTGCCGGACCGCTTGTGGTGTAGGCGCCGTTTGCGATCCCCGACTCCTTGCGGACAGTAAATGTTGGCTCAAAGGAGTAATTCACTGCGACCTGGTCATAGCCGGCGTTCTCTGAGGTGTAGATGGTATAGGCCACGGTCTCTCCGGGAGAAGCCTCGATCTTGTCGGCGGAAAAGACCACCTGGGGCTCGTCCCCCTTAACGTGGATCCAGCCATGCACAGGATCAAGATTCTTCTCGATAGAGGCAGATGAGGTGTAGGCTCCGCTGATAAATACCGGATAATAGCCGGGATCTGCGTTCTCAGGTATGTTGAATTTCACGGAGAAAAGCTCTCCCGCCTGATCCGCAACACTGCCTTCACCGGTGAAAGAGCTGAACAAGGTCAGGATACCGTCTTCCTTATTTAAGGAAAATATGTTATCAGCCTCGCCGGTGGCAGGTCCATAGCTGATCATGCCGCTGTCATAGCCTCTCGGGACGATCTCCAGAGCCGGATCGTAGTCCAGCTTTGCTCCATACCCCTTATGCCCGGGGTTTTTATTCAGCTTAACGGTGAACTCCACCTGCTCGCCGGGATCGGCCGAGACCTTATCTGCTATGATCCTAGTATCTGAAAAGCCCAGTGAAGTGACGACCTCAACGCTTCCGCCTTCCCAGCCGACATTATAGTTAACATCGCCATCGCCCCGCAAAACGACGTCGTTTATATTGATCTGATAGGTGTCCTCGGGAACGTTCTCCGGCACAAGGAAGTAAAGTGTAGCGAGCAAGCCGTCCTCAAGATACTTATCCGTATTGCTTCCCTGGAAGGAAACACGGCCACCCTGCTCATTCACTACGAAGGAATAGTTCTCCATACCGGTAGTTCCTTCATCGTAACGTGCATTTGTTGAGCCATGACGGTCGGTGATCAGCTTCAGCCTTGGGTCATAGCTGAACGAGAACCCTACGAATTCCGTACCCTGGGAAAACTCCAGTTCAGATATCCCGATCGGGAACTCCACGATCCCTCCCGGAGCAGTTGTAACATGGGACAAAGAGACCATGGGCAAGACCGGTACTATAGCCTGTGCTGAAAGAGCCTGTGCAACGCCGCCGACTGTGATCATACAGGCCGATAGTGCAGATGCCAATAGACGTTTGAACTTCATAAAATGACCTCCCTTATGTTATTTATTAGATGATTTTATTATAACATAAAGAAAAACAATCGTCAATAATTTCCTTCACATAATGTTGGACAATTATTACAGTACAGATTTGGCTATATACACAGATCAAAGGAAGTCATTTAGTCCGATTTTACGGCAGGAATTTCCCCGACGCAAGATAAAGCGCATACCAGTCGTGGTGGGAAAGCTGTACCCTTGTGGAGTCGCAGGCGTCCTTGATGTGCTCCGGAGACATAGATCCGATGATCGCCTGCATTTTAGCCGGGTGGCGCAGGATCCATGCGATAGCCACAGCCGCCTTGGAGACTCCCTCACGCTCGGCGATCTCTCCCAGAACCTTGTTCAGCTCAGGGTAGTCATCGTTGTCGATGAATGTCCCGCCGAACATCCCTATCTGCAAAGGAGACCAAGCCTGCACGGTGATGTCGTTTATCCGGCAAAAATCCAGCGCAGAGCCGTCTCTGTCAAGGGACATATCGGTGGTCTTGTTGTTCATGTAGAGGGGCTGGTCGATCAGCTGTGACTGCTCAAGAGAGAGCTGCACCTGGTCAATGATCAGAGGCTGCTTCACGAACTTTTTCAGCAGCTGTATCTGCATGGGCATAAGGTTGCTGACGCCGAACCAGCGCACCTTTCCGGCCTTTTCCAGCTGGTCGAAGGCCTCAGCCACCTCCTCCGGGTCAAAGAGCAGATCCGGGCGGTGGAGAAGCAGCGTGTCCAGGTGATCGGTGCCAAGGCGCCCAAGGATACCGTCAACGCTGGAGAGGATATTCTCTTTGGTCCAGTCGAATTCCTGGCGCTCAGGACAAATTCCGCACTTGCTCTGGATAAATATATCCTCACGGCGGAGACCGGTCAGCGGAAAGGCCTCTGCGAAGCGCACCTCAGCCTCTCCTGCACCGTAGCAGTTGGCGTGGTCGAAGAAGTTTATCCCACAGTCGTAGGCTGTGCGGATGACCTTTGCCGCCTCCTCCTTGGAAAGAGCCGGCATTCTCATGCAGCCCTGGATCAGTGCAGAGACATTCTGGGGGCCGCTTGCGATGTTTAGGTATTTCATGGAAATTCCTCCTTTATCTTGATCTGAAAACTGGTTTGAAATGGCGATGTTTAGCTATATGTTCGGGGAACTCAGCTCCGGCTCGCCTGCTCTCTCTTGCGAAGATCAGCAAGAATGCGGCTGTGTTCAGCAGAAGAGCTCCTGACCATGCGAATACCTCAGCATAGGCAGTTGCACGGAAGCCCAATCTGCCGATGAACAGCGAGATCGTGCCTATGCGCAGCACCATTTCCACTATGCCTGAGATCATGGGGATCAAAGGGAAGCCCATTCCCTGAACTGCATTTCGGAACACGAAGAGCAGGTCTACTGCGAAGAGCATAACTCCGCAAACTGGCAGGAACTGAACGGCGTAGCTGATCTGAGCCTGTCCGCTGAGAAGGATCGAGGCCAGCTGCCTTGGGAAGAGGAACATGGCCAGACCCAGAACTGCGTAAGAAACAAGTGCGATCCCCACACAGACCGACAGGCCTTCACGAATGCGGTCAAAGCGCTTTGCGCCGTAATTCTGGCCGGTGAAGGCAGAGATCGTTGCGCCGGCGGTGCAGGCAGGCTGCATGAACATATTGATGTACCTGCTGCAAGCGGAATATGCCGATGTGAAGGCTACTCCCAGACCGTTGACGTAATACTGGACAGTCATGCAGCCTATGGCGGTGATCGAGTTCATAAGTGCCATGGGGATGCCGTTTTTCAGCAGCCTCAGATACAGTGCCAGCTCCGGCTGTTCATCGCTCTGATCTCTCTTGAGGAAGTCGATGCTGCTCAGCCTTTTCAGGCAGACTGCTGCTGAGATCAGCTGCGAGAGGATCGTTGCGATGCCTGCTCCGGCAACACCGGTCTTCAGCACGAAGATGAAAACGCTGTCCAGGATGATGTTCAGCGCAGAGGACAGCACGATAGCTTTCAGGGGAGTTTTGCTGTCTCCCAGCGAACGCAGTATGCCGGCGCTCATGTTGTAGGCGATCGTTGCCAGAAGTCCTCCGAAGATCACATACCCGTAGACCAGACTGTCGTGAAGGATCACGCTGTCAGTTTGCAGGAGCACCAGCACAGACCGCAAAAAGCAAATACTCAGCACCGTCAGCAGCACAGTTATACCGCCGGAAAGCCTCATCATAGCCTTGAGCGTGCGCCTGAGCTGGGGGAAGTTCTTTTCGCCGAAGCTCTGAGCTACCAGCACAGAAAAGCCGTTTGCAAGTCCCATGGAAAAGCCCACGATCAAAAAGCACAGCGAGCCCATATTTCCTACGGCAGCAAGGGCGTTGTCTCCCAGACCTCTGCCAACTATGGCAGTATCCGCAAAGGAATACAGCTGCTGGAGCATGGCTGTTGCAAGAAGCGGGAAATAAAACCGCAGGATCCCACGGCCGACTCTTCCCTGAGTTAAATCTGTTGTATTCATAAAGATCACTCCGTATCTGTAAAAGTCACTTTCTTTAAGTGCAGGATAATTATATACAGATAGGCGCCCTAATTCTATCAATTCTATTGACTTTTTTTCAAAAATATGGTATTCTTCCAGCAGAGGTGATCTTATGAATACTAACAAGGAGCTCAACTACCGACTTTTCGTCCAGATTGAGGAGGACTTCCACCGTACTGAGATCAGCAGCGAGTTCTCCCGATACGATGAGATAAAAAACGGAAACGTGGAGAAGGTGCAGGCCAGCTTTGAGGAGATCCGCTCAAACTACTATGAGGGAAAGGGTCTGCTCTCCGACGACCTGCTGAGGAACAACCAGTACCATTTTGCTATCGGTACAGGTATCATCGCCAGGATCTGCATTGACGGAGGGATGGCTCACAACATCGCCTATACCCTCAGCGACATCTACATCAGGAAGTGCGACTGCTGCAAAAAGCCGGAGGAGGTCATAGACCTGACAGGCGCCATGATGCTGGACTTCGCCCAGCGTATGCGTGAGGTGAGAAAGACCAGCAGCGTTTCCCTCCATGTGCGCAGAACAGTGGACTTCATCTACCGAAATCTCGGAGAGAGCCTGACTCTGAAAATGGCCGCAGAGCACGAAGGCCTGGATCCAAGCTACCTGTCGAAGCTGTTCTCCAAGGAGATGAAAATGCCCATAAAGGCCTATATCCTGAAAGCCAAAATCGCCACAGCTCAAAACATCCTGGTCTTCTCGGACTTTCCCCTGTCAGAGATAGCTGTCTCGCTGGGATTTTCCTCCCAGAGCGCTTTTTCGGCTGCCTTTCGCAAGCACACCGGCATGACGCCCTTCCAGTACCGCAGCAGCTACACCGACGTCTATGAGCTGAGCCACGAAAAACCGGAAAACTGATCTGTCTGCTGATCATTTTAACTTGAGCCCCTGCCGTGTCAAGTCGATTATTGCGTCAGAGCCGAAAATTTTTTCAAAAAATGTGAAAAACCTACCCGATTGTGTGGGGACAAAAGCAAATTATTGTGATACAATAAGGTATAGACCCCAGCCTCGGGCTAAAATGGATCTTAAAGGCTCAGGCCTTTATGATAAATATAATGAAAAGGAGTTTTTCACATGAAAAGAATTCTATCCTGTCTGATGGCGATAGTCTTCCTCTCAGCAATTTTGCTGGAATTCCCTGCGGATCTGCTCATGCTAAGGGCCAGCGCAGAGACCTCAGACTACGCCAACGACGCAGAGCACTACTTTGTTAATGACACCTATCTATCGAACAGTGCGTATTATTCTAGCGGCTATCATTCTCCGGTAAAGATACCAAAGGGATATGATACTAACTGTAGCTATATGTACGCATATTATAATGATGATATGTTCGATACTGACGCAAATTATGAGTCAACTGATATAGCAAAGCTAAGTGTTTGTCTGGCTTCATGGGCTTACGATGAATCCGAGATCAAAAAAGAATATGAGGCAATGGGTTATTCTTGCTTGACAGAAAACTATGACTTCACCCCTACCTATGACAACAACGATACTGCTGCTTTTGCACTGGGATATAAGCAGGTGGAAAACACCAACTACTTCCTGTGCACAGTTCGTGGAACGTCCTCTAACTGCGAGTGGTTCAGCAACTTCAATGTTGGCACAGGCACAAATCACGACGGCTTCAATAAGGCTGCCAGCAAGATCATGGACTCCCTTGAGGAATTCCTTGACATCTACGCTGAGACCGGCAGCGGCACACGAAACGTTATCCTGATCACAGGTCACAGCCGTGGTGCAGCTATCTCAAATCTCCTGGGAGCCTGGCTCACTAATACAAGCAGCTATTTCAGCTCCTCCGATATTTTCTGCTACACCTATGCCTGCCCGGCAGTTTCAAAAGTGGCTGACACCTCTCTGACTAACATCAGAAACTACAACAACCCCGGTGATACAGTTACAGCTATCCCTCTGTCTGTATGGGGCTATGGCCGATACGGCATAGATATCCCCCTTGATACGACCGGCGAGGTCTTTGAGAACTTCAAGTATCAGTTCTATCATAATGATAATGTAGAGTACACCGGTATCGACAACACCACTGAGCTTACAACTCTCCTACAGGCTATCGCTCCTGATATCGAAACATACAATTCAAACCGTGACAAGCTGATCTTCGGAGTTGCTGCTTCTTTCCTGGCTTCCAACGGAAACAACGCCGATCTTATTACTTACTTGGCAAATGTCATCACCGAATATGGCTCAACAAACGAGGTCGTCGTCGATAAGATCCTTGACTACCTTACAAACGGCCTTTATTCAGATGTAAGCAATGCTGTGAAGGTAGCTGAGATGCTCGAAGAATTTAAAGGAGCATACGGTGAAACTTTGGAATACCTTGACGATGTTTATGACGCAGCAGATACAGTGATCGATCTTTGGGATGAATATGTTGATAAATGTGCGGAGAACGATAAAGAGCCCTCATTCGAGGAATACCGCCGTACTTATTCCAAGGAGTTTGGAGATCTAGCTAGAGAATCCGGCCAGAGCTTTGAAAATATCAAGGAAGCTCAAGAGGCCCTTGATGCTCTGAAGGAGATCATACTCAAGCTCCAAACTCTACAGGATGATTCTATATGTGCAGTGGATCTTCTCTTCAGGCTCATGGGAGCAACTGCTGACACCTTCACCACCGCCTCATCAAATGCAAGTTTGATCGACGGTCTGAAAAAAGGCATCATGCACGCTCATACCTGTGAGACATATTACCTCTGGATCTATTCAATGTACTATGGATTCAATGGCTGGAGATCTTACGATGACAATGGAAATCCCACCATCACAAACACCAGTGTTGTCGTTCCCGAGAAGGTCACAAGGATTGGTGGAACTTGTTTTGAGAATTGCAAGAATATCAAGTCACTGACTATCTCAGATAGTACAATAGTATCCTGCAATCTTGATTCACTGTCAGGTCTTAAAACCCTCACTATCCCCATAGACATTCCTGGCACCTGGGGCGTCAGCGACAGCGTTATGACGATCAACTTTACCCCCGGACGCACCGGAAAAATGCTTGATTTCTTCTCATCTAAGGATTATGGTATCTCATTCAGTTATAATAACTCTAATTATCCAGCTGTACAAAGCGGCGCTAAGACCAGCCTTGCTAAGATCACTTTCGCTGACGGTATCACATACATCGGCAGCAACGCTTTCAACGGCTACACAGCCCTTACTAATGTAAAGCTGCCCTCTACCCTTCTGGCAATCGGCAACAGCGCATTCAACGGCTGTACCGCCCTGAAATCACTGACACTTCCCTCTGGTATCCTGGAGGTCGGTGATAATACCTTTGAAGGCTGCACAAATCTGGCTTCCATCACTCTGCCTGACTCGATCATTTCCCTTGGAAACAAGTGCTTCAAGGACTGCGCAAAGCTGAAGATCGCAGGTATCCCCAGCAAGATCCAGAATATCGGCGAATACTGCTTCAGCGGCTGTACAAACCTGGCCACAAGTATCGTTCTGCCGGATACACTGAACGATGTTGGATCATCTGCATTCCAGAATGTTACATCAATAACAGATGTTACTATGCCATGCGACGGTGAATTCCTGAGCCGCTCAATGTTTGTTTGTTATGATGAAACCGGCAACTATTCTAACTATTATAACAACATCGTCAACATCACTCTTACTCCCGGAAAGACCGGAATAGTGGCTGACAATACCGACACCAGATTAGATACATCATCGAAATACTCTTCTTTCAGCTCCGGTATGTACCCCAACTTGAACAAGCTCGTTCTTTCTGAGGGTATCACGGCTATCGGAAATGGCTCTTTCTGCGGAGCCTGCGAGTCTGAGGTATCTCTCCCCTCCACACTTACCTCGATTGGAGACTATGCCTTCCAGGAAAACGACTCACTGACAACTATTTCGATCCCCAACAAGGTCACATCTATCGGAAAATACGCTTTCAATAACTGCGATGCGCTCACAACGGCGGATCTGGGAAGCGGAGTAAAGAGCATTGACAGCTACGCATTTGCTTACTGTGCAGCTCTTACCGACATGACCTTCCCTGAGTCAGTTAAAGAGCTGGGAGAAGGTACGCTCCGTTTCTGCACCTCACTTGTTTCACTGAAACTTCCTTCTACTCTTGAAACTATCCCCACCGAAATGTGTGAAGGCTGTACTCTTCTTAGTGAAGTCACCATGCCCAAGGCACTGACCACTATCGAAAACGGAGCCTTCGAGGATTGTTCTTCACTCTCTGAGATAGTTATCCCTAATAAGGTCAAGACAGTTGGACAGTACGCATTCGATGGCTGTACATCGCTGAAGGAGATCATCTTCCCCAAGAGCGTTACATTTATCGGCGGAGGCTCTTCCTTCTACGGCGACGAGGGCACTACGATCACTGTTCTCAACCCGGAGTGCGAGATCGAATACAACTGGGGCAGCAGCAAATACTACTACTTCGGAAGAACCATCAAGGGCTATGACGGCTCAACAGCAGAGAGTTATGCTAAGGCCCGAGATCTGACATTCATCTCTCTCGGTGCAGCGCCCAGCGGTGATGAGCCTGTATACGGTGACGCAAATGAGGACACTTCTGTAAACCTCAACGACGCAGTTGCGATCCTTCAGTTCGTGGCTCTGCCTGCAAAGTATGCACTTACTGAGCAGGGAGCTGTCAACGCTGACGTTGTTGACAACGGCACAAGCGGAGTAAACGGCTTTGATGCTCTTGCTGTACAAATGGCTGACGCAAAGCTGATCGACCCCGTAAAGGGATTCCCCATAACCATGGATCAGCTCCAGAAAAAACTGAGCTGAGCAAAACAAAAACAGGGCAGTTATCTGCCCTGTTTTTTTCTTTTATTCAGAGGCCTCAGCCCTGCTGACTGCCGCCCCACTCCACAACTGTGAAGCCCTTTCTCTCAAAGGTCTCAAGCTGCTGAGGAGCGATCTGGACCTCCTCCTCAAGAGGAACGTATGTCATGAAGATCCGCAGCAGGCTGTCAGGTGCGGGTGTGATGTTCAGCTTAGCGGTATCAGTGTAGGCCTTACCCTGGAAGGAAATCAGGTTGTAGGGGTTGTGCTCCATTCTGGGCAGCCAGTAAACGATGAACTCGTTCATTTCCTCCTCAGTAAGTCCCATGTATGTGAGCTTTTCCTTGAGGAAGGCCTCAGTGTCGGCGCCTGCCACACAGAAGCCCTTGGAGAAGTCAAATCTTGTGCGGACATTTTTAGCGTCCCAGAAAAGATATTTGTGGTGAGTACCGTCTGCCTTGTTGAGAAGAGTACCGTCGGGGGAAGCCACAACGTCCCAGCCGCCGTTATACCTGGGGTAGGTGGTAGCCAGCTCCGCCTCGGTCAGGTCAAGCTCCACATGGACATCGGTCTCCTCCTCAGGATATAGGTATATCACCGGCTTGTCGGCAACGGCCAGCCATGAAACGTTGTAGTTGCCGTCCTCGTCACGAATGCTGACCCAGCCCCGGGTGCCGTCAAATTCCACGAATACCCAGTCGTTATTGCCCTTCATGTAGCCCAGCTCCTGGATCCTTGCTCCGGGGATCTCAGCGACCTCGGGATAGACCAGTGAAGGTCCTTGATACATTTTGATGCTGTCCTTGACCACGATCATTTCCTGGGGATACATCGCCTTGACATCGGGCTCGATATAGCCTCGCTCATAGATCTCCACCAGTCTCTGCTTCATGGCGATAAAGTCGAAAACGTTGAGCTTGTTGTCATGGCAAAGATCCAGCTCCTCCCAGTCGCCGATAGCTGCGTCAGGCCTTCCCAGCAGCCATTTATTGAGCATAACAGCGTCAGCTATGCTGAACAAACCGTCGCCGTTTGCATCGCCTGAGGGATCGTAGTCCAGCTTGAACACAACATCAGCTGCGCCGTTATCGTACTTTGTGACGATGATACTGTCCTCGGGAGAAACTGTACCGTTGTCCCAGACCTGGCGGCTTGCATTTTTGCGGAGCTTGTAGTTCTTCGGCAGGCTGCTTCCGCTCAGTTCAAAGGAAAAGCTGTCAGCATTGAATAGATCTGCGCCCATGTCAAGGACACAGGGATCAGACTCGATCCGCATGATCGGCCCTGAGTAGATCGTTCCGTTGGGAGTCTCATAGCTGGCTTCGGTGCTGATCGAGGGGATAGCATCCTCGTTTATGGGGATCACCTCTCCTGTGGCGCTGTCCACCAGAGTCACCTTCATCTGGCTGGAGAGCAGCACCTCCTGAGCGTCGTTCAGCACAACGCAGTCGGCAATGGCAGACGACTCGACCTGTGACTTGGTACCGTAGTTATACTGGATCTTTGAGTAGCCGTCCTTCAAGGCCTTGTAAACGTAGATGTTCTCAACAGTGCCGCCGTCCATAGGCTCAACGGTCTTGGTGGAGCAGTTGACGATCTCGGCCAGCTCAAAATACTCTCCGCCGTTCTCAGAAACGTTCCACCTAAAGGCTGTACCAGAGCTGTAGCTTGTGCAGATCAGGACGCAGTTGTCCTTGACTGAGACCTGGTGGTGGGCGTTGAGATAGTCGCCGTACTCCTCAGCGCAGTCCGGCAGCCAGCCGTAGATGTCTGTCTCGATGATCTCATCACCGTCCTGAGTGGTGAAGGTGTAGTCTGTCTGTTCACGGTCACTTTTGTAGCTGATAGTCATCTCTTCCTCAGGACGGAAAAGCGACACAATGATGTAGGGAGAGTCGTCTGCCTCTGGATATGCAGCGTAGTCCTCCAGCGAGACAAGGCAGTCAGCTTTCTCCGCATATACCCCGTTCACCTCAAAATGAGGCGACATCTGCGGATTGCCGCTGTCGTGTACCACGCATATCAGGCCGTCCTGTATATGCGTAGCGCCATAGTTGTTCTGGAATTCCACCGCAGAGGCATAGTCTGAGGGGACCCATTCCGGCAGAGCCTCCACCCCTTGAGCGCCTGCCGCCTGGCCTAAAGGCATTGCAGCAGAAGCCGCAAGCATCAGACCTGTCGTGAGAATTGCTGTGATCTTGATTTTCATGGTTATTCCTCCGATCTGTGATAAAATGTGTATGGCTTTGGGTATTGCTGGTTCCATTATACATTATCATCAGTAAAAAGTCAACAGTTTTTGTCTAAATACAGCCAAAAATCGGTCGGTCATATGCAGCGTCGAGAAGACGTTCAAGGTTTTCCTCGGAATACTCGATCTCCTTGGAGTAGGCCTTGGAGATCTGCACGCAGTCCTCAAAGGTGCAGCTGCCGGTCTCTGCCGATCTGCACCTCCACAGCCAGCCGATAAACCTCACGCTGACCGCCGCCAGCTTCACACGGGAGTAGATCTCGCCGTCGAAGACGCCCCCAAGGAAGTAGCGAAACAGGAAATATGCGCCGATCCGCCTAAGCTGCTCCTCCTGCTCCGGGGAGAGCTCTTCCGGAACATTTTTCAGCTCCACACACCTCCGGAGGAAGTCTGGCCACTGTGTGTCAAAGGGCTCCATTTCAGCAAAAAACTCTGTCCACTCAGCCTCGTTGCAGCTTGCCGCCGGGAGCTCCTCCCAGTCAGGGAGCCGAAGCTCTCCGAAGTCCAGGATCTCCTGCAAGCGCTCAGCATCGGCCACTGCGGAGGTCAGCGCTGAGAAAAGGCTGCCCTCCCACAGCCGTGAAGTGAGCTCACGACGTGCATCTGTCAGCAGGCGGAGAAGCTCCTCATCGCAGTCAGGAGCCTCCTCATCTGGAACGATCCTCTCCGCAAGCACCGGCGGACTGGATAGGATCAGCTTGGCAGCCTCCTCGCAGCAAAGTCCCACGCCGCCTTCCTTCACGCCGCCAAACCACTTAAAATACCGTGGGTGGTCGGTGCAGATCTGACAGAGAGCATCCTCTCCAAGCTGTATGTATATGTCGCAGAGGTTGCGCTCGTTGAGGAAGGGACATCGCTCGCCCTCCCCCAGCACAAAGGCTCCCTCAGAGATATTTTCTCGCAGTTTTTCGCCAAATCTCCCCTCCACCGAGCTGTAGCGCCGGGCAGTTTCCGGGTCGATGCAGATCTCCCAGCCGATACAGCAGCTGTCGGAGCACTCACCTGCTGAGCAGCGAAATCTCTCGCAGTATTCAGGATATCGCCAGATCATAGCTATTCCTCCTAGCATTAGTTTCCATGCTCATTATAGCACCACAGACCTATGAGGTCAAGGTGAGCCAAAAGATATTTTTCCCGAAAATAAATGTATTGATTTTTTCGGAGCTTTGTGTTATAATTAAGATGTATAAATATGCGAAAACGAAAAGAGGTATCACCTTGGCAAACGATAAGATCAGAAATTTCTGCATTATTGCACATATAGACCACGGAAAATCCACCCTCGCTGACCGTATCCTGGAAAAGACCGAGACCGTCGCTATCCGTGACATGGAGGATCAGCTCCTGGACAACATGGACATCGAACGTGAGCGCGGCATTACGATCAAGGCTCGTGCTGTGCGGCTGAAATACACCGCAAAGGACGGCGAGGACTACATCTTCAACCTCATCGACACTCCCGGCCACGTCGATTTCAACTATGAGGTGAGCCGCTCACTGGCTGCCTGCGAGGGCGCTATACTGGTAGTGGATGCCTCTCAGGGCATCGAGGCGCAGACTCTGGCCAACACATATCTGGCTATCGAGCACGACCTGGAGGTAGTTCCTGTTGTGAACAAGATCGACCTGCCCTCAGCTGACCCGGAGAGAGTTTGCAGCGAGGTGGAGTCGATCATCGGCATCCCTGCAATGGATGCGCCCAAGATCTCCGCAAAAATGGGCGTGAACATCGAGGAGGTGCTGGAGAGGATCGTAACCGACATCCCTGCTCCCCAGGGCGACCCGGAAAAGCCTCTGAAAGCCCTTATTTTCGACAGCTATTACGACTCCTACAAGGGAGTTATCATCTACGTTCGTGTGAAGGAAGGCCGTGTGAAGGTTGGCGACAATATCCGCCTCATGGCAACCGGTGCGGTTTTCAATGTTGTTGAGGCCGGATTCATGGACGCTACAACTCTTGTGAACAACGGCTCCCTGGAGGCCGGCGAGGTCGGCTACATCGCCGCTTCGATCAAGTCGATCGGAGACACTCAGGTGGGCGATACCGTTACCTGCGATGACCGTCCCTGTGACGAGCCGCTCCCCGGCTACCGCAAGGTAAATCCCATGGTATTCTCCGGAATTTACCCGGCGGACGGCGCTAAGTACGGCGATCTACGTGAAGCTCTGGAAAAGCTCCAGCTCAACGACGCATCTCTTTCCTTCGAGCCGGAGACCTCTATCGCTCTGGGATTTGGCTTCCGCTGCGGATTTTTAGGACTTCTCCACATGGAGATAATCCAGGAGCGCCTTGAGCGTGAGTACAACCTTGACCTGGTGACGACTGCTCCCTCGGTAATCTACAAGGTCACAATGACCAACGGCGAGGTGCAGTACATCGACAACCCCACCAATTACCCGGATCCTGCGGTGATCCAGGTGGCTGAGGAGCCCATGGTGAAGGCAAGCATCCTCGCTCCCTCCGAGTTCGTGGGAAATATAATGGAGCTGTGTCAGGACAGACGTGGCGTGTTCAAGGACATGAAATACCTGGACGACACCCGTGTTGAACTCCACTACGAGCTGCCGCTGAACGAGATCGTTTACGATTTCTTCGACGTTCTCAAGTCCCGAACCAAGGGCTACGCTTCCTTCGATTACGAGATGATGGGATACGTTCCTTCAAAGCTGGTGAAGCTGGATATCCTCCTCAACGGCGAGATCGTAGACGCTCTCAGCTTCATAATCCACACCGACAAGGCCTACTCCAGAGCACGTAAAATAGCCGAAAAACTGAAGGAGAACATTCCACGTCAGCTCTTCGAGGTGCCGATCCAGGCTGCAATCGGCGGAAAGATCATCGCCCGTGAGACCGTCAAGGCAATGCGCAAGGACGTTCTGGCAAAGTGCTACGGCGGCGACATTACCCGAAAGAAGAAGCTGCTGGAGAAGCAGAAGGAAGGAAAGAAGCGTATGCGCCAGCTGGGTACCGTAGAGGTGCCGCAGGAGGCCTTCATGAGCGTTTTGAAGCTGGATTCATAAGGGAGCTCCCATAGGAGGGATACCATGATTTTTAACTATATTGCTTTCGGACTGGCAGGACTTTTCCTGCTGCTGTCTCTGATCTCAGTGATCGCAGAGGCAGTCTCTCCCTACCACAAGCCAACACGCAGACTGCGGATAACACTCCGAGAGGTGACGAAGCTGCCCTTCGTGGTCATCGCCGGGATAGTGCTGCTCATCGGAAATAAAGTCTCCGGAGCAAAGTTCCAGTTTACGGCTATAGCACTGGGGATATTCTTCCTGAGCCTGATCATTCTCCACTGGTTCAAGATCTCGAAAATGCTCAGGAGCAGAAGACGTGCAGTTAAGAAAACACCTCTTGCTCCCCTGAGAAAAACTGCCCTAAATGAGCGGACTTCCCCCGAGGCGCCCCTTGCAAGGGTGCTTGAGTCAAAGGAGCCGGAAGTCATCGAGGGCCAGCTCTCCCAGTCATAATTGAAAGGATATTGCTATGAGTATTTACACCTGTCCTCACTGCGGTGAGAAGTCGTTCAACCCCATTTCAAAGGCTTTTCTCGGTCAGCTCAACTCCAACGGCAAGCCTTGCATGAAGTGCGGCAGAAGAGTGGTCAACGGCAAGGCCGCAACCATTTTCAACGCCGTATTCAGCGTGCTCTGCTTCGCCCTGATCGTGTTCGTCTACCTGAAAGCCCCCTCAATTCCGTGGCTGGACCCGATTGAGCTTCCCGTGAATATCGGCCTGATACTGGCATTTCTGATCGTTCCAAAGCTGGTGAACGCATTCTTTTTCCCGCTCTCACCTGCGATCCGGATCGACCCCAATAAAAAATGAGCAGTCTCGGTCTTTACTTCCACGTCCCTTTTTGCGGACGAAAGTGCGGCTACTGCGATTTCTACTCCGTCTGCTACCGCAAAGAGCAGGCGGAGCTTTATATTCAGGCAGTTTTGCGGAATATCCGCCATTATTCCGACCTTTCACGCTGCACAGACACCGTTTATTTCGGCGGAGGAACGCCCTCCCTGCTGGTTCCGGAGCAGCTCGGCCAGATCCTTGATGAGGCGAAGGACAGCTTCCGACTTGCCGAAAACGGAGAGATCACCCTTGAGGCCAACCCCTCCACGCTCACCCTGGAAAAGCTCCAAAAGCTCCGGGAAATAGGCATAAACCGGCTCTCCATAGGCGTGCAGTCCATGAACGATGAGGAGCTCTCACTTCTCGGGCGAACTCACACCGCTGCCCGTGCGGAGAAGGCCGTTTTGGAGGCGGCACAGGCCGGTTTCGGAAATATTTCCTGCGACCTGATGATAGGACTTCCCGGGCAAACTCCCCAGCTTCTCGGCCGATCTATCGAGAAAATGGCCGTCCTGCCGATCCAGCACATCTCCGCCTACATCCTCAAGATCGAGGCCGGCACGCCCTTCGACTGCGACCAGATCCGTGGGGCTCTTCCCGGCGAGGACGCTCAGTCGGAGCTTTACCTGAAAGCTGTGGAAATGTTGGAAAAACTGGGCTTTTCACAGTACGAGGTCTCAAATTTCGCCAAGCCCGGATCCGAGAGCCGCCACAACTGCCGCTACTGGAAATGTCTTGACTACATCGGGATCGGACCTTCGGCCCACTCTTGCTGCGGAGGAAAAAGATTTGCCGCAGATCCCGATATACAGCGGTTTGTGGAGTCCCCCGCCCAACCCGTCACCGTCACCGATGAGGCGCCCTGCGGCTTTGAGGAGCGAGCAATGCTGCTGCTCCGGCTGCGTGAGGGACTGCTGCTGAGCAATTTCCCGGAGCACCGAAAGGCAATCGAGCGGAAGCTGCCGCCGCTGATAAAGGCCGGCTACGCTGAAACTGACGGAGAGCGGATCTGGCTGACAGCAAAGGGCTTCCTCATGTCCAACTCCGTCATAACATACCTGATCTTCTGAGGTGATACCATGAAAAAGCCCGTAAAACTGGCATTTGGAGCAGTCTTCCTGCTCTTCGCTCTGATATTCTTCACCCTGCTCACCAGCCGCCACGCCTTCTTTGCTGACCCCGAAGAGGCCGCCAAGCAGACCGCCATTTTCATGCTGGAAAAGCGCAGCGCTGGGGAGCTCTCCCGTGACGCCTCTATCCGGAAGGAGGAACTGGCAAAGCTGGCCGGAAGGACCTCAGCCGTGTACATCGACTTCACCGGTGCAGGCCTTGACAGCGCCTATTTTTCGGGAGATATGGTCATCATCACCTCCGACGTGATCTTTCAGAAGGTGGAGGGCTACGTCTACTCCAAGGAGCCCCTTGCCTCCGGCTCGCTGAAAATCCCCGGCAGCGGCTACGACGGCGGAATTATCCGCATCTCCCGCACTGAAACTGCCGATATTTACCGATTTACAGCTGGATTATAGCTATTCCAGAAGCTCCCTGCGCATCTGCGTGAGGAGCTTTTTTTCACGCCGTGACACCTGCACCTGGGTCATTCCCAAAAGCGCCGCAGTTTTCGCCTGAGTCAGTCCACGGAAGTACCTCAGCTCCAGCAGCGCCCTGTCCTCCTTTGGAAGCTCCGCCATAATCTGCCGAAGTGCCAGCAGGTCAACAATAGCCTCGTCCGGCGCTTCGGTGGGAAGGTCAATCTGGCCGCCCTCCTCATCGGCGGAGGTCAGTGACATGGCCGGCTGACTTACGCACAGCGCCTCTGAAACAGCAGAAGGAGTTTCCCCGGAAAGCTCTGAAATTTCGGCAACTGTAGGCTCACGGCCCTGGGTCTGTCGGAACTCTCCGCACAGCTTCTGTATGCGAAGGGAAAGCTCCTTCAGCGTTCGGCTGACCTTTACAGTGCCGCCGTCCCGGAAGAGCCGCCGAATCTCCCCAAGGATCACAGGCACGGCGTATGTGGAAAACTTCACCCCTCGTCCGTCATCAAAGGCCTTTACAGCCTTCACAAGTCCCAGACAGCCGGCGGAATACAGCTCTTCGTAGTCGATCCCCCGGCCACGAAAGCGGTTTGCGCAAAGGTGTACCAGACCCAGATTTTCCTCAGCCAGGGGCCTGGTATCAGCTGCCATGGACCCTCAGCCTTTTCCGCATGGTCACAACAGTGCCCTTGCCGGGCTTGCTGCGCACCGCCAGTTTGTCCGTGAAGGACTCCATCACAGAAAACCCCAGCCCGGAGCGCTCCTCCTCGGGAGCAGTGGTGAAAAGGGGCTCCATGGCCTGCTTTATGTCTGTGATACCGCAGCCGCTGTCCTTCACCCTTATGTAGATCTCTCGGCCCTCCAGCAGCTTCACGGTGAGCTCGATCTTCCCGGAACTCCCTCTATATCCGTGGACAACCGCATTTGTGACAGCCTCCGAAACTGCCGTCCGAATGTCGGAGAGCTCCTCAACGGTGAGGTCAGCCTGGATCAGAAAGGACGACACCACCGCCCTAGCCGCACTTTCGTTGACCGAAAGGGACGGCATTATGAATTTTATCTCGTTGATGACCTTCATTTCTTCCTCCTGTTAGCTAATTCTCACGATCCGCCCGATCCCCGACAGCTTCAGCACCCGGCGGATATAGGGCTGGGCGCCCCGGATCTCAAGGCTCCCTCCGCACTCCTTCAGCAGCTTGCTCCGGCCTAAGATCAGGCCTATGCCGGAGCTGTCCATAAAGGTTATGCCGCTCATATCCATTGCCAGCGCCGGCGGCCGGAAGTTGATTATGTACTTGTCCAGCTCGGTCCGCAGTTTTTTTGCCGTATGGTGGTCAATCTCACCTCTGAGCCGTGCAACTGCGGCTCCGTTTTCGTTATTTATGGTCAGATCCATGAACTCGCCTCCTATTCTTTCCTTTGTTTACTCTAGTTTACCACAGTTCACCGCTGAAATTTGTCGGAAGCAGGCGGCAGCGGAGATTTTTTTCGTACAAAGCAAAAATCCGCCCACATCGCAACTTTTCTTCGCTTCCTCATTGAAAAATACGCCGACCTGTGCTATAATGTTCATAACGCCACTTTCAAGGAGGATACCATGCCTAAGCAATTCTGGAAGGGCAGCGCTCTGCTGGCCCCTGTACCTGCCGCACTTGTCACCTGCGGGACTCCCGAAAAGCCCAACGTTCTCACGATCGGCTGGACAGGGATAGTCTGCACCCGGCCGCCTATGACCTATATCTCTGTGCGGCCTGAGAGATTTTCCCACGACATCATCATGGATTCCGGTGAGTTCGTCATAAACCTGACTACCTCAGCCATGGTGAAGGAGGTGGACTTCTGCGGAGTAAAGTCCGGAAGAAACACAGATAAATTCGCCAAATGCGGCTTCCATCCGATCCCTGCCCATGAGGTGGCAGCTCCTCTCATCGAGGAGTGCCCTGTGTCCCTTGAGTGCAGAGTAACCGAGAGCAAGCTGCTGGGCTCCCACACCATGTTTTTGGCAGAGATCGTTGGAGTTGACGCTGATGAGCGCTTTATCGACTCCAAGGGCAAGCTCAACCTCCAGCAGTGCGGCCTTGCTGCCTACGCTCACGGAGAATACTTCGCTCTTGGCCGAAAGCTGGGAGACTTCGGCTTTTCAGTGCGCAAGAAGAAAAAGAAGAAAAAGCCCGAAAACCGTTAAGTTGCGATGTCCTCGATGAATCGCAGCAGCTCATAGTCGCTGCCGATCACTACGCCCTCCTGCAAGGCCTGCCTGTCCAGGTCAGAAAGCAGCGAAACATCGTAGTCGATCACCCGGTAGGGCGTGGAGCTCTCCCCCATGAACACCCCGATCCTGCCGCCGTACTCTCTGACCG
The DNA here is from genome assembly GCA_902760805.1 of Ruminococcus flavefaciens. GTDB lineage: Bacteria > Bacillota > Clostridia > Oscillospirales > Ruminococcaceae > Ruminococcus. Next base: position 21,003 of record CACWHY010000001.1, on the reverse strand, counting down.
TGCGCTCAGGCTGCTCGATCTCAGGGACACTGGCGGAGATCTTGGCCTCCACCTTTTGGCGATGAAGAGACTGCCCCAAAGTGCAGATCACGATAAATCCTGATACTGTGGCTGCGGTCAGCAATGTAAAGAACACCCTCTTGTCGAAAAAACCTGTCATATGTGCTCCTCTCCGCAGAAAAACTGCTTAAATTCTCAGGAGTATTATTCCTCCTTTTTGCACAAATATACAGATCTTGAATTTTTTTCGTACAAGCTATTAACAACCGTCCCATTTTATGCTATAATAATAGTGTATGCTATAGAAAGGAGAAGTCGCCGCATTTTTTTCGGTGACCCTGACAATATGCCTAATATGAACAATCCCGGCGGCCAGCGACAGGCGCCTGTGAGAAACGCCGCTCCGCCTTCCGGAAGACCCGCTCCACAGAGACGAGCTCCTGCCCGGAAAAAGAAAAAGCACGGCAAGGTTTTCAACTTCTTCAAGAAGTTCTTCATGGTCATCGCTACCACCCTGCTGTCTCTCTTCCTGGTCATGATAATCACCGGTACGATCGTGGCTACTGCTCTTACCGTGTACGTTCTCGACTTTATGGAGGACTCCACCAGCATCACGCTCCAGGAGCTTGAGACCGGAAGCGATACCTACCTCTACGGTACTAAGATCAACGAGAACGGCGAGCCAGAGCTCACTGTCCTCAAAAGCATGAAGACCGATGTACAGCGTATCCCCGTTACTATCGACAGGATCCCTCAGCACGTCCGCAATGCCTTCGTTTACACCGAGGACGAGCGTTTCTACACCCACGATGGTGTTGACTACAAGCGTACATTCTCAGCGTTCATAAATATGTTCCTGCACATATACGATACCGAACAGGGTGGTTCTACGATCACCCAGCAGCTCATCAAAAACCTGACAGGCGATAATGAGCATTCTCCTCAGCGTAAGATCCGTGAGATCTTCGCCGCTATGCAGCTGGAGAAGACCTACTCTAAGGACGAGATCCTTGAGGAGTACCTCAACTACATCGGCTTCGGAGGACCTATCAACGGTATCCAGCTGGCAGCTACACGTTATTTCGGTAAGAATGTCGAGGAGCTCACAGTTCCTGAGGCAGCCGTACTGGCCGCTATCCCACAGAGCCCTCAGTATTACGGACCTAAGGTCATGACCGAGGACGAGGACGGCAATGTTATCGTTGACGGTGAGGCTAACAACAAGATCCGTCAGCGCTACGTTCTCTGGCAGCTCTACAAAAACGGCGCTATCACCTACGACGAGTATCAGGAATACCTGAACACTAAGATCCTCTACACCTTCTCTCCTGAGTACAAAAAGCTCCACCCTGAGGTAGACCTCGAGGAAATGGAGCAGGCTCAGCAGGTATACACCTGGGAGGTCGATGCTATGATGTACGAGACCATCGACTTCCTCAAGGAGCAGTTCAACATCGACGGCGATGAGGCCCTCAAGCGTATCAACAAGGGCGGCTACAGGATCTATTCCACCATTGACCCTGTTATGCAGAAGTACGTCGAGGACAAAATGATGGACATCAACAACATGGTGGACGAGAACTTCGTTAAGAAATGGGTCGACATCGATGGTGACGGCGAGGCTGAGGAATACCTGCCACACATCGCATTCGTTGCCCTTAGATACGACGGCTCAGTCATGGCTCAGGTGGGCAACTGGGGCCCCAAGGTGGGAGCTCTGGGAACGAGCTACGCTGTTACCGAGCCCAGACAGATCGGATCTACCATGAAGCCTATCTCCAGCTACGGTCTGGCCTTGGAGGTCGACCACATCCACTGGGGATCGGTCTACACCGATAAGGCTATCATGGAGGTAGACGGAAAGCCCTGGCCTACCAACTACACCGTTGACAGCTCAGTAAGTATCTCAAATGCTCAGCATAACATCTACTACTTCCTCCAGCAGTCATTCAATACAGTTCCTGCTCAGCTTTGTCAGGAGCTCACACTTCACGAGGTATTCAAGTTCTGCACAGAGAAGCTGGGCATGAAGCTGGACCCTGAGGACGAGGACTGGTCACCTCTGGCAGTTGGATCCCTTACCTGGGGCATCACTCTGGAAAATCTGGTCAACGCCTATATCCCCTACGGAAATAAGGGTACCTACAACGAGGCTCATATCGTTTCCCGTATCGAGGACGCTAACCACAAGGTGCTCTACTCCAACGACGGAAACGCAAGCACTGCTGTTTCTGAGGAGACTGCTTACGTTATGAACAGGCTCCTGAAGAACGTTGTTGAAAACGGTACAGGTACCTCTGCTAAGCTCCAGAACAAGGTGCTCTGCGGTAAGACCGGTACTACAGATAACTGGCAGAATCTCACATTCGTCGGCCTGACAAGAGACTTCGTCAGCGGAGTTACTATCGGCTACGACGTTTATAACGACGCACTGAGCCTTCCTACCAGCCTCAAGGCTGCACAGGTCTGGAAGAATATCATCGGCGAGTACGCTGACACTCAGTTCAGCGATACTCCTGCTGATTTCGACGAGTGCAAGAGCGTTATCTCGGCTCCTATGTGTACTGCTACCGGCTGTATCGCCGGAGAGAATTGCCCCAAGGGCATCATGGGCTACTGGAAGTCCACACTTGCTCCTACCTGCAACGGCGGACACTGGACTGCTCCCACAACTCAGGAGGGCAACGGCACAGGTGCTGAAACTACAACTCTTGACCCAAGCGCCGGAACTCAGGACCCCAATGCCGGCCAGGCAACTCCTGATCCCGGTGTAGTAACTCCTGATCCTGGTGTAGTAACTCCCGATCCTGGAATAACTCCAGATCCCGGAATAACTCCTGATCCTGGAATAACACCGGATCCCGGCATTGTAACTCCGGATCCCGGATACACTCCCGACCCTGGCTACGTTGAGCAAGGCGGCGGAGAAGGATACTAAAAACACGACCCTGCTGTTACAGCGTAGCGGCAGGGTCTGACTATAAGGTGATGAAATGGATAACAGCATTAGGCTCTGCTGCCCCTGCCACTTCGGGCTGGAGAGCGTACTTAAATTCGAGATAAACAAGATCGGCGGAACAGATCTGAAGGTCAGCGACGGCAAGATCAGCTTCTCCGGCGACGAAAATATGATCGCTAGGGCGAATATCTGCCTTGCCACCGCAGAAAGAGTCCTCATCGAGCTTGGTGAGTTCCGGGCAGTGACCTTCGAGGAGCTCTTCCAGGGCGTGAAGGCTCTTCCTCTGGAACGCTTCATCGGCAAGACCGATGCCTTCCCCGTAAAGGGCTACTCGCTGAATTCCGCCCTCCACAGTGTCCCAGACTGTCAGTCTATAATCAAAAAGGCGGCAGTTGAGCGGCTGAAAGGTGTCTACGGCGTAAACTGGTTTGACGAGAGCGGCCCGGCGGTGCAGATCAAGTTCAGCCTCCTCAAGGATCTGGTCTCAGTGTACCTTGACACCAGCGGAGTAGGCCTGCACAAGAGAGGCTATCGGCGCAATTCCAATGCTGCTCCGATCAAGGAGACTCTGGCGGCAGGCATCGTGGATCTGGCCAGAGTTCGGCCTGATACGGTGGTCTGCGACCCATTCTGCGGAAGCGGAACGATCCTTATTGAGGCTGCGATGAAGGCTCTTAGGATCCCGCCGGGGATCAACAGACGCTTTCTTGCGGAAAAGTGGAGCTGCTTCTCCGAAAAGATCTGGCGTGAGGAGCGTGGCCGGGCTATCGACGGCGTGGACCGCTCCGCAAAATTCCAGGCGATCGGCTTCGACATCGACGACGCAGCCGTTGCCCTTAGTCTGGACAATGCTCACAAGGCCGGGATCAAGTCCCGTGTGAAGATCGACCAGGCCGACATCTCTTCCTTCCGCCAGCCTGAGGGCTCGGTGGTGATCTGCAACCCTCCCTACGGCGAGAGGCTGCTTGAGCTCCGTGAGGCGGAGGACATCTACCGCACAATGGGAAGAGTCCTCGGCAAGGGCGGCGACCGTCAGAGCTATGTGATCTCGCCCCATGAGGAGTTCGAGAAATTCTTCGGAACACCGGCCAAAAAGCGCCGCAAGCTCTACAACGGCATGATCAAGTGCCAGCTTTATATGTACTATTGATGGACTTTTTGCTGAAACGCAGGCTGCTCCACCTGCTTTATCCCACTCGGTGTCCGGTGTGCGGCCAGGTGATCCTGCCAAAGGAGCACTTCTGCAAGGACTGCCGTGGAAAGCTGCGGCCCTTCACCGGGAAATTCACCATAGAGGGCGCTGACGGCTTCATCGGAGCATTTGAGTACGATGAGGAGATTTCGCCGGCTGTCTTTCTGCTGAAAAAAGGTGTTTGCGGAAACGGCGCCTACGCTCTGGGAGGAGCTTTGGCTGAGGCTCTCCGTGGAACTCCCGCTGCCCAAAGCCAGGTGATCGTGCCGACACCTCTCCACAAGGAGGATCTCAGGGAGCGTGGCTACAACCAGTCCCTGCTTATCGCCAAGGAGGTGGGCAGGATCCTTGGGATACCGGTTTGTCAGGCGGTCACTAAGCCCACGGAGACTCTTCCCCAGAAAACTCTTTCTAAAAACGAGCGGCAGGTCAACCTTTGCGGCGCCTTCACAGTGAGCTGTCCGGAGGCTATCGCAGGAAAACAGGTGCTCCTGGTAGACGACGTATGCACTACCGGAAGCACTTTGGCCGAGCTGTGTCAGGTGCTGAAAAGTGCCGGGGCAAAGGTGGTTTTCTGCGGCGCCTGCTGCAAAACTCCACTTATTGAAAAACGAGGTGAAAATGATGACTGAACACGCTGAAAAGGCCTGCAAGCTATTTACTGAGGGACGGAACTGCGCACAGGCCGTATTCACTGCATTCTGCGATGTTACGGGCTTTGACCAGGAGACCGCCCTGCTGATCTCATCCTCATTCGGCGGAGGTATGGGCAGGATGAGAGAGGTCTGCGGAGCCTGCTCGTCCATGTTCATGGTGGCAGGACTGCTCTACGGCTACACCTCCGCCAATGACATTGAGGAGAAAGCCGCTCACTACCGCCGGATCCAGGAGCTTGCCGGGCAGTTCAAGGACGTCCACGAGACGATCATCTGCATAGATCTGCTGAAGGGACTGAAGGTCAACAGAGATCCGGTGCCTGAGCTTCGCACTGAGGCCTATTACAAGGCTCGCCCCTGCATTCGCTTCGTCAAGACTGCCGCAGAGATCCTTGACCGGTATATTGCAGAAAATCCCCCAAAGAATATGCAGCAAAAAGGCTGACGGTCACCCGTCAGCCTTTTTCCCTCTTCCCTTCCTCGCATGAACAGTCAATGCACGGTAATTACGATAGATCATTACAATGCCTTTGTACGTTGTCGGAGCGTTACGATAAATGGAGAGTCGAACTCCGCTGCGCTCCTACAGTTACCATAGCGTGCAGGTTTTACTTGAAACCGGCAAAAGCACATTCGCCCTGCTCTGCTACACCAAAAACTCACAGCAGCTCTGTAGACCAGTTCAGCTGCTGGATAGTATTGTCAATGAGCCTCAGCTCCTTGGAGAGCCCGTCGATCTCCTTCTGGAGCTTCTCCACATTCACGGTGCTGACCAGCTTTATCTCCGTGGGGCGATTGCGGTTGTAGGTCTGGCTCGCATAGCTTGCCAGATCCTTCAGCGCCGAGATCCTGATCTTCAGGCAGTCTCGGCTTGCGATGAGCTCGGTGAGAGACTTTCCCTCTGACTCAGTTTTGCAGTTTGTGAGATTTATCCGCCGGATAAGCTCCGCCAGACGGTCAATGTCAGCGGAGAGCTCCTTCATCAGCCTGGCCGGATCCTCAGCAGGCTTCTCGCCCTCCTGAGTCACCGCATTCTGGCAAAGTCGGTGTTTAAGCTGCTCGATGGAGCGGTTAAGGTCCGCACGCTCCTGTAATGCTTCTGCCAGTTTCATGGAAATTCCTCCTGTTCGTCAAATGATGTAGTACCACTCCTCTGCCTGCTGAAAATCCTCCTGAGACAGCGGATGCTTGGGGTCGTAGTTGAAACGGAGCTCCTGATTTTTTATGCTGACCCTAGCTCCGGCAGGGACAGACTTGGTTATGAACACGTTACCGCCGATCACCACGTTCTCGCCTACCACGGTCTCTCCGCCAAGAATGGAGGCTCCGGAGTAGATCGTCACGTTGTCCCGGATCGTGGGGTGGCGCTTTTTATTGCGGAGCTGCTGACCGCCACGGGTGGAAAGAGCTCCCAGAGTCACGCCCTGATAGATCTTGACGTTATTGCCGATCTCAGTGGTCTCGCCGATAACGATACCGGTGCCGTGGTCGATGAAGAAATACTTGCCGATAGAAGCTCCCGGGTGGATGTCGATACCGGTCAGGCTGTGGGCGTGCTCGGTCATCATTCGGGGTATCAGGGGAACTCCCAGCAGGAACAGCTCATGGGCGATACGGGCAACCATGATGGCGTAAAGTCCAGGGTAGGAGAAAATGATCTCCTCCTTATTGAAAGCAGCCGGATCTCCGTCAAAGGCAGCCTGCACGTCGGTGTCGATGTACTCACGGATCTTAGGGATCCTGTCAAGGAACTCCAGCGCCAGCTCCTCCGCACGGGCACGGGTCTCCTCGGACTCAGCCCCGGCGTAATCGTCGGTGTATTTCAGCACATAGGCGATCTGAGCGATAAGGTTGTAGAGAACGTCCTCCAGCAGCATCGAAATGTGGTTGCGTATGGTGTAGTAGCGGTATGAGCTGTTGCGGAAAACTCCCGGATAGATTATGCTCCGCAGCTTATCCAGCAGGTCGGTCACCGCCTTTTTGTCCGGGTGAGTAAAGGGATTGATCGTGTCTATGTCCCGGCCGTGGCTGTAGTCCTCCATAAGAGACTCCACCAGGCCGTTTATGCGTTTTTCAAGTCTGTGTGCCATAGGCTCCTCCAATCATATCTTTTTGATAGGTCTATGATGTATTATAACATAAATGCAGGATAATTGCAAGTGGCGAATAAAACTCCCTCTGAGCAGTAAGCTCCGCCTCGGGTCTTCCCATGAAAAAACAGCGAAAAAGCCTTCCTTATCCCGAGGAAGGCTTTTTGTATAACAAAGGAGGTAAACTGTTTTTCCAAATGGCAGTTGGAATTACTTGATAGCTGCGAATGCGTCGTCCAGAGCTTCGATCAGGTCGTTGACGTTCTCTGTTCCAATGGAAACACGAACTGTGTTGGGCTTGATGCCCTGATCCAGAAGCTCCTCTTCAGTGAGCTGTGAGTGAGTTGTGGAGGCAGGATGGATAACCAGTGACTTAACGTCAGCAACGTTGGCCAGAAGTGAGAAAATAGCCAGATTGTCGATGAACTTCTTGGCATCGTCCTCAGTACCCTTCACCTCGAATGTGAAGATCGAGCCGCCGCCGTTGGGGAAATACTTCTTGTAGATCTCGTGGCTTGGCTCAGTTTCCAGAGAGGGGTGATGAACAGCCTCTACCTGGGGGTGCTTGCTGAGGTAGTCAACGATCTTCAGGGCGTTCTCCACATGACGCTCCACACGAAGTGAGAGTGTCTCGAGGCCCTGGAGGAAGATGAATGCGTGGAAGGGAGACAGAGTTGCACCAGTGTCTCTCAGCAGGATAGCACGGATGTAGGTAACGAAGGCAACAGGGCCAACAGCGTCTGCGAAGCTGATACCGTGGTATGAGGGGTTGGGCTCAGAGATCCAGGGATACTTGCCAGACTTCTTCCAGTCATAGCTGCCGCCCTCAACGATCACGCCGCCGATAGCTGTACCGTGGCCGCCGATGAACTTTGTTGCGCTGTGAACAACGATGTCTGCGCCGTACTCAAGGGGTCTTACAAGGAAGGGAGTAGCAAAGGTGCTGTCCACTACCAGCGGGATACCGTGGGCGTGAGCGATCTTTGCGATGGCCTCGATGTCGGCAACGTTTGAGTTAGGATTGCCCAGAGTCTCGATGAAAATAGCCTTAGTATTCTCGTTGATGGCCTTATCGAAAGCGCCCTCCTCATAGGGGTCAACAAATGTAGTTGTAATGCCGTAGCGTGGCAGAGTGTGAGCAAGAAGGTTGTATGTACCGCCGTAGAGTGTCTTTGAGGCAACGATGTTCTCGCCGGCATTTGCCAGAGCCTGGATCGTGTAGCTGATAGCAGCTGCGCCTGATGCCAGTGCAAGAGCTCCTGTGCCGCCCTCAAGAGCAGCGATCCTCTTCTCGAAAACGTCCTGAGTGGAGTTTGTAAGACGACCGTAGATGTTGCCGGCGTCTCTCAGGCCGAAACGGTCTGCGGCGTGCTGTGAGTCACGGAAAACGTAAGATGTAGTTGCGTAGATTGGAACTGCTCTTGCGTCAGAAACAGGGTCGGGCTTTTCCTGGCCAACGTGAAGCTGAAGTGTTTCAAAACGGTAATTCTTAGACATGATAAATTCCTCCAAATATATAATAGTTTAGGTTTTTGTTTTTGACAGCGTGCTGGGCTCACATTCGCCCGGTACTCGAAGAGATATGGCGAACGAGGAGCTGAGTACATCGGCAACATCGTTTTTTCATTGCCGCACCTCCTTAACATTTCCTATAGGTTTACTATGGTTATATTATAGCACGTCAATTCCTACTTGTCAAATCGGAATTATCTATCGCGCCTTATAGTCTCAGCCTATAACCCGAAAAAAAGCCATAGGAAGAGGCTCTCCCTATGGCTTTCGCTTATTTTCAGTTGTTTTTAGCCCGCAATTCGGCCACCTTTGCCTTCAAAGCCTCATATCCGGCCTCAAAGTCGCTGATGTCCGCCACAGTCTTCTCCATGGGACAGGTGTCCTTGCCCTGGCGGTCGATGATCCGCTCAGTGAGAGTTCCCCAGGTGCAGGGGACCCCGTGGGACTGGAGGAAGTCCCTTCCGGCGGTGGACATTGTCTCGCCGTGGACGCAGACCACTCCGGCCTTCACAAAGAGCATTGCCGCAGCCTTTCCCACGATAAGATCTGCGCAGGAGAAGCCTTTCAGATCCCTGCCCTCAGCTATGAGCTTCATCATGGGAGAGATACCTCGGCCATCGTCGGTGATGACCTCATCCCCTCTGCAAAGGCAGATCGAATGCCCCGGGAGGAGCTGTTTTGCCCGAATCATGTCAGTCATTGGCCTTGTCCTTTATGAGCAGGCTCCGAAGAGCGATGATGATCAGCGGAACAATAACTGCCTGAACTGCAAGTCCGACAAAACCGGTCTTGATCTGCTGCCAGATCATAGCCGTGGTGAACTGTGTGTGGCTCTCGGTAAGGGCGATAAGTCCCAGAAAAGCGGCTCTTCCGGCGATCTGTGCCAGGATCACAGCCGGGAAAGCCCAGAGGCCGTTTACAGAGATCTTCTTGGTGAAAAGTCCCGAGATCACGGCGAAAACTGCCAACTCAGCCGCCATGAAGGGCAGGCGTGCTGCCATTGGCATGGGCGAGCCCATTGCAGAGGTGAGCAGGAAGCTGCACAGAGGCGAGAGAATTCCCACTGCCAGACCCCAGGGAGCTCCCAAAAGGCAGCCGCCGATGAGCACCGGCAGGTACATGGGCAGCCACTTGACTCCGCCGGGCTGTCCAAGAGCCAGGTGTACCAGCTGCGGAAGGATCACTGCCATAGCGATGATCCCGGCTGAAACCAGCGATTTATATGCGATCTTCCGGCCGGAAGACACATTTCTCAAAGTTAAAGCGTTTTCAAACATATTTTTCCTCCTTAGTGTTCAAAGGCTTCTGCCACCTTGACCAGCAGCTCCCTGATGGGCAGGTGCTGGGGACAGATCTCCTCGCATTGGCCGCACTGAATGCAGTCCGAGGCCTTTCCGCCGTGACGTGCAACAGTTTCGTAGTACATATGTGGATTCCAGTCGTGGGTCAATTCTTTGGTGTTCATGCAGGAGAAAAGATCCGGTATCGAGATCTCCATGGGGCAGCCCTCAACGCAGTAGCGGCAGGCTGTACAGGGGATCAGATCCTTGGAGTGGAGCACATCCACCACCTTGTGAACAGCCTCCAGCTCCTCCTTGCTCAGCGGCTGGAAGTCCTTCATGTAGCTGATGTTGTCCTCGAGCTGCTGGATGCTGCTCATTCCGGAGAGAATGCTGACCATTCCCTCAAAGCCGGCAGCAAAACGAATAGCGTAGCTGGCCACGGATCCGCCCTCCAGCTTCTCCAGGATACTCTTTGCAGCAGCAGGCATATTCACCAGATTTCCGCCCTTTACCGGCTCCATTACCAGAACAGGCTTGCCGTGCTTTCGACAGACCTCGTAGACCTTTCGGCTCTGGACAGCGGGATCATCGTAGTCCAGGTAGTTGAACTGGATCTGAACGATCTCCACCTGAGGGTAGTCCGTCAGGATCTGATCCAGCACCTCAGCCGTATCGTGGAAGGAAAGTCCGACGTGGCGGATCTTGCCCTCAGCCTTCAGCTGGAAGGCGGTTTCATAAGCATTGCAGCGTTTGAATTTCTTGTAATTCTCAGCGTTCTGAGCGTGCATGAGATAGAAATCGAAGTAGTCCACTCCACACCACTCAAGCTGGTTTTGGAAGAAGGGCCTGATGTCCTCCTCCTTTTCAAAATAGTTTTCAGTGAGCTTGTTTGTCAGCAGGAAGCTCTCCCTGGGATAGCGGCTGGTAAGACATGACCTGATCGCAGTTTCGCTCTGGCCGCCTATATAGCCGTGAGCAGTATCGAAGTAGTTGAAGCCCTCCTCGATGAAGCGGTCGATCATTTTGCAAAACTGCGGCTCGTCGACCTTTCCGTTCACCATGGGGAGCCTCATACAGCCAAATCCCAGCTTCTTCTTGACCTTATCCATGATACACCTCCATAAAATACTATTATATAGTAATTATAGCACACTTCTATATAGTAATTATAGCACACTTCCGGTCTTCAATCAATCTGTATTTTTAACGAATATCATTAGAGAAGCTTATTTACCTTGACAAAAAACGGCAGCTCGCCGGCTGCCTGTTTTGCGCTATCTGCGTTTTGGGCGAAGCTCCTGGAAGAGCATTCCGCATTTATTGCAGTACCACACCAGCCTGCCGGAGCGGTACATGGGCAGAGTGATGTTCACTGGCCACTCAGGGTACTGCTTGAACATCATCAGGCTGCTGTCTGTGACATAGGCCACGAAGGAGATGAAGTGTTCCTTGGTCATTTCGTGGGCGGAGGTGATGTACCACTCTCCGCCTATGTCCTCAACTTGCAGCTGCTCATTTTCCTCGGCCTTCCGGGGCGTCAGCTGAGTGAGTGGACTTCCGCAGCAGGAGATCTGCGCCTCAGATGTGGAGGTCACCATGTTCCCGCACTCCTTGCAAACATAAAAATCGAGTTTCTTCATATCGCCTTTCTCCTTTTCGTTTTTGCAGATCTGGCCGCTGAGCAGCACCTGAACATCGGTGCCTAGGGCTCTCGCCAGCTCGGTCAGCAGCGAAATATCCGGGCAGCCGATCCCTCGCTCCCATTTTGAAACAGCCTTGTCGCTGACGGAGATCTGCTCCGCAAGCTGTTTTTGTGTCAGCTCCCTTTCAGTGCGCAGCCGCCTGATCAGCTCACCAGTTTTGACTTGATCCATACGATCGCCTCCTTTACTATTATTATAAGGTGATCTGTACTTCCCGTCAATCGACCCTCCGTAGAGTCGGCTGATTTAGCAAAGAATGCAAATTATCCACCGCAGGCCGCAATAATTGGCTTGCAAAAACTGTACAATGTGAATATAATTTAGTTAACACGAACAAATTTGGCAGCAATATTGTACTAAAGCAACAGAAAGGAGCCCTCTTAATGAACAAACACTCCAAGCTCATGAGCTGCATTTTGGCAGCCTCTCTTGCGGCAAGCTCGGCAGCCTACAGCTGTCCCCTATCCGCAAATTCCGCAGACAGCTACATCTCCTGCGACTTTGATTCCGGCAAAAGCAACTGGACCGGAAGAGGCACAGCTTTGGTATCAGTTGACTCTGGCAGCTACTACGCCGGCGGAGGCTCCCTCCTGGTGACCGGACGCACCGATAACTGGCACGGCGCCTCTATCACCCTGCCCTCAGACCAGTTCAAGGCAGGCCAGAGCTACAGCTTCAGTGCCGCAGTTCTCCAGAAAGATCAGGGGTCACAGAAGATCAAAATGAGCCTGCAATATAATGCAAACGGCCGTGAGATCTACAGCGAGATCGCCCTGATAACCGCTGAGAGCGGCGTCTGGACAGACATCTCAAACACCGATTATACCATTCCCGAGGGTGCCGAAAACCTGATGCTTTACCTGGAAATGCCCGAAAAAGCCAGCGATTTCCAGATAGACAGCTTTACCGCTGCACCAAGCGGTACCCCCTCCCCCATTTCCACCGGCAGCGGAGTTGTGGACGGCCAGGGAAAACAGGTCTCCTCTGCCATTCCCGGAGACTTCACCGGCGACGGCAAGCTCACCGTTTTCGACCTGATCCTTGCCCGACAGGCCATGGTGGACCGTTTCAGCGGCAGCTCAAAGCCTGACCTCAGCGTTTCCGACATCGACGGTGACGGCGATTTCGCCATAAATGACGTTGTGCTCCTGGCAAAATTCCTTCAGCGCCAGATCACCGAATTCCCAGAAAAGCCAGTCCAGACCACTGCCCCGGTAACTACCGCACCGGAGCCCACCACCACTACTCCCATTATCTCAGGAGATTTTATGGCTCAGATCGCAAATGATATGCAGATCAGCGCTCCCGCCGGCTTCACTCAGCAGCGCCCCGGCGTTGATTACGGAACTATGGAGCACAAGACCTATTACTCCAAGGACGGCGGCATGAACAAGAATATCAATATCCTTCTGCCTGCCGGATACAACACCAATGAGAAGTACCCCGTGCTTTACGTTCTTCACGGAATTTTCGGCGACGAGAGCTCTATGCCCGGCATGGGCGTCCCCACAATGGTGGGAAATCTCATCGCTGACGGCAAGGCTGAAAAGATGATCGTGGTCTTCCCGGCCATGTTCACAGGCCCCGGCGCTCCCGGATTTACTTCGGAAGCCGCCCGCAAGTACGACCTGATCCGTGAGGACATCGAAAACAGCATCATGCCTTTCCTGGAGGAGAATTACTCCGTGAAGACCGGCCGTGAGAACACCGCTATCACCGGCTTCTCCATGGGCGGACGTGAGGCTCTCTACACCGGAGTTACCCGTTCAGAGATCTACGGCTATGTTGGCGGAGCCTGCCCTGCGCCGGGAATTTTCGCCACTAAGGATAACTTCATGACCCATGAGGGCTGTTTGACAGAAGGCCAGTTCAAGCCCTCCACAGCTCCCTATATGCTGCTGATCTCGGCTGCTGTTCACGACGGCACTGTTGGAGATCACCCTCAGACCTACCACGATGCCCTGACCCAAAACGGTGTGGATCACCTTTGGCAGAGCATTCCCCAGGGCGACCACGGAAGTGCTACTGTGGATCCCCATATGTACAACTTCCTCAGATATGTTTTCAAGGCAACATAAGGAAAAGGCGGCAAAAATTGCCGCCTTTTATCATGCCGGTACAGCCTGATCCGCCGAAGGATCGGGCTTTTTTCTTTTGTCACGAAGCAGAAGTATGAAGCTGATCGTTCCCACCATGACCTGAGGGATCACCAGCAAAAGGATACCCGCTTGCAGCTCAGTAGCCTTGCTTCCGACCTCCTCCGAAACACCGCTCACAACATGACGGAAGATGAACTCATACAGAGAGATGTCCTCGATAACGTGCATGAGAGTTGCCGGGAATACCGAGTCAGTCTTTTTTGTCAGCCGCATTGCAGAGGCATTGACGAAAATACAGCTCACGCACATCAGCACAACGCTGAGAAAAGGCCGTCCGCTGCCGAAATTATAGCCATTAGCCACAAGTATGCCGTGCCAAAGCCCCCATATAGCTCCGCCGAAAACTACAGCTCCCACTGTGCCGGTGAGAGTCTCCAGCTTCTGGTTGAGATAGGCTCGCCAGCCGAATTCCTCGCCGAAGCAGCAGAAAACATAGTAGGGCACAAAGGCCACATAGTTCATCATCAGCTCTGTGAAGGACTCAGAGAACGTGGTCTTCCTCAGACCCTCGAACTGCCAGTTTCCGTGGACGAGATCCACGATCAAAGCGGAGATCAAAAACCAGATCACCGGGATCAGAGCTCCCATGATGTAAAAGCGGAGATTTCCGGTGAGGTTCAGACGGAGCTTACAGTCTTCCCAGCCCTCCTTGGTGATCAGCCTTGTGAGGATATTGCCAAGCATAGGCGCAAACATGGACAAGGTAACTACCACCGCCATGGGGCTTTCCATCCATTTTTCATAGCCGAAAACAGCTAAACAGATGATCTGAGGGATCATAGCCAGTCCAAAGGCCAGGAGCAGAAACACTCCTAAGCGGATCAGTGTCTGTTTTTTACTAGTCATAATTCCAAGCTCCCTTCATAAAGATCTTGCAGGAGATCTTGTAGGAAAGATAGAAGGCTCCCAGGGAAACTATGGGCTGAAGAGCTATAGCGTACCTCACGATCATCCCCTTTGCCATGGGAACTCCGCCAGTCATGGCCTCAATGATCTGTTCGCCGTAAAACGAGAAGATCATCATTGCCGCAAATGCCAGGATCATCATTCCGCTGCACTTTACAAGGCTGGCGACCTTCACTCCGAAGCGTATGATCAGCGGGATCTCAATAGCTCTCATCAAAAGCTGGAAGTAGAACAGCATAATGATGATCCCTCCAAAGCCAAACCACATCGTATCATAGGCAGCACAGATCATTGCCATGACGTAGTCGCCCAGCTGGAAGGAGAACATGGTCAGCATGACCAGCGCCAGAGTCAGCTCGTACTTCACCCGAATGCTGCCCTTGATGCCCTCCGGAGAAGCAGCCGCCCACATCACCCAGGACTTCCTTGCATCGGCGTTGAAAACCGTTCCTTGCATGAGAGCAGCACAGATCAGTCCCATGACGATGAAGCAGATCCACATCTCTACACCCTGTTCATCCCTTATGCCCTCCATGAACGGTATTTTGCGGAGGTTGCCGTTTGCGTCAGGGATCCCCACATATTTCAGAAACCAAGAGCCTCCTGCGAAGGCGATGAGACCGGGCGCAATGGCCATGAGCACGATGATAGGCCAGTTCTGCTTCAGTTCCTTATACGCAAGGCCTTTCATTACGCCTCTCTCCTCTCATAGGAACGTGCATAGACAAATAAGAACAGAGCGGAGACTGCGCAGAGGATAGCTGCACAGATCAGGAAAAACCATCCCGAATAAAGAGTATCCACGATCCTCTCTAATAGCTTCTTGGTGGCGATCGACTCATCGAATGAAGGGATATACTTTGCGACAGTTCCCAGCAATGCGATCATAGCAACGTTTGCGATAACGATGTATTTTTTCAGCTGCTTCTTGTCACGGGTAAGCATCACTATTACGCCCAGGCCAGCGTCGATAAGGAGCCCGACAGCTCCGCTGAGCATCCACACCGACACATAAGGCAGAAGAATGTTTACCCCAAAGTTCGCATTTATCACAATTGTAACGACAGATCCCAAAACCATGAATACCAGGGATGAGATAAGGCGCATGAGCAGCTCAGCCAAAGCTCTCTGCTTGCTTGTGACCGGGTAGGCTGCGACTGCCCTTGCCCAGCCGGAATTCACGTCCTTTTTGTAGTTCCCCCCGTCACGGGTCACGAACAGAGCTCCCAAAACAGGGATCACCAGAGATACGAGAGTAAATCCAAGGCGTGCTTCTCCGGGGGCGACTCCCTCGTCCACATTTGGCAGGATCAGCCCCACCAGCACAGTTGTGATCAGAAGAGCGAAAAACAATATGCAGAAGCCATAGTAAGCCCTGGAGAGCTTCATTTCTCGGTAAATAAGTGACTTGTACAGTTTCATTATGACCACTCCTTTGCATCTCTGTGAACATAGTAGAGCATGATGTCGTCCAGCGTGGCCGGGTCGATCACGCAGTCTCTGTACTTGAAGGCCGCATCCTCACGGTCATTGACCATGACCTCGGCGCCGAAATTATTGGTGCGGATGCTGACCACGTCCTCAGGATCAAGCTCAGCCAGCTTCTCCTTATCGCATTTCAGGATACCGTGGCTTTCCACGATCTCATCCTTAGAGCCGGTGAGGAGGATCCTGCCCTTGTCGATAAATGTCACCATATCGGCGATCTTTTCCAGGTCACTGGTGATATGGGAGGACATAAGGACAGAGCGCTCGCCGTTTTGCAGGTACTCCATGAAGATGTGGAGGATCTCGTCCCTGACCACAGGATCAAGGCCGGTGGTGGCCTCATCCATTACCAGAAGCTCAGCATTGTGGGAAAGAGCACAGGCGATCTGGAGCTTCATTTTCATTCCCTTGGAGAACTTCCCTATCTTCTTTTTCTCAGGGAGCTGGAAGCGCTGAAGGTAGCTCCTGAACTCATTTCGGTCCCAATCCGGGTACATTCCCTCGAAGATCAGCGACATATCCTTGGCATTCAGCGAATCATGGAAAGGCATCTCGTCAAAGACCACTGCTATGCGCTTTTTGATCTCGTACTCGTCTTTGATGTGATCCAGTCCCAGCAGCTTTATCTCGCCGCTGTCGATGTTGGTGATGTGCAGAAGGCTGCGGATCGTGGTGGTCTTTCCGGCACCGTTTTGACCGATAAATCCCATGATACAGCCCTTTGGGATCTGGAAGCTGATGTTGTCCAGCATGAAGCCGTCATAGCGCTTGGTCACGCCGTTTATCTCGATCGAATTCTGGTATGCGGTCATGTTATTCCCCTCCGTTAACAAGGTCAAGTAATTCGTGGAGCTCGTCCATGGTGAGGCCGGCTTTTCGGGCAGTTTCCCCCGCCTCCATGAGCAGTGACTCGATGCGTTTGATCTGCTCCTCACGGTAGATCTCCAGGTTTTGTGCCTTTACGAATGACCCCTTTCCCGTGTAAGACTCGATAAATCCGTCACGTTCAAGCTCCTCATAGGCACGCTTAGTGGTCATGAAGCTGATACGGAGCTCAGTTGCGAGAACTCGCATAGAGGGCAGAGCCTGGCCCTCCCTGAGCTTTCCTTCCAGGATCATGGTCTTGATCTGGCCAGCGATCTGCAAATAGATCGGCTCGCCTGAAGAATTGCTGATATTGATATTCATTTAGTGTACACTCCTTGTGGTTATAGGACTATTGAGCACCTTCCGGACAGTGCAGCAAAGTCTAAATTGTATAACTACTATGTATACAATTATAGCAGCAGTGTTACACTTTGTCAAGGGGTATTTTGAATTTTTTTCAAAAAAAGGAAAGATCCCCGCTGTCACGCCGTTTTTCAGCGCAATAGCGGGGATCTCATATTATTTCACAGTTCAGGAGCCTGCCACGATCTGTTTGAGGAGGATCATGTCAAACACATTTGGAACTGTATCAGAGAGGACATCAGCTGCATAGGCCTGTTCGCCGGTGATCTGAGTTTTTGCAAGAAGGTAACTCTGCATCACCACGGCATCGGCAATATTCACGTCGCCGTCAAGGTTAACATCGCCCTTTCTGCCAAGAGTGGAGGCCGGCTGGGTCTCCAAGGGCTTTATGAGGATGTAGCAGATGTTGATAGCCTTGTCATCGGAGCGCAGGTTTACAGTAAGCTCGCCGTCAGTTACGGTGGCTGTGCCGCTTACAGCAGTTCGGTCAGTGGGAGCGTTCTTCACAAGCACGCTCTCCCCTGCCTTGCCAAGGTTAGCGTAGGCGGTGGGGTTTTTGGAGCAGCCCCAGGGGTCACAGAAGCACATCTCAACTGAATATGTGCCGTTAGGCAGCTCGAATGCGTAGTCGATGTGACGGTCAATGTTGTTCTCGTACTGATTTTTTGTGTAGCGGAAGCTGTAGGACTTGTCGGCTCCGTCAGCAGTATTTGCTTCGTCGCACCAGGTGTTTGCGGTGTACAGACCCTTGCTCTTGGAGGAGCCGTTGTACTTGTCGGTGGCATCGTCGATCAGTCCCCACATACGTCCGGTGACCTCATCGGGACCGTAGAGCTGCTCGGTGACGCTGTTGTACATACCAAGGCGGTCTCTGCCGGTGATAGTGTCGGAATTATGGTCGCCGCAGTCCACATAGTAGGCGATCTCGTCGGTGAACTCATAGGCAGGAGTTACAGCCTCCATGTAGATGAAGTCGCAGACCTTTGCGGACTCCTCATCGCCTTCATTGGAGGAGAATGTCACGTCAAGAACGCTGTAGTCAGTTCCGTCAGCATTAACGCTGTAGGTGCAGCGGTCACGAACGTCCTGGGGGATCGTGATGATCCTTTCGTAAACATCTTCGCTGCCGGAGTAGTCAAGAGTTTCCGCAAACAAAACAGCATCTCCCACTCTTACCCGAAGAGACTTGCCGTTGTCGGACTTTCTCAGGGTGATGCGAAGTCTCTGCATGGAAGCGCTCTCGTCAACTGCCATTCTGTATGTGATCCAGCCGCCGTTCTTAACATAGCGGTAGGTGCTGTCGTTTGTGATGCCAACGGAGTTGCTCTCCACCATAGCGTGAAGGTTGTCGCTCTCGTACTGGCCGTAGCCCGGCTGAACAGTGTCAGTCACGCTGGTCTTTGCACGGGGCAGGCGCTCCTCGATGACTGTGCCATTGGGAACGAACTTCCAGTAAATACCGTAGCGCTGCTGATACTGCTTATAATGAGGAGTAAAGGTCAGGCTGATGTCGGTGTCCTTCATGGTGAACTTCATAGTGCCCGGCTCACGGACAAGGTGCTCGTCGATCTGAGCCATGAACGAAGCCACAGACTGACCCTCCTTGCTGATCTTGAAGGTCTCGCTGCCCTCTAACTTATCCTTGGGGATAGTTACCCACATTCCGGTGCTGCTGGTGGTCATATCCTGCTTGCCAAGCTCGGCACTGAGCACCAGCGGGCCGTACTTGAAGCCGTAAACATCGGGAGCATCAGGCAGGGAATATGCCCTCACCTTGGAGGGGATAGTCAGCTCGATCACATCTCCGCTGGCAAAGTCTCCGGAAACATCTGCGTAGCCGTTGACAGTCTTGTAGCTGTACTTGCTGCCGTTGACGGATACTCCCATTGAGCCGTCGATCCAGTCAGGGATGCGGAATCGCAGATCCATGGCTGCACTGCCGTCGATAGTGAACTTGACAGAGGCACCCTCGGGGATAGAGCTGTCCTGAGTGATCTTCACGCCCTTCTCCTCCCAATCAAGGATCGAGCTCTGGTAGAAGTTGACGTAAAGGGTGTCGTCCTCGTGCATATAAATGGTGTCGCCCAGCTTGGTGAAGCTCTCCATGCCGCTTCCTGTGCAGCACCAGAACTTGTCCCAGCGAGTGCTGTAGACCTTGAAATAACCTGTGGACATGGGCTGGAAATAGGTGGTCATGCCGGTCTCTGGGTTTTGCGAGGACAGGATCGAATTGTAATATGTGTTCTCGTAGAAATCCATGTACTTGCTGTCGTGAGTGATCTTGAACAGCTCACGGGACAGCTTCAGCATATTGTAGGAGTTGCAGGTCTCGCAGTTACAGTTGGTGCGCTCCGCATCAAGGATATCGTCCTTGCCGAAGTGCTCCCACTCGCTGTTTCCGCCGGTGATGTAGGTGTGGTGAGTAGTAACGATGTCCCAGAAGGTCTCGGCGTATTTGAGATAGGCGGAAGCGTCGATCTGCTGGCCGTTTACGGTCTTTCCGTCCAGCACAGTGTAGCGCTTCAGAGCTCCGATGAACTTGGGGATCGTTGTGTTGGCGTGGCGGCCGTCAAGAACGTTCCTTCCGGCCTTGTTCACCAGCTCAAACAGATCCACCTGGTCGAATTTATGGGCAGCCTCAGCGTGGGAGTCCTTGCCGGTAATGGCGTAAAGGTCGTACATACAGTCGTTCATTCCGCCGTACTCGATCGAAAGAACTGTTCGCTGAGTCTGGTCGCTCCACCTGCTAACTCTGTTGTATACCCAATCGCCCAGGGCTGAGCCCACGTCCTTTGCGGGAGCGTAGCCCGTTGCCTTGTACACGTCCACCAAGCCTGCGATCAGCTTGTGCATGGTGTACCAGGGCACCCAAGCGTCGTCGAAGATATTGGCCTTGCCCTGCTCGACCTGGTCGAACTGACGCTCAACGTTGCCGCTGGAGTGTTTAGGAGCTGCCCACAGAAATCCGGGCTTGCCCTTGGAATTCTGCTGACAAATCTTCATGTTGTCGATGAGGGTCTTGATCCGGGTGTAGACTGCATTTCTCTGGTCGGCGGTGATGTTCGGACTTTGATAAGCCTGAGCAAGAGCTGTCAGGTAATGTCCCACGCAGTGTCCGGCGATGTTGGTGTTCTCCCAGCCGCCGTAGCGAGTAGCGCCGTTGGTGCTGAGACCTGCGTTGTCCCGGAAGCCTGCAAGGAGCTTCTCGGTGTCGAAGGAAAGAAGGTAGTCCATTTCCTTGTCGAGTGCGTTGGTGCAGTAGCCGTCTGTCATGGTCACGTCGGATATCGAGAAGTCCAGGATATCGGCCTCCTTTGCGGAAGTTTTCGCTGGGATAAAGCTGCTCATTCCAAGAGCAACTGTCGCTGCCGAACAGGCAGAGACTACTTTTTTCAGAAAGTTCTTAGCCATAAGGATCCCCCTTTTTCTTTTCAGCAGCAAAACAACTGCTGATTTAATCATACATTTTTATTGGTGGTAAGAAAATAGCTTTTCTTATCAAAAAACTGACTTTTCATACCATTTGCTGGCGGATCGCTCCGCCAGCAAATGCACAAATAATTTCCCAGTTAAATGATATCAAGTATTCACAGATCATTCAACTCATTTTCTACAGAAAAGGTGCAAAAAATGACACTTGAACAAAAGTGGTCGCACGATTATGCTATAACAAGCCGATTTTTAGCAAGATAATGCCATTGCCGGAGGGAGATCTTAGGATCCGCTGAATCATAACCACCACTGAAGTGGTGGTTTGCACAGCCCCTAAAAGGGGCGAATACAGGCTCACCCACTAAAGTGGGCACTGAAGGTTTGACATTGCAT